>DASVDW010000093.1:0-4222 GCA_036380925.1 Acidothermaceae bacterium
CCCCGTACGACGTCGGACGCAAGGCGGCGGCGCAAAACCTCGCGGACGTGGCCGCCATGGGCGCGGTTCCGACCGCATTGCTCATCGGTCTCGCGACACCTCCCGACCTGCCTGCTTTTTGGGCCGAGCGCTTTGCCGACGGCTTGAGCGATGAGTGCGCGATCGTCGACGCCGGCGTCGTCGGTGGTGACGTGGTGCGCAGCGACCTGCTGGTCGTGGCGGTCACCGCGCTCGGCGACCTCCAGGGTCGTGCGCCGATACTGCGGTCGGGCGCGCAGGTGGGCGACGTCGTCGCGATCGCCGGCCGTCTCGGATGGGCGGCCGCCGGGCTGGCCGCGCTGCGCAAGGGTTTTCGGACGCCGCGGGCGGTGGTCGACGCGCATCGTCGTCCGCAGCCGCCGTATTCCGCGGGGCCCGCGGCCGCGATCGCCGGCGCTCACGCGATGATTGACGTCAGCGACGGGCTGGTCGCCGACCTCGCGCATGTGGCGGTGGCCAGCAAGGTCGTCGTGGCGATTGCCCGTGCTGCGCTTCAGGTCCCCGAACCCGTCGCCGAGGTGGCCGCGGCGCTCGGCGTCGACCCGCTCGACTGGGTGCTCAGCGGAGGCGAAGATCACGCGCTCGCCGCGACCTTCCCGCCGTCCGAAACCGTCCCCGAGGGTTGGCGGGTGATCGGGGAGGTCACGACGTCGGACGACGAGGGCCGGGTGCTCGTCGACGGAACACCCTATGAGGGCGGCGGTTTCGACCACTTCCGCTAATTCCGCCGCATGCGAGACTGGTCGCATGACACTGCGGCGGGTGCTGACGATCGCTGGCTCGGATTCCGGCGGCGGCGCCGGGATCCAGGCGGACCTCAAGACGATGCTGGCGTGCGGCGTGCACGGCATGAGCGTGGTCACCGCCGTGACCGCGCAGAATTCCGTCGGCGTGCAGGGATATTGGGAGCTGCCCCCCGAGGCGGTCCGCGCGCAGCTCGACTCCGTGCTCGGCGACATCGGCGTCGACGCGGTCAAGACCGGCATGCTCGCGTCGTCCGTGCTGGTGTCTTTGGTCGCCGACGCGCTGCGAGGGATTGACGTCCCGGTCGTCGTCGACCCGGTGGGTGTGTCAAAACACGGCGACTCGTTGCTCGCGGCCGACGCCGTCGACGCGTTGCGCGACGAGCTGATTCCGGTGGCCACATTGGTGACGCCGAACCTGTTCGAGGTCGCGCAGTTGACCGGGGTGAAGGTCGACGACGAGTCAGGCCTGCGGGAGGCGGCGCAGGCGGTGCACGCGCTTGGCCCGCAGTGGGTGTTGGTCAAGGGCGGCCACCTGCCGGGTGACGCCGTTGACGTGTTGTTCGATGGAGAGGCGTTCCTCGAATTCCGGTGCGCGCGTTTTGACAACCGGCACACGCATGGCACCGGATGCACGCTGGCGAGCGCGATCGCGAGCTACCTTGCGAACGGGCTGCCGATGCGCGAGGCCGTGGGCGCGGCCAAGCGTTACGTCAGCGGGGCGATCGAGCGCGGATTCCCGCTGGGCGCGGGCATCGGGCCCGTCGACCACGGCTGGCAGCAACGCGCCGCGCCGCCGCGCTGAGCGGTACGCGCTCAGTCGGCGGTGGCGGCCGCCGCGTTGAACGTCTCGAGGAACTGGCGGCCCATCTCCTGCCGCTGCTGTGGCGACCGGCCGCTGTCGAGCGTGGGGAACTCCTCGTCCTCCTCTGACTCCGCGTGCTCGGTGACGGAGGCTTTGAACTCGGCGAAATTCTCGTCGAACTGTGAGCTGTCGACGTCGAGTTCCGATAGCGCGACGATGACCTCGTCGGCGTCGTTCTCCTCCTCGTTGCGCGCCTCGACGACCTGCTCGCCTGCGGTCTGTGCGGTGACGGGTCGGACGACGGCCTCCTCGGCCATCTCGTGCGCCTTCAGCATGGCCGTCAGCTGGGTGAACGAAGCTTTGCGCTCCTCGCCCTTCGACGACTCGACCTGCGCGAGGAGTTCGTGAATCAGCGCGTGGTGCTCGTACAAGACGCGCAGCACATCGCCGTCCGGGTAATTCGCCGCCTTTTCGCGGTCCTCTTGCGCCTCGCTCACGGGGACTCCTCCGTCAAGACCGAAAATGGTCCCGAGCGGATACCCGAAGCTGGGGTGGCGAAACCGCGCTGATCGCTAGCGGGTGACCTTGCCCGCCTTCATGCACGACGTGCAGACGTTGAGGCGCTTGCGGGTGCCCTTGCCGACGATCGCGCGCACGGTCTGGATGTTGGGGTTCCAGCGCCGACGGGTGCGGCGGTGGGAGTGGGAGACGGACATGCCGAAGCCCGGGCCCTTGCCGCAGACGTCGCAGACAGCAGCCACCGAACTCACTCCAAGATCATCAGACGGGCATTGAGCACAACGAGTACCGGTCAACTCGCACCGGGCAACCGCACGAGGGTATCTGACCGCAACCCCGTCACGCCAACCGGCCCACGTCGTCCGGGCTGGCTAGCCTCGTGGTTACCACTGTCGACCGCGAAAGGATCACTCGTGCTCGAGGCCCTCGACGCCGCGGCCGTGCGCCGCTGGTACGAAGGCGGCCTCGCGGCGCTCGACGCCATGCGCGAGGAGATCAACTCCCTCAACGTCTTCCCGGTGCCCGACGCCGACACCGGCACCAACCTGCACCTCACCCTCGGCAGCGCGGCCGGCTCAAGCAAGATCTCGGACGACGCGCCTGCCGGCGACCTGGCCGCGACCGCGATGACGATGGCCCGGGAGTCCCTGCTGGGGGCCCGCGGCAGTTCGGGCGTGATCTTGAGTCAGCTGCTGCGCGGGGTGGCCGAGGTGCTCGCGGCGCAGCGGCTGCCACCGCGCGGCAAGGGGCTCACCCGGGCGCTGGAGCGGGCGGTCGCCCTGGCGTACGCGGCCGTCGCCCACCCCGTCGAGGGCACCATGCTCACCGTCGCGCGAGCGGCGGCCGAGGCCGCGAGGGCCACCGGCTCCGACGACCTGCACACCGTCGTGGCGGCGGCGGTCGGCGCGGCGCATCGCGCGCTCGCGCAGACGCCCGAACAGCTCGACGTGCTCGGCCAGGCCGGCGTCGTCGACGCCGGCGGCCGCGGCGTCGTGTTGTTGCTCGACGCGCTGCAGGCGGTCGTCGAGGAACGGCCGATGACAATGCCCACGCCGTCGATCGCCCATCCACGGCCCGCTGCAGTGGCGCCGGTCGCCGTGAGCGTGCCGGCGTACGAGGTCATGTACCTCATCGACGTCCCCGACGACCGGGTGCCGGGCATCCGCGCCGCGCTCGACGCCATCGGCGACTCGGTCGTGGTGTCCGGCGGTGACGGGCTGTGGAACGTGCACGTGCACACCGACGACGCGGGCGCCGCGATCGACGCCGGCACGGCGATCGGGCACGCGCACCGGATCCGCGTCACGCCGCTCGCCGGCGCCGCCGACCGGATCGCGACCGCGCCGGACGACGCCCACGTCGTCCGGCTTGTCATTGGTGACGACTCGCCGCTCGCCGCCGTGCGCGACGCGTTGTGCGACGCGGGCGCGACTCTCGCGGACGACGGTCGGCCCGCCGTCGTGCTGATCGATGCGGCGCTTGCCGCTGCGCCGCGATCCGAAGCACGGGTTGCGGTCGACACGCCGGTTGCCGCGCTGGCCGCGTTGGCGGTGCACGATCCCGCGTTGCCCGCTGCCGACGACGCCGCGGCGATGGCCGCCGCTGCGGCGGCCGTGCGTTGCGTGCGAGTTCCAGGCGCGGGCGCAGACTCGGCGGCCCGCTGCGTTGAGACGCTGCGCCCGCTGGTCGATGAGCGGTCGGAGTTGGTCACCGTTGTCGCGGAGAGGTCGTGCGTCGCGCGCATAGAGGGCTTGGTGCGCGCGGAGTATCCGCGGCTGCAGGTAGCGACCGTGGCGTGCGAGAGCGACGTCGTCTGGCTCGGGGTCGAGTGATGCCCGGCTTCGACACTCCGCTGCGCACCGTGGTGGGCGGCGCCACCGCGAAAGGGCTGGCCGAACTCGAGCTGCACACGGTCGGGGATCTGCTGCGGCACTACCCGCGTCGCTACGCGCAGCGCGGGGAGCTGACCAAGTTGAGCGACCTGCAAGAGGGCGAGCACGTCACGGTCTACGCGCGGGTCGCCTCCATCACCACCAAGAAGATCAGGCCCAAGCTGATCAAGACCGACGTCCGCATCACCGACGACGTCGAGTCTTTGTCGCTGACCTTCTTCAAC
>DASVDW010000094.1:0-7784 GCA_036380925.1 Acidothermaceae bacterium
GAGGGAAAGGCCAGCGCGGTCGCGCCGCTGTACAGCGCGGCCAGCTGACCCGGCGAGACGTAGCCGAGCGACCGCACTCGTTCGCCGACTCCGAGCTCGGTCGCGAGCTGCGAGACGCGCGGCGCCGTCGAACGCGCCGAGCCCCAGGCCCCGGCGCCGGTCGCGCCGGTGAGCACCAGCTCGACGTCGCGGCCGCCGGTCACGACCGCCGCGAACGCCCGAAGCAAGGTGTCGTGGTTCTTGTGCGGATAGGCGGCCGCCGGGTAGAGCACGAAGTCTCGGGTCAGGTCGAGGTCGGCGCGTGCCCGCGCCGCGTCGTCCGGGATCTGCAATGGTGTGACGACGGGCGGGATGACGACGACCTTCGCCGGAGCGAGGTCGAAGGCGCGGATCGCGTCGTCGCGGGTGAACTCGCTGATCGCCGCGACGAACTCGGCTCGGCGTAGCGATCGACCCTGCAAGACCTGCAGGTAGCGCCGCTTCGGCGCGCTGAAGTACTCCGGGTACGCGAGGTATTGCAGGTCGTGCAGCGTGACGACCGCCGGCGCGGGGCAGCGCGGCAACAGGCCACCGAGATGATGCGCGACGTCGACCCGCTGCTCGCGGAATTGCCTTGGCAGCCAGGCGTTTTCGACGGCCACCCGCCGGACGACGTGCCGCCCGGCCGGCAGTGGCGCGACCACGGTGCGCGCGGCGGCGGCGAGGTCCGGATACGCGGCGGCGAACGACGGCAGCGCGTACGCGCTGACTTCGAGATCGTCGCGCCGCACGAGTTCCGAGAGCAATCCCACCGCATATCTCTCGCTGCCCCCTACGACGCCGGGAACGAGCCACAGCAGGTTGACTCCGACCCGGAGCTTTCGCGTCATGCGTCGACGGCCTTGCGGTAGGCGTCGATCGTGGCGGTGGCGGCGGCGTCCCAGCTGTACTCGTTGGCCCGCTTGGCGGCGGCTTTGGAAAGCGTGTCGTGCTCGTCGCCCACCGCGGCGACGATCGCGGTCGCCATCGCGTCGGCGTCAAGCGGGTCGACCAGAACGCCTGCTCCATCGGCGAATTCGGCCATTGACGTGCCAGCCGAGGTCACCACCGGAACCCCATGCGCCATGGCCTCCAACACTGGCAAGCCGAAACCCTCGCGCAAGCTCGGGTAGCAAAACGCGCGCGCGCCAGCGTACGCCAAATGCAGCTCGTGCTGGCCGAGGAAGCCGAGCAGCCGCACGCCCGCTGTGGTGGGCACCGGCACGTCGCCCCAGCCGGTCGGCCCGACCAGCGCCAGGCCGAGGTCAGGCTGCGACGCGCGCGCGATCTCGAACGCGCGCAACAACGTCGGCAGGTTCTTGCGCGGTTCCAACGTGCCGCACCACATCACGTATCGCTCGGGAAGTCCTTGGCGGGCCGTGAATTCGCGCACCTCATCGGGTGAGACCGAGGGCACCGAGACGCCGTGCGGCACCAGCCGCAGCCGGCCCTCGTCGAACCCGGCGGCGACGCACTCATCCCACGTCGCGCGCGATGGCACGGTCACGACGTCCGCGTCGCGGATCGCGAGCCGCAGGCCGCGGTTGAAGAACCGCAGCCCGTGCCTGGTGAAGTGCGCGGGCTCTTGCAGGAACGCCAGGTCGTGCACGGTGACGACGAGCGGCGCGCTTTTCGGCGGAATCGCCATGGTGGTGGCGTGAATGACGTCGATCGGCCCGGTGGCGCGTTGCACGCGGGGCCAGCGCAGCGCATGCCAGCTCTCATACAGCGCGACCCGCGGCAACGGCAGCTGGTGCATGCGGATGGTCGGCGTCCACGGCGCGCGCGGCAGCAGGTCGTGTCGGGCCGCCACGCCGAGCAACTCGACGTCCGACCGCTGTTGCATCGCCGACACCAACGACAAGGCGGACGACGCGGTACCTCCGGGCACCGAGTGCCAGCATTGCTCGAGAGTCACCGCGACGCGCATCGCGCTATCCGCGGTCGATGCGGACGGTTCGGCCGGCGAGCTCGTCGGCCAGCAGCGCGATGTCGGCGTCGACCATCAGCCGGGCCAGCTCCGGTGTGCGGACGTTCGCCTCCCAGCCCAGCACGTCCTTTGCCTTCGAGGCGTCGCCGAGCAGGTAGTCGACCTCGGCCGGGCGCTTGTACGCCTCGTCGATCTCGACGTGCTTCTCCCAATCCAAGCCCGCGTGGCTGAACGCGAACTCGACGAAATCGCGAATCGAGTACGACGACCCGGTCGCGATCACGAAGTCGTCGGGGGAGTCGCTTTGCATCATGCGCCACATCGCGTCGACGTACTCCGGCGCATAGCCCCAGTCGCGGCGGGCGTCTAGATTGCCGAGATACAGCTTGTCTTGCAGCCCAGCCTGAATCCTGGCGACCGCGCGGGTGATCTTGCGGGTCACGAAGGTCTGACCGCGACGCGGGCTTTCATGGTTGAACAAAATCCCGTTCACCGCGTACATGTCGTACGCCTCGCGGTAGTTGACCGTCGCCCAGTACGCGTACACCTTCGATGCGCCGTAGGGGGAGCGCGGGTGGAACGGCGTCTGCTCGTTTTGCGGCGGCGGCGCCGAGCCGAACATCTCAGAGCTCGACGCCTGGTAGAAGCGGGTCGAGATGCCCGACGCGCGAATCGCCTCGAGCAATCTGATCGTGCCGAGCCCGGTGACGTCGCCGGTGTAGTCGGGCATCTCAAAGCTCACCTTGACGTGGCTTTGCGCGCCCAAGTGGTAGACCTCGTCGGGTTGCACCGCGTGCAGCAGGTTGACCAGCCCGACGCCGTCGTGCAGGTCGCCGTAGTGCAACCGCAGCCGCACGTCGCGGTCGTGCGGATCTTGATAGATCGCGTCGAGCCGCTCGGTGTTGAAGGTCGACGCCCGCCGAATCAGCCCGTGCACGTCGTAGCCCTTCGCCAGCAACAGCTCCGCCAGGTAGGAGCCGTCCTGGCCGGTGATGCCGGTGATCAGGGCCTTGCGCCGCGCCCCGGTGACCGGCGCCGCCGGTGATTCGTTCGTCACGGGCCCAAGGCTAGCCTTTACCGCATGCCAGCTCTGGACAGGCGCGCGCCGACCTACATCGCCGGCCACCGCGGTCTCGTCGGCTCGGCGGTGTGGCGGCACTTCGCGTCGTCCGGCTTCACGAACCTCGTTGGGCGGACGTCGGGCGAGCTCGATCTGCGCGAACGCGACGCCACTTTCGCGTTCTTCGCCGAGGCGCGACCGGCCACCGTCGTGATGGCCGCCGCGAAGGTCGGCGGCATCATGGCCAACGCCACCTATCCGGCCGACTTCCTCTCCGACAACCTGCGCATCCAGGTCAACGTCTTCGACGCGGCGCGGTCGGTGGGCACGCAGCGGTTGCTGTTCCTCGGCTCCAGCTGCATCTATCCCAAGCTGGCGCCGCAGCCGATCCGCGAGGACTCGCTGCTCACCGGGCCGCTCGAGCCGACCAACGACGCTTACGCCATCGCGAAAATCGCCGGTGTGCTGCACGTGCAGGCGATGCGCCGCCAGCACGGCGTGCGCTGGATTTCCGCGATGCCGACCAACCTGTACGGCCCCGGCGACAACTTCGACCTCGAGACATCACACGTGCTGCCCGCGCTGATCCGCCGTTTCCACGAAGCCAAACTGGACGACGCGGCCAGTGTGACGCTTTGGGGCACCGGCACGCCGCGCCGGGAATTCCTCCACGTCGACGATCTGGCCCGGGCGTGCGAGCTGCTGCTCGAGAGCTACGACGACCCGGCGCCGATCAACGTCGGCGTCGGCGCCGACGTCACGATCGCCGAACTCGCCGACCTGGTCGCGAAAATCGTCGGCTACACCGGCCGGATCGAGTTCGACCCGAGCAAACCCGATGGCACGCCCCGCAAGCTGCTCGACGTCAGCCGGGTCAACGCGCTCGGCTTCACGCCGCGCATCGAGCTCGCCGAGGGAATCGCCAGCGTCTACGACTGGTATCGCGGCGTCACGGGCTGACCTCGCGTCGTCCGAACGCGTTGACGCCGGCCGCGACCAGCGCCGCCACCGCGGCGCAGCCGGCGAACGCGAACAGCCCGATCGTGACCGGTCCCGGCCACGGCGCCCGGGCCCCGATCGCCTGCGCCAGGTCGTGCGCCGACGCGGTGAACGACGCCGAAGCCGGCAGCCACAGCTTCACGAACACCGTCCAGACCGCGGTCCACTCGATGGCGATCGCGAGCGCGCACGCCAGCAACGGCAGCGAGCGGACCACCAAGCCTGGCGCGCGATCGACCAGCAATTCCACGCCCGCCGCGCAAATCGCGACCAGCCCGACCAGGCCGATGTACAAATACCTGCCCTGGATGCCGATCGGCTGGCCGGTGCGGTGGAAGTCACCCCACGCGTGCCACAGCAATGGGACCAACACGAGCAACGACGGCAGCGCCAAGACGCCCAGGTCGGTGAGCCGCGACCCCGGCGATGGATTGACCTCGCCGACCACGCGGGTGCAGCGGCGTCCGCTGACGAAGGGAATGAGGAAGAGGACGCCGACGCCGACGCTGGCCACGACGGTGATGACGCCGGGCAGGCTCGGCGGCGCGGCCAGCCCGAGGGCGCCCCAGAAGTCGGTGGTGAAGACGTTGAGGGCCTTTCGGGCGAACGTCGCCAGCTGCCCGTGGGCGCCGTTGGGCAGCGGCGGCCACACCTGGTTGGCCTGATCGCGGGTCAACCCTGCCGGCTGAATCGCGTTGTACACCAGCAGATTCCGCAACCACCAAAGTCCGCCGACCGCGCTGCCGACCACCACCGGCAGGAACGGCCGCCACGGCAGTTCGCGGGTCCGCCGCCACATGACGAGGTAGCCGACCAGCGCGACGGCCGGTAGCACCAGCGCGAAACCCTTGACCAGCAAGGCGGCGGCGACGCACGCGCCGATCGCCACCCCTGTGCGCACCCTTCGATCTCCGTGCAGCACCTCGGTGATGAGCACGGTGAACACGCCGAGCAGCAGTATCAGCAGGTCGTCGTTGTTGGTTGACCCGCCGAGCCGTTCGAGACCGGGGATCAAGGTGGGCGCGAAGGCCGCCGCGAGCGCGACCTTCGGTCTGGCGAAGCGTCTGGCGACCGCCCAGCACAACAGCGGCAGCGGCGCGAGCAGCACGACGTCGAAGAGCCGAAGCAGCCCGACGGTTTGGTCCCAGGAGAAATCCGCCGAACCCGGGACGATGTCGAGCACGCCGGCGGCCAGCAGGTAATAACCGGGGGGATGCTGCGCGAGTTGGTTGGGCAGCGCCTTCGGCGGGCTGTAGGGCTGCGCGCCGCCCAGCGAGATCATCGACGGCCGGTCCACCCGCGGCAGCGGCGTCCGGGTGATGAAGGGCGGCTGGTCCTTGGCGGCGTGGTCGGTGTACGAATGCGCCACCGCCGCGACGTAGGGTTCCGCGCCGGGCGTCGGCGTGACCCGGCCGGCTTGGGCGCTGAGCACCCGCGACACGTGGCCGGTCTCGTCGAACGCCCAGTACGCGGGGTAGATCAGCGTGAAGACGACCATCGTGGCGATGTGCAAAGCCATCGCGAACCAGACCAGCGCGGGCACTCTTCGGGCGGAGGGCTCCCGGGGGGCGCTACGGCGGGCATGCCGCGGCACGCCCTGGGGGTGCGCGGGTTCGGTCAGATCCTGGGCCGCCATCGAAGCGAGGCTAGCCCGTTTCGAAGCGGCCGCGCCGGGCGGCACGCCGCCGCGTCGCTGATGCCGACGTCGTCCAACAGCTTAGGCTGGCGGCCGACGCATCGGCTGCTGGCGAAGCGAGGGCTCATCATCGACGCGATCTTGTTGGTCGGAGGCAAAGGCACCCGGCTGCGCCCGCTCACCCTCACCGCGCCAAAACCGATGCTGCCCACCGCCGGCGTGCCGTTCCTCACCCATCAGCTGGCCCGGGCGAGGGAGGCCGGCATCGACCACGTCGTGCTCGCGACTTCATATCGCGCCGAGACGTTCGAGGCGCACTTCGGCGACGGCAGCTCGCTCGGCCTCGAACTCGAGTACGTGACCGAGGAGGAGCCCATGGGCACCGGCGGCGGCATCCGCAACGTCGCCGACCGGCTGCGCGCCAAGCCCGACGAGCCGGTCGTCATCTTCAACGGAGACGTGCTGTCCGGCCACGACATCGCAGCGCAGATCGCGATGCACGAGGAGCGCGGCGCGGCGGTCACGCTCCACCTCACCGCCGTCGACGACCCGCGGGCGTTCGGTTGCGTCCCGATCGACGGGGACGGCCGGGTCACCGCCTTCCTGGAGAAGACGCCCGATCCGGTGAGCAACCTCATCAACGCCGGTTGTTACGTCTTTCGCCGCGAGGTCATCGACACCATTCCGCACGGTGTTCCGGTGTCGGTCGAGCGGGAAACCTTCCCGCAAATGCTCGAGTCCGGCGCCTTGGTGCTCGGCTACGTCGACACGGCGTACTGGCTCGACCTCGGCACACCTGCGGCATTCGTCCAAGGCTCCGCCGATCTGGTGCGCGGCCGCGCACCGTCGCCCGCGTTGCCCGGCCCCATCGGCGAGGTGCTCGTGTTGCCCAACGCGCGGGTGGCCGCCTCCGCGACGGTGACCGGCGGGTCGTGCGTCGGCCCTGGCGCCGAGATCGGTGAGCGCGCGCTGGTCGACGGCTCGGTCGTTTTCGAGGGCGCCGTCATCGAGGACGACGCGCGCGTGCGCGCCAGCATCGTCGGCCGCGGCGCGCGAGTCGGCGTTGGCGCCGTGCTCGACGGCGCCGTGATCGGCGACGGCGCCGACATCGGCGAGCACAACGAGTTGCTTGCCGGGGTGCGAATTTGGCCGGACGTCGTGCTCGCGCCGGGTGCGGTGCGCTTCTCAAGCGACGAGTGAGCCGATGACGATCGCGGCCGCGCTACCGCGTCAGCGCGTCTACCGACCGACTCAACCGGTCGACCTGCACGCCACCCTTGGCGCTCACCAGCGCGGGCCGCACGACCCGTGCCACCACGTCGACGGCGGTGGGGCGCACTGGCGCACCTGGCGCACGCCCGACGGCGCGGCCACCGTCAGATTCGCCTCGGGCAAAGGGGAAATCGCCGTCGAGGCCTGGGGTCGCGGCGCCGCCTGGGCGCTCGACGTCGCGCCGGCGCTGCTCGGCGCCGACGACGATTGGAGCGGGCTGGCGCTCGACCACAGGCTGCTGCGCGACGCCCGGCGCCGCAACCCGGGCCTGCGGTTGAGCCGCAGCGGCCGGGTGTTCGAGGCGCTGGTCCCGGCGATCATCGAGCAGTTGGTGACCGGCGTGGAGGCGTCCCGCGCCTGGCGGCGGCTGTTGAACCGGTACGGCGAACCCGCCCCTGGGCCGATTCCCGCCGCGTTGAAGGTGTTTCCCGCCGCGAGCGTGTTGCGTGACATCCCCGACTGGGAGTGGCATCGCGTCGGCCTCGACGGTCGCCGGCGGCGCACGCTCATCGCGGCGGCGCACGTCGCGCATCGCATTGACGAGTGCGCCTATCTCGACATCGAGACATCGGCTAGGCGGCTGCGCTCGCTGCCCGGTGTTGGAGCGTGGACGGTCGCGGAGACCCTGCAGCGCAGCCATGGCGCGCCCGATCTGGTGTCGGTCGGCGACTACCACATCCCCAACCTGGTCGGTTTCGCGCTGACCGGCGCGCCTCGCACCGACGACGCGGGGATGCTCGCGTTGCTCGCGTCGTACGCGGGGCACCGGCAACGCGTCGTCCGGCTTCTCGAGGCGACCGGACGGCGCGCGCCGCGGTTCGGCCCCCGGATGCCCCTGCGCGACTACCGTCGTTCGTGACTCGGGAGGG
>DASVDW010000095.1:0-11734 GCA_036380925.1 Acidothermaceae bacterium
TCAACGAGTCGGTGTTCATGCGGCCCGGCCAGTACCTCACCAGACTGCTCGTCTTCTTCGACAACCGCGGGGTGGACGGATTCGTCAACGGCTTCGCGGCCTTCGTCGGCGGCACCTCAAGTCGTTTCCGCCGCGTGCAAACGGGGTTCGTCAGGTCGTATGCGCTATCGATGTTCGGCGGCGTCGTCGTGCTCGTAGCGGCGTTGCTGTTGGTGAGGGGCTGATCTCGCGATGAGTTTTCCGTGGCTCACCGTCATCGGCGCGATCCCCCTCGCCGGGTCGATCGTCTTAAGCGCCCTTCCAAGCGACCGCGCCAAGCTCGCCAAGCAGACCGCGCTCGGCACCACCCTCATCACGCTGGCCCTCACGATCGCGATGGCGGTGCAGTTCGCGCCGAACGGCGATCGATTCCAGTTCACCGAGCAGGTGAGTTGGATTCCGTCCTTCGGCGTGCACTACGCGCTCGGGGTCGACGGCATCGCGTTGGTGTTGCTGCTGATGACCGTCGTGCTGTGGCCGGTGGTCGTGCTCGCGTCCTGGCACGAGTGCGAAGGCACCCGGTTCAGCGCCAAGACCTACCTGGCGCTCATGGTGTCGATGGAGACGCTGCTGATCGGCGTCTTCGTGTCGACCGACCTGTTCTTGTTCTACGCGCTGTTCGAAGCGATGTTGGTGCCGATGTACTTCATCATCGGCTCGCCGGGCACCCCGCGCTCCTCTTACGCCTCGATGAAGTTCCTGCTCTACAGCCTGCTCAGCGGCTTGTTGATGCTCGCTGCGGTGATCGCGCTGTACGCGATCGGCACGGGCGGGAAAGACGCGTTTCTCTACTCGACGCTGCAGCACGCTGACCTGCCGGTGAACGACGCGCGGTGGCTGTTCCTCGGATTCTTCTTCGCCTTCGCGGTGAAGGCTCCGCTTTGGCCGTTCCACACCTGGCTGCCGGACGCCGCGGCGCAATCACCGGTCGGTGGCACCGTCCTGCTCGTCGGAGTGCTCGACAAGGTGGGCACCTTCGGCTTCTTGCGATTCTGCCTCGGCATCTTTCCCGAGGCATCGCACTGGTTCGCGCCGGTTGTGCTGGTGCTCGCCGTCATCGCGGTCATCTACGGCGCGTTGCAGGCCATCGGCCAAAAAGACTTGCTGCGCCTCATCGCGTATGTGTCGGTGTCGCACTTCGGTCTGATCACGCTCGGCGTCTTCGCCTTCACCAGCCAGGGGCAGTCCGGCGCGACGTTGTACATGGTGAATCACGCGTTCTCGACCGGTGCGCTGTTGCTTGTCATCGGCTTCATGATTCACCGGCGCAGGTCGCGCGGCATCAGTGACTTCGGGGGCATGCAGAAGGTGGCGCCCATTCTCGCGGGAACCTTCTTGGTCGCCTGCCTTTCGGGCCTGTCGCTACCGGGTCTGAACACGTTCGTCAGCGAGTTCCTGGTTCTGGTCGGCACATTCACGCGCTACAAGGTGGCCGCAGGCTTCGCGACCCTCGGCATCATCCTCGCCTCCGTGTACATGCTGCTGATGTACCAGCGCACGATGACCGGGCCGGTCGCGCCCGCCGTCGAGGGCGCCAAAGACCTCTCGCTTCGGGAGAAGTGGGTCATCGCGCCGATGATCGCCGTCATCGTGGTCCTCGGCTTCTACCCGCGGCCGATCCTCGACGTCATCAACCCGGCCGTGGGCGCGACGTTGCAGCAGACGCACAACGTCGATCCGCCGCCCGTCGTCCCGACCACGGCTAACGGGGGGTCGTCGTGAGCTGCGCCCCGAACGGCCTTGTCCGCTTCGCTCCTCGCCGTCGCTCGACGCTCAATTTGGGAGCCACCTCATGAACGCCATCGCGCACGTCGCGGCGGGATTGGCGCCGCGAGCGGCTGACACCACGACGGCGTTCCCGACGCCGCACATCGATTACCGGGCGCTGCTGCCGATGCTCATCGTCGGCGGCGTGGCCGCGATCGGGGTCTTGGTCGAGGCCGTGGCGCCCCGGGCCCGACGCGGCATCGCACAGACCGCGTTGGCGTTGGCCGGCCTGGTGGCCGCGCTCATCGCGGTGGTGTCGAACACCTCGATTCGCAACATCACCGCGGGCGGCGCGATCGCGGTCGACGGGCCGACGCTGTTCATCCAAGGCACCATCATTGCGGTGTCGATTGGCGCGGTGCTGCTGATCGCCGACCGCAGCCTTGGGAGGGACGCCGACTTCGCCGCGCAAGCGGCCGACGTCCCCGGTTCCGCCGCCGAGCAGGCAAGCGTGCGGGCCGGCTTCGTGCACACTGAGGTTTTCCCGCTCGCGATGTTCGCGGTTGCCGGCATGTTGCTGTTCCCCGCGGCGAACGACCTCATCACCATGTTCGTCGGCCTCGAGGTGCTGTCACTGCCGTTGTATCTGCTGGTCGGCATGGCGCGCCGCCGCCGGCTGCTCTCGCAAGAGGCCGCGGTGAAGTACTTCCTGCTTGGCGCGTTCTCGTCGGCGTTCTTCGTTTACGGCATGGCGTTGGTGTACGGCTACGCGGGCAGCGTCAGGTTCGCCGACATCGCGACCGCGCTCGCGTCGTCCACCCGCGCCGACGCATTGGTCATCGTCGGCCTGGCGCTGCTCGGCATCGCGCTTATCTTCAAGCTCTCTGGCGCGCCGTTTCACTGGTGGACCCCTGACGTCTACCAAGGCGCGCCGACGCCGATCACCGCGTTCATGGCGTCGGCGACGAAGATCGCGGCGTTCGGCGCGCTGCTGCGGGTGCTGTTCGTCGCGTTCGGAGGCTTGAGCTGGGATTGGCGGCCGATCATCTGGGGAGTCGCCATCGTCACGATGGTGGTCGGCGCGGTCATCGGTGTGACGCAGACCGACGTCAAGCGGCTGCTCGCCTACTCGTCGATCGCGCACGCGGGGTTCTTGCTCACCGCGGTCGGCGGTGTCACCGTCGGCACCGCAGACAGCGAGTCGAGCGTGCTGTTTTACCTGGTCGCGTATGGCTTCATGACCATCGGCGCATTCGCCATCGTGATGCTGGTGCGCGACGCCGACGGCGAGGCCAACCACCTGTCGCGGTGGGTTGGTCTTGGACGACGTTCGCCGCTGATCGCGGGCATCTTCGCGTTCTTCCTGTTGGCCTTCGCCGGGCTCCCGCCGACGAGCGGGCTGTGGGCGAAGGTGGCCGTGTTCAAGGCCGCCTACGAGGGCGGCGCGGCGCCCCTGGTGATCGTGGGCATGTTGGCCAGCGCGGTGACCGCCTACTACTACGTCCGCATCATCGTGCTGATGTTCTTTCAAGAGCCGGCGGTCGACGGCCCGATCGTGGCCACGCCTACTGTGTTCACCTCGGCCGCCGTGGTCATCGGTGTTGCGGCTACCTTGGTCTTGGGCATCGTGCCCCAACCACTGCTCGACCTCGCGGGCAAGGCGGTTCCGTTCCTGCAATAGGGAGAGTCGACCGGGTGACAAGCGTCAGCCAGCTCGGCTTGGTGGTTCCCGACCCGGCACTGGAGTCGGAGATCCTGGCCGGCATTGGCACGGTCGAGGAGATGCTGCGCGACGCCGTCAAGAGCGACTACCCGTTTGTGACAGAGACGTCGCGGCACCTGGTGGAGGCCGGCGGCAAGCGGTTCCGGCCGTTGTTGACCCTGCTGGCCGCGCAGTTCGGCGACCCGACATCCCCTGGCGTGCTGCCCGCCGCCGTCGTGGTCGAGCTGACCCACCTGGCCACGCTCTACCACGACGACGTCATGGACGAGGCGCCGGTCCGGCGTGGCACCATCAGCGCGAACGCGCGGTGGTCGAACACCATCGCCATCTTGACCGGGGACTTTCTGTTCTCTCGCGCGTCCGACATGCTGGCCGACCTCGGACCGGACGCGGTGCGCATCCAGGCTCGGACCTTCGAGCGGCTGGTGCAAGGCCAGATCCGCGAGACGGTGGGGCCGGAGCCGGGCGTCGATCCAATGTCGCACTACCTGCGGGTGGTCGCCGACAAGACCGGCTCGCTGATCTCCACATCGGCTCGCTTCGGGGCGATGTTCGCCGGCGCGCCGGACCACGTCGTCGACGTGATGATTCGCTACGGCGAGCGGGTGGGCGTCGCCTTCCAACTGTCCGACGACCTGCTCGACATCACCAGCGAGTCCAGCGACTCGGGCAAGACGCCGGGCACCGACCTGCGCGAAGGTGTCACCACGCTGCCGGTCTTGCACGCCCGGCGCTCGACCGATCCGTCCGACGCGCGGTTGCTCGAGCTGCTCGGCGCCGACCTCTCGGACGACGACCGGCACCGGGAGACGCTCACCTTGCTGCGCGCGCACGCCGCGATCAAAGCCACCCGCGCGGATGTCGAGCGGTGGGCGAAAGACGCGCGTGACACGCTGCGGCCGCTGCCGGACGGGCCGCCCAAGCGGGCGCTCGAGGCGCTGTGCGATTTCGTGGTCGCCCGCACCTCTTGACGCCGACCGCCCAAGCAGCCTGTCACCCTCCGGCCCGACGTTGGGTGGCATATTCAACCGATGGCAGCCATGACAACGGTTACAAAGCGGGTACCGGCCAGCTATCGTTCTCTCTTGCGCGTGGCCTGACGCGGCCGGCGACGCGGCGTCGGTCTGGCGATGTAACGGCGTAACAGGGAGGACGCGGCGAATGGGCGCTGTCGACAGCGCGGCGCTTGGCGGCATGACGATTCGCGACGTCGCGCGCGAGGCCGGCGTCTCCACCGCGACCGTCTCCCGGGCGCTGCGCGGTCTGCCGAACGTCGACCCGATCACCCGTGAGCACGTGCGCCGGGTCGCCGACCGGCTCGACTATGTGATCTCACCGGCCGCGTCGCGACTGGCCAGCGGGCGCGCCGGCAGCATCGCGGTCATTACGCCGTTCGTCGCGCGGTGGTACTTCTCCAAAGTCCTGCACGGCGTCGAGCGAGTGCTGCAGCGCTCCGACCTCGATCTGCTGCTGTACAGCACGGGCGATCTAAGCGAGCCGCACCGGATGCCTCCGCATCGCCGGCTGCGTCGACGCGTCGACGCGGTGCTCGTCATCGGGCTGCCTGCCGACACCCCTGAGATGCGCGAGTTGTTCGAGATGGACCTGCCGGTCACGCTGATCGGTTCGCATGCCGCGGGAGCGTCGAGCGTTTCGATCGACGACGTCGAGGGCGCCCGAATGGCCACCCAACACCTGATCAACCTGGGGCACGAGCGGATCGGGCTGATCTCGGGACGGCCGTTGCCCACGCCGTATTTCCCGGAGAACGACCGGCTCACCGGCTACCTCGACGCCCTGTCGTCGTCCGGCGTCACCGCGGATCCGAACCTGCGCGTCCCAGGGTTCTTCACGATCGAGGGGGGAGAGCACGCGATGACCGCGCAGCTCGCCCAGCGCACACCGCCGACCGCGGTGTTCGCGATGTCCGACGAGATGGCCTTCGGCGCGCTTCGCGCGCTGCGCCGTCATGGGTTGCGGCCTGGCGAGGACGTCTCGCTCGTCGGGTTTGACGGTCACGAGATGGCCGACCTGCTCGATCTGACGACGGTCGCGCAGCCGGCGGAGGAACTCGGCGCGCTCGCCGCCCGCTGCCTGCTCGACTTGCTCGACCACCCGGCGGGCGAGCCGCAAGAGCTTCGAATGCCGATCCAGCTCAACGTGCGGGCTTCCACGGCCGCCCGGCGGCGGGCTTCCGCGGGTGACGAGCGTCGCCGCAGTTAAGCGGCTTACTTCTTGACCTGTTTGTTAACCAAGGACCCTAGACGGCGGCCGCGGCGCGGACGTAGGTTGCCTTCCAACGCACCGCCGGTGGGAACGTGACCACCGAGACCGTTTCGATGCCAAACCGTAACCGTGTACATGGCGTTATGAGCCTATGGGCCCTTGATCTCGGCAACGGTAAGGACAACGATGTCAGCGTTTGCATCCGGCGCATCCGGGCTGACCGCCCAAGTCGCAGAGGGAGACAACATGACCTTGAGCAAGGCTTACGGCACACGACGCCGTGGCTTCGTCGCCGTCGGGGCGGCGATGGCGGCTGTCGCGTTGCTCGCCGCCGCGTGTTCGAGCAGCAAGCCAAAGGCTGCGAACACGCCATCGACCTCCGGCGGCGGTTCGTCGTCGGCTGCCGCGCCGTCCAGCAGCGGTGGCGGCGGCGGCTCCGCCGCGCCCGCTGGGTGCGACGCCTACAAGGCGTACATGGGCCACTCCGGCACCACAGTCACCATGTTCGGCTCGATCATCAGCCCCGAGTCTGACTCGCTGAACAAGTCGTGGGCCGACTTCCAGAAGTGCACCGGCATCACCATCAAGTACGAGGGCTCCAACGACTTCGAGTCGCAGCTGCCGGTGCGCGTTCAGGGCGGCACCGCGCCTGACCTCGCGATCATCCCGCAGCCTGGTTTGCTCCAGCAGATGGTGCACCTCGGCGCTGTGAAGAAGCCGCCGGCGGCCGTCGTCGCGAACGTCGACAAGTACTGGAACAAGGCGTGGAAGAACTACGGCTCGGTCGACGGCACGTTCTACGCGGCGCCGCAAAGCGCCAACATGAAGTCGTTCGTGTGGTACTCCCCGAAGATGTTCAAGCAGGCTGGCTACCAGGTGCCCACCACGTGGAAAGACATGATGGCGCTGTCCGACAAGATCGCCGCTGACCACCCGAACGCCAAGCCGTGGTGCGGCGGCATCGGATCCGGCACGGCGACCGGTTGGCCGGCCACCGACTGGCTCGAGGAAGTCGTGCTCGGCCAGTACGGCGGCGACGTCTACGACAAGTGGATCAGCCACGAGATCAAGTTCGACAGCCCCCAGATCAAGGGCGCGATGCAGACCGTCGCGAGCTGGATGCAGAACCCGAAGTACGTCAACGGCGGGTTCGGTGGCGTGTCGACGATCGCGACCACCACGTTCCAAGACGCAGGCAAGCCGATCGTGCCCAGCGTCAACAAGTGCTGGATGCTTCAGCAGGCGTCGTTCTACGGAGCGCAGTGGGCCTCGATCGACAAGAGCCTGACCATCGGCCCTGACGGCGACGTGTTCGTCTTCAAGTTGCCGTCGGTCGACCCGAGCGTCGTCAAGGACGCGGTCGAGGGTGGCGGCGAGTTCACCACCGCGTTCGCCGACCGTCCCGAGGTTCAGGCCGTGCAGACCTATCTGTCGTCCGCCGAGTGGGCGACCAGCCGGGTCAAGGTCGCGGCTGGTTGGGTTTCCGCGAACAACGGCGTGCCTGCCGACGCGTACTCCAACCCGCTCGACAAACTCTCCGCGCAGTACCTGACCGACCAGAACGCCACGTTCCGGTTTGACGCGTCCGACCTGATGCCGGCCGCGGTTGGCTCGGGTGCGGAGTGGAAGGAATTCACCAACTGGTTCGGGCAGGGCAAGTCGATCGACGCCGTTGCCAAGGCGGTCGACGCGGCCTGGCCGTCCTGAGCCGTCCTAACCAGAAATTCGGCGAATTCGTCGAGTTGATCTAGAGACCACCGTGGCCCGGAGGGAGTAACCTCCGGGCCACGGTGGATTCTCCCCCCGCACCGCGCCGCGGCGGTGTCAGGGGTCCGCGCGTCCTCTGGAGATGGGAGTCACGAGGTGCTCGCGACGGCGCATCGGGCGGTCACCACCGCCTCGACCCTCACAGATTCGGCCGGGAAGATCGGGCAGGTCATCGCTGTCGTGGCCGTGTTCCTGGCCATTGTGTTGTTGATTTTCTTGGCGGCGGGCCGGGCGACCGGGCGCATTCAGCGGCCGCTGACCATCACCGTCTTCCTCGGTCCGGCCATCATCTTGTTGCTGGTCGGCCTGGTCATTCCGGCGGTCCGCACATTCATCCTGAGCTTGCACGGAGCATCACCGAAGAACGCGCCCTACGTCGGTCTGGCGAACTATCGCTGGGCGTTCACCGACGGCGCCGAGCAGCAGGTGCTGCTCAACACCTTGCTTTGGCTCATCGTGGCGCCGGTGCTCGCCACCGCGATCGGCTTGCTCATCGCGGTTGGCGTCGATCGGATGAAGAGCCAGGCCGTGGTGAAGTCGCTCATCTTCATGCCGATGGCGGTCTCGTTCGTCGGCGCGAGCATCATCTGGAAATTCGTCTACGACTACCGCGACCCGTCGGAGCCGCAGAGCGGCCTGTTGAGCCAGATCGTCATCGCCTTAGGTTGGAATCACCCGCCGAACTGGATTTCCAGCCACCCGCTGAACAATTTCTTGTTGATGGTCATCATGATCTGGGTGGAGACCGGATTCGCTATGGTGATCCTCTCCGCGGCCATCAAAGCCATTCCGGACGACGTGATCGAGGCGGCCCGCGTCGACGGCGCTTACGGTTTCCGACTTTTCCGCAGCGTGCAGATCCCGATGATCCGCTCGACGCTCGTCGTCGTCCTCACCACCGTGATGATCGCGACGCTCAAAATCTTCGACATCGTGAGAACCGTCACCGGAGGAAACTTCGGAACGAACACCCTGTCGAACGACATGTACTCGAAAACGTTCGTCGAGTTCAACTACGGCCGCGGCGCGGCGCTCGCCGTCATCATCTTCGTCGCCGTCGTACCGCTCTTGGTCTACAACATCGTGCAGTTGCGGAAGGAGCGTGCTACCCGATGAGCGCCACCATCGAGGTCGAGGCCACGCCGGTCGTCCGCCGGGGCGGAAAAGCCGAGATCCGTCGTGCCTTCAGCAGCCGCCTGGCCTCCTTCGCCATCATCTTGTTGACGATTCTTTGGACGATCCCGACGTTCGGCCTGCTCGTGACGTCGGTCCGCCCTGGTTCGGACGTGTCGAAGTCCGGCTGGTGGACCATCTTCGAGCATCCGCACTTCACCTGGGACAACTACCACCAGGTGTTGTTCGTCGGCGGATTCGGCGTCACCGGTGGGATTATCCCGTACCTCGTGAACTCGCTCGCCATCACGATTCCGGCCACGTTGTTCTCCCTGGTGTTCGCCGCGATGGCGGCGTACTGCCTGGCGTGGGTGAAGTTCCGGGGGAGCGACGTCGTCTTCTTCGTCATCTTCGCGTTGCAGGTGATCCCGCTGCAGCTGTCACTTGTGCCGCTGCTTCGGCTGTTCAACGACGGCGCGCACATCGGCGGCGTGCCGATTTTCCCGGACCTCAACCTCGGCGGCACCCTCTACCAGGTGTGGATCCCGCACACGATGTTCGCGATGCCGCTCGCCATCTTCTTGTTGCACAACTTCATCGCCCAGCTGCCGCGCGACCTGATGGAGGCGGCGCGCGTCGACGGGGCGAACCACTTCCGCATCTTCCGCACGATCGTGCTGCCGCTCATCACGCCCGCGCTTGCCTCGTTCGCGATTTTCGAATTCCTGTGGGTGTGGAACGATTTGCTGGTGGCGCTGACCTTCGGCGGCGGGTCGCCAAAGGCGTTGCCCATCACCGGTCGGCTGGCTCAGCTCGTCGGGCAGTACGGCTCGCGTTGGCAGCTGCTGACCGCGGGGGCGTTCGTGGCGATGATCATCCCGCTCATCGTGTTCTTCGCGCTCCAGCGCTACTTCGTGCGCGGATTGTTGGCGGGTTCGGTCAAGGGCTAACGGCATTCACGGCGTTTCCATAACGAGCAACGCATCGTCACTGTCGTCAGTGGCGACGCGTTGTCGGCCACGCCATTGCATGGCCTCGCTTCCGCCGAGAATCAGCAGCGCCACCCACACCAGGCAAAATCCAATGAGTTCGGACGTCGGAAGCGGTTCGTGCCGGATGAAGACTCCAACCATGAACTGCAGCACCGGAGTGATGTACTGCAGCAGACCCATGACGCTCAGCGGCACGCGACGTGCCGCCGCCGCGAACCACAGCAGCGGGATCGCCGTGACGGCGCCTGCCGCGACCAGCAGCAGATTTGTGCCGAGCGCCACGTGGCCGAAGGCGCCGGTGCCACGAAGTTCCACGGCCACAAGGAAAATGACGGCGAACGGCGCCATGGTCACCGTCTCGGCGGCGAGGCTCTCGAGCGCGGGCACTCCCACGACCTTCTTCACCAGCCCGTAACCGCCGAAGCTGACCGCTAATGACAGCGCGATCCACGGCAACCGCCCGTAGTCGACGGTGATGACCACCACGGCCGCCCCGGCGACCGCGACGGCGATCCATTGCACCGGTCGCAATCGCTCTCGCAGGACCCAAACGCCGAGCGCGATGTTCACCAGCGGATTGATGAAGTACCCCAGCGAGGTCTCGACGACGTGCCCTGCGTTGACGGCCCAGATGTAGATGCCCCAGTTGACGCTGACGAGCACCGCGGCCAGCACAAGCAGGCCGAGCCGTCGGCGATCCCGCCACAGCTGCCCGACGAACGCCCATCGTCGCCGGATCAGCAGCACAACCCCGACGAAAACCAGCGACCAGACCATGCGGTGCGCGAGGATCTGCACTGCGGGCGCCGGCTCGAGCAACGGCCAGTAGAGCGGAAACAAACCCCACGTTGCGTAGGCCGCAAGCGCATAACCCAAACCGCGCTGCGTCTGTCGCACCCGTCGATACTAGGTCTGCACTCCCGGCGCGTTCTCGCCAGGATCGGTCATCGGTCCACCGCCTGTTCCAGGTTCTCCCGAAGCGGCCTCGGCCAGCAGGCGCGCTGACGCGATGCCGAGCTTGCCGGCGGCGCCCTGCACGGAGGCCGCGTCCGCGCCGTACACATACACGCCGGAGAAGTAATCGCCGTCGAACTGGTAGATCACCGTGGTGGCCTGGTGCACGACACCGCCGATACCCGTGTACGTCGACGTGAACGACACCGCCGCATTGTTCTTGGCCAGCCCGGTCAAGCCGGTCAGTCGGTGGATGTCGCTGATCTCGGCGCCCGATTGACGATATGACGACGCGCAGCCCGCGATCGCCTTTTGTATCTCGGTGAACGCGAGCTCAGCGCCGCCCGGCCGGTATCGGACGAACTCGTTGCTCGCCGCACGCCCGTCGGCGGCGTATTGCACTTGCACTCGCGCTTCGCGCAGCTTCTCGCTCGCGTAGTCGACGTTGCAGAAGTCAAGGGTGGCTTGGTCGGTGACGCTGCGCCCGCCAGGGATCAGCGTCATCACGGCGCCCGACCCGATCACGCCTGGAGGCAGCAGGTAGCTGTCGAGCGGTCCCCGGCCCTGGCTCGGACTCGGGCCGCTCGTCGGCGGCTGCGCGCCGCCGACCGACGGCCCTTGGCTCGGTGAGGTTTGCCTCGGCTCCGGTGCGCCCACCGACGAGCTGGCCGCCGCGGCCGGGTTGGTCGGGGGCGGCGACGCGCTCTTGCCGCCGCGCGCGACCAACCCGGCTGCGGCGCCGACGATCGCGAGCGCGACGAGGACGACGGCGACGACCAGCGCGGGGGAGCGCCGGCGGGCCGGCGACTCGAGATAGTCGACTCGGTAAGGGCTTTGCGCTCCTTGCGGATACACGAACCCCGCCGTGGGCGCTGGCGCCGCTGGCCCGTTGGGCGCCGACTGCTCGGCGCTTGCCGATGCCGACGGGGGAGGTCCGAAAGCAGGGGGCGCCCACGACGACTCCCGCGGCGCCTCCCGCCGGGCTGGTTGCGGGGGCTGGGGCGTCGGTTCGTCCGATCCGACCGGCAGATCAGCCGACGATTCCCGCTCACCGGCCGTCGGGTCGTCGCTCATGGGCTAACCAATCGGCGAGCGTGCGTCAGTTGATGGTCCAGGTGTCGCCGCTGTTGAGGAGGGTGGCGAGGTCGCCTGGGCCTTGGGTGGCGGCGGCTTGGTGGAGTTGGTCGGTCATGAGGTCGTCGTAGACGGGGCG
>DASVDW010000096.1:0-60881 GCA_036380925.1 Acidothermaceae bacterium
ATGTCAGTCGACCAGACTGCGGCCGGTGAGCCGCAAGAAGACGTCTTCGAGCGTGCTGCGCCGCACCAGCACCGACACCGGTGTGAGGCCGCGATTGTGCACCTCGGCAAGGCAACCATCGCCGTCGACGGCATAGAGCAGCACCCGGTCTGGCAGCACCTCGACCCGGTCGCCAATCCCACCAAGCTTCTCAGCGGCGATCTCGTTCTCGCCCAGCGAAAAGCGCAACTCGACGACGTCGCGGCTGGAGTAGCGCTCGATGAGCTCGCGCGGCGAACCCTGGGCGGCGAATCGGCCCTTGTCCATCACCACGAGCCGGTCGCACAGTTGCTCGGCCTCGTCCATGTAATGCGTGGTGAGCACGAGCGTCACGCCCTGTTGTTTCAACCGGAACAGCCGGTCCCACACGACATGGCGGGCTTGCGGGTCGAGCCCGGTCGTCGGCTCGTCGAGCAACAACAGCTGCGGCTCGTTGATGAGCGAGCGCGCGATCGTGAGCCGCCGCTTCATGCCGCCGGACAACGGCTCGACCGTGTCATCGGCGCGGTCGAGGAGCTGGACGAACTCCAGCAACTGGTCGCCGCGCTCGCGGGCCACCGCGCGGGGCAGACCGAAGTACCGGCCGTAGATCAGCAGGTTCTCGCGGACGGTCAACTCAAGGTCGAGCGTGTCGAGCTGCGGGACGACGCCGAGCTTCGCTCGGATGCGCGGCCCTTGCGTGCGCGGGTCGAGGCCGAGGATCCGCAAGGTGCCACCGGACGGCGGCGACACGCACCCGATCATGCGCATTGTCGAGCTCTTGCCGGCGCCATTAGGACCGAGGAAACCAAACGCCTCGCCCGGCATCACGTCAAGGTCGATCCCGTCGACAGCGACGAAATCACCAAATCGCTTCACCAGGCCGCGCGCATGAATCAGCGGCTCAGGTAGGTCCTCCGACATAGGCTACGACCGTATCTCGCCGAACCGTAACGTCGGAAACGGATACTCGCCGCGCACTACCTCATTTCCGTACGCTGGCGGCGAACCGATCGGCGACCCGGATCGCGCTGTCGCCGACACGCAACGCGGCGAACCACAGCAACGCGAAGACCGCGCCGATGAAGAACATCGTGGGGACGACGACACCGCAGGCCACCGCGAACAACTGCAGAATCGAACCCGCGACGAAGGCCCACCTCCGGGTGATGCGCGCGGCGATCAGGACGCAGGCCAGCGCGAGCGCGCCGCCGACGCCGATCGCCGCCGGCGCGGAGACACCCGACGACACGATGGCCACGATGATCGCGAGCCAAAACACCACGACTTCCATGGCGAGCACGCTCGACGCCAGCCGGCGCTTCCCCTTGATCGCGTCGCGACGCACCTGCGCCACGCGGGCCGCGAGCTCCTCCTCCGAGCGGTCGGCGTCCGGCTGAGTCGGCTCAGCGGACTCAGCGGGCTCAGTCGGCTCAGCCGGCTCAGTCAACGCCCGCGCCTTAGCAGCGCGCGAGCCGCACCGGCGGTGACGACCGAACCGGTGACGATCACGCCGGCGCCGCCGAACTCGGCGTCCTCCTCCGCGATCTCCACCGCCGTTGCGATCGCGGCCGCGAGATCGCTCTCGACGTCGACGCGGTCGGGGCCGAAGACTTCGACGGCGACCGCCGCCAGCTCGTCGACCGGCATCGCGCGCGGCGACCCGTTCTCCGTCACGACGACGCTGGTGAGGAATGGCTCGAAGGCGTCGAGGATGCCGACGACGTCCTTGTCGCCGAGCGTGGCGATGACCCCGACCACCCGGCGAAAGGCAAACGCCTCCCTGAGCGCATCGACCGTCACCCGGGCGCCGGCCGGATTGTGGGTCGCGTCGACGAGCACGGTCGGCGAGGAGCGCACCACTTCGAGCCGGCCCGGCGACCGAACGCTGGCGAACCCCGCCCTCACGATCTCGGGATCGATGGGATGCTCGGCTGCGGTGAAGGCCTCCACCGCGGCCAGCGCGCAAGCGGCGTTCGACGCCTGGTGCCGACCGAACAGCGGCAGGAAGACCTCGTCGTAAGTGGCGTGCAAGCCCTGCAGCCGCAGGACCTGGCCGCCGACGGCGTTATCACGCGAGACGACGCCGAACTCCAAGCCCTCTCGGGCGACGGTCGCGCCGACGTCGGCCGCCTTGCGCAACAGCACCTCCGCGGCGTCGACATGCTGCAATGACATGACGGCCGTCTGGCTCGGCTTGATGATGCCCGCCTTCTCGCCAGCGATTTGCGCGATGGTGTCGCCGAGATGCGCCATGTGGTCGAGGTCGATCGGCGTGATGACCGAAACCGGCGCCGGCACGACGTTGGTGGCGTCAAGGCGACCGCCCATGCCGACCTCCACCACCGCCACGTCGACCGGTGCGTCGGCGAAGACGGCGAAGCCGAGACCGGTCATCGCCTCGAAAAACGAGAGCCGCACGTCCGATTGCGCGTCGACGATATCGAAGAACGGCGCCACCTGGTCGTAGTGATCGACGAACGCCTCGGGCGAGATCGGCTCGCCGTCAAGGCAAATCCGCTCGGTGATCGACTCCAGATGCGGGCTGGTGTAGCGGCCGGTGCGCAAATCGAGGGCCCGCAGCAACGCGTCGACCATCCGCGCGGTCGACGTCTTCCCGTTCGTGCCCGCGACGTGCACGACGGGATACGCCAGGTGCGGATCGCCGAGCGCGTGCATCAAGGCGGTCATGCGCTCGAGCTTCCACTCGATGCGCGACTCCGGCCAGCGCGCGAGCAGTTCCTTTTCGACGCGGTCCAACGCCTGCGCGACGTCGTCGGTCATCTTGGCGGCAGCGCGTCGAGTTGCCCGCGAAGTCGGACGACGTCCGCCTGCGCCGCGGCCAGTCGGGACCGCATCTTCTCGATAACCGGCTGCGGCGCCTTGCCGGTGAACTGGGGGTTGCCGAGCTTCTGCTCAGCCAGCGCGACCTCGCTCCGCGCGACATCGAGCGCCTTTTGCAGGCGGGCCCGCTCTTTCGCGACGTCGATGGCGCCCGACAGATCGAGCGCCACCCGAATGTCGCCGACCACCAAGCCCGCGGTCTCCGCGAAATCAGCGGTCGGTTCTTGCAACCGCGCGAGCGAGCGGATCTGGTCTTCGAACGACGCCAGCGAGGAATCGGCGATGCCGCTGATGCGCGCGGGCACTCGTTGGCCGGGCCGTAGCCCTTGCTCGGCCCGGAACCGGCGCACCTCGGTGACGACCGCCTGCAGTTGCGCGACGCGCTTCTCGTCGTCCGGATACGTTGTCTCGACGTCGAGAAGCCTCTCGCCACCGGACACCAGACCGGTCGGCCACGGAGCGACCACGACCGACTCGCCGCCGGTGAGCGTGCGCCACAACTCGTCGGTGACGAACGGAATCACCGGGTGCCACAGCCGAAGCAGCGCGTCGAGCACATGGCCCAAGACGGTGCGGGTGGCGGCCCCCTCGGCGCCGCCACGCTCGAGCGGGAGCTTGGCCAACTCGACGTACCAGTCGCAAAACTCGTCCCACGTGAAGTGGAAGAGCACATCGCACGCCTTGGCGAACTCGAAGTCGTGGAGATGCGCGTCGACCTCGCGCGCGGTGAACGCAAGCCTGGAGAGGATCCACCGATCCGGTGTGGCGAGCGCGCTGGAGTCTGGCAACGGCGCATGCGCGTCGGCGCCGTTGAGCATGGCGAATCGGGCCGCGTTCCAAAGTTTGTTGACGAAGTTGCGCGACGCTTGCGCCCACTCGTCACCGAGCGAGACGTCACCCCCGGGCGCGGCGCCGCGCGCGACGGTGAACCGGGTGGCGTCGGCGCCGTAGGTCTCGATCCACGACAGCGGGTCAATGCCGTTGCCCGACGACTTGCTCATCTTGCGTCCGCGCTCGTCGCGCACGAGGCCGGTCAGGGCGATGGTGTGGAACGGCACCGAACCGGCTGGGCCCCGATCGGTCATCGCGTAGAGCCCGAACATCATCATGCGGGCGACCCAGAAGAAGATGATGTCGTAGCCGGTGAGCAACACCGACGTCGGATAGAACCGCTTCAGGTCTTCGGTGTCGGTCGGCCAACCGAGCGTCGAAAACGGCCAGAGACCCGACGAGAACCAGGTGTCGAGAACGTCGTCGTCTTGCCGCCATCCGTCGCCGGACGGCGCCTCGTCGTCGGGCCCGACGACAACCGTCTCGCCATCGGGTCCGTACCACACCGGGATGCGATGCCCCCACCACAACTGGCGGCTGATGCACCAGTCGTGCATGTTGTCGACCCAGTCGAAGTAATTGCGCGCCATCTCGGGGGGATGGATCGCGACCCGGCCGTCGCGAACGGCGTCACCCGCCGCCTTGGCCAGTGACTCCACCTTCACAAACCACTGCAGGGAAAGCCGCGGCTCGACGACGGTGTCGCATCGCGAGCAGTGGCCGACCGCGTGCACGTACGGTCGCTTCTCTGCGACGATGAGCCCGAGCTCGCGCAACGCGGCGGTGACCGCGGGCCGCGCCTCGAACCGGTCGAGGCCTTCGAACGGCCCGGGCGCGGTGATGACCCCCCGCTCGTCCATCACGGTGATCGCCGGCAGGTTGTGCCGTTGCCCGATTTCGAAGTCGTTGGGATCGTGCGCGGGCGTCACCTTCACCGCGCCCGTGCCGAACGAGGGGTCGACGTGCTCGTCGGCGACGATGGGAATCCGGCGGCCGGTGAGCGGAAGCTCGATGTCGGCGCCAACAAGATGCGCGTAGCGCTCATCGTCGGGATGCACCGCGACGGCCGTGTCGCCGAGCATGGTCTCCACCCGCGTCGTGGCAACGGTGATGGGTCCGTAGGAGATCGAGACGAGCTCGCCTTCGTCGTCCGAGTGCTCGACCTCGATGTCAGACAGGGCGGTGAGACAGCGCGGGCACCAGTTGATGATCCGCTCGGCACGGTAGATCAAGCCGTCGTCGAACAAGCGCTTGAACATCGTCAAGACGGCGGCGGACAGGCCATCGTCCATCGTGAAACGCTCGCGGCTCCAGTCGACGCCGTCGCCGAGCCTGCGCATCTGGCTCAAGATGCGCCCGCCGTACTCCTGCTTCCACTGCCACACCCGCTCGACAAACGCCTCGCGGCCGATGTCGTGACGCGAAAGGCCCTCTTTGGCGAGCTCGCGCTCGACGACGTTCTGGGTGGCGATGCCCGCGTGGTCCATGCCGGGCAGCCACAACGTCTCGTAACCCTGCATTCGCCGCCATCGGGTCAGCACGTCCATCAGCGTGTGGTTGAGGGCGTGCCCCATGTGCAGCTGCCCTGTGACGTTGGGCGGCGGCAAGACGATCACATACGGCGGTCGGTCGCTGCCGACGTCCGCCGTGAAATAGCCGCGTTCGACCCACTGCTCGTACAGCCGCGACTCGACGCTGCCCGGCGTGTAGACCGGCGGCAACGCGGAACCCACGCTGAGGTCTTGGTCGGTCGTCACGGCGTCGAGTCTAAGGAGCCCGGGCGGCGCGCTCGCACTGGTGTCCGGCGCGCGCCGTCCGGCTCCCCGCCAAACGAGCCTCAGATCTTCAGCAGCCGGTCGAAGAACTCCCGGTAGGCGCGCAGTGCCTGGCGAAGGTTTTCGGTGGCGGCTTCCTCGCCTTCGGCGGCCCATCGCTGCTCCAGCTGCGACCGCCGAGCGGAGAAGCCCGCCGTGACCGCGTCGACGACCTCCCCTACCAACGTGTCGGCCCGGTCGACCGCGCCACGCGGCTCGTCGACGAACCCGGTCTGAACGTCGCGCCACCGCGCCTCGAACTCGTCCCGCTGGCGACCGGTGAGTAGCTCGGTGTCGCTCCTCGCGGCGGTGTCGGTCCGCGTCGCGGCGTCGGTCTGCGCGGCGGCGCCGCCCTCGACCCGCAAATCGGCGGTTCCTCCGGCGTCGCGCCCGGTGGCGGTCTCCCGCCCTTCGTCGTCGACCACCCGCAGGTCGTCCGTGCGAACGTCGGGGCCTTGAGGCGTGGCAGTCATCGTCGACCTCCCGCGCTGGCGCCGCTGGGTTCGGGCTTGAGCAGCGAGTCGAACATCGCGCGGTAGTGCACCATCGCAGCGCGCAGCTCCTCGGTCGTCGCCTCGCCATCCGAGTCGCGCATCGCGATCTCGTGCGCTGCCCGGTAGTGGTTCAAGACGTCGGCGTGGTCGACGGACAGATCGGCTTCTTGCTGGTCGAACTCGCCGACGGGGTAGCCGCGCTGCTGCATGACGTCGCGCACCAGGGATTCGGCGTCCGCGACGGCCTCGCGCGGCTGGTCGACGAAGCGCGCCTGCACGCTTCGCCACGACGCCGCGAACGCCTCGCGCTGCATGGCGTCCAACGGACGAATGTTGAGCTGCTGACGACGCTGCGTCCGCTGCTCGAGTTCCTGCTCGGCGGCGCGCCGGCCGCCCGTCTTTTCGACGACCCGGTCATATTCCGGGCCGAAACGCTCGTGGAGTGCGGCAGTGCGCCTTCGAGTGAGCATCAGCGCGGCGAGCGCGACAAGCGCGATCGCCAAGACGACCGCCAGCACGATGACAGCGACCAGCATCGGTCCTCCCTTGTTTATGGGGACCCCGACCCCATCAGACCCCGGCAGAATTCCCCTGCCAGTCCGCGCGAAACGCTGACCGCTGTCCCGGCCACCGACTTCACGCGGTCACCGCACGCCTTCGGTCGGACACGTCTTACAGTCAGGCATGGCCTTTCACACGATCATCGAGCCCTTTCGCATCCACTCGGTCGAACCCCTGCGGATGACGACGGAGGACCAGCGCCGCGCCGCGATCCGGGACGCGGGCTACAACCTGTTCAACTTGCACGCCGCCGACGTGCTCATCGACCTGCTCACCGACTCCGGCACCGGCGCGATGTCACGCGACCAGTGGGCCGGCATCCAGCGAGGGGACGAGAGCTACGCCGGATCGCCGTCGTGGTTCGCCTTCCTCGAGAGCGTGCGCGACCTCTTCCCGTACGAACACGTGATTCCGACGCACCAAGGTCGGGCGGCCGAGAAGATCCTCTTCACCGCGGTCGGCGGGCCGGGCAAGACGGTCCCGAACAACACGCATTTCGACACCACGCGGGCCAATGTCGAGTACTCCGGCGCGCGCGCCGTCGACCTGGTCATCGCCGAGGGCCGCGACCCTCGGGCCGATCATCCGTTCAAGGGCAACATGGATCTCGCCGCGCTCGAGGCGCTGCTCACGGCCGCCGCGCCCGGCGAGGTGCCGCTGGTGATGATGACGATCACCAACAACTCCGGCGGCGGTCAACCGGTCTCGATGGAAAACCTCCGCGCCACAAAGGAAATCTGCGCGCGACACGGCGTGCCGCTCTTCCTCGACGCATGCCGATTCGCGGAGAACGCCTGGTTTATCCGCAGCCGCGAGCCCGGCTACACCGATCGCGATGTGCGCGACATCGTGCGCGAGATGGCCAGCCTCGCGGACGGCATGACGATGAGCGCGAAGAAAGACCCGCTGGGCAACATCGGAGGCTGGCTGGCGATGAACGACGACGCGCTCGCCGCGAAATGCCGGACCCTGCTGATCCTCACCGAGGGCTTCCCCACGTACGGCGGCCTCGCCGGACGCGACCTCGAGGCGCTCGCCCAAGGGCTGCGCGAGGCGACCGACCACGACTACTTGCGGTACCGGATCCGCTCGACCGCCTATCTCGGCGAGGCGCTCGACAAGGCCGGCGTGCCGGTTGTGCTGCCCATCGGCGGGCACGCGGTGTACATCGACGCGAAGTCGCTGCTGCCGCACATCGACCCGCTGTCGTACCCAGGGCAGGCGCTCGCGGTCGCGTTGTACGAGACCGGCGGCGTGCGCGGGTGCGAAATCGGCTCGGTGATGTTCGGGCGGCAACCCGACGGCAGCGAGCAGCCGGCGGCGATGGAGCTGGTGCGGCTGGCCATCCCCCGCCGCACCTACACCCAAAGCCACGTCGATTACGTCATCGAGGTCTGCCTGCAGGTGGCCGAGCGGGCGTCGGGTCTGCGCGGCCTGCGGATCGTCGACGAACCACCCGCGCTTCGGCATTTCACCGCCCGGTTCGCGCCGCGCGACTGACCGCCCGCCCTGACGGCGAGCCGACGCGGTCGCGCCGATTCAAACTCGCCATGCTCGCGCACGCCGCGGCCGGGTGACCGACGCGCTGTCAGCGCCACGATCGGTTGCGGTGTGTGTGTGCTCAGATCGATGATCCGTTGGCGCGCGCTCGCGCGGTCCGGCCGTCGCGCGGTCGAACCATCGAGGTTGTCCGCGTGGCGGGCGAACTCGTCGTCGCGGTCGTCGTCAAGGTCGTCGTAGTCGCGGTCGTCGTAGTCACGTGACCGGCTGATCGGAATCAGCCGTCCTAGGCCGGACGACTCCAGCACCCGCAGCACCGGCCGGCACCCGACGACCAGGCGCAACGCGGCCCGACTGGCCTGTGCGGCCGCGTGTGCCTTCGCCAGCGCGCTCACCAGCCAGTAATCGGCGGCCGGCAGGTCCGACAGATCGACGACGACCACCTCTCCAGGCTTGGCAAGGGCGCGGACGACCGTCGCCAGCAGCCCGGCGGTCTTGCGCCGCGCCGCGCCGCGGACCTCGATCACCGTGGAACCGTGGCGGTACATCACGACTCGCACGTTGAAACTGCCGAGAACCGCGGTGCGGCGATGCGGCGGTGTCATGGCGGCCGCCTCCTTTGCTCGGGCCGTCAAGGAAAAATGGATGGCGTCACGTGCCGGCGCGGAGCCCCCCACCATCGCCGCTCGTGACGCCATCCGGTCAGTGAGACGGCGATTGCCCTGACGGGTCGGTCTTGGCGACAACCGTCGTGTCGGCGCTGGGGAAGAACGTGGCCTCGTGCCCGTCGTCCCACCGCACCACGTACGGCGGAGCGCCGTCCGCGCCCTTGATCGCCGTGATCACGCCGTGGCGAGCAGGCTCACCGACGTGGTGGGAGGTGGCGATGAGTTGGTCACCGACAGCTGCCCGCATGGCCTGCCTCCTTGATCGCATTTGATGGGAATCGCCGGTAGGTTCACCAGCTTTGGCGTATGCGAATCGCTCGGGAAAGGGGCGAATGTCCTACCCAAATCAGGACTTGTGGAACCTGTCGCGGCGACCGTCCAGAGTTGGATCAAGTGTCGACGCCGACGACACGAAGGCGACCGGGAGGGGTTGTCATGCGGGCATGGATCGTCCACCAGCCGGCGCGGTTCGGGGCTGGACGCTCGCCACTGATCGCGACCGAGCTGGCTGATCCGACACCGGGCCCGACGCAGGTTCGGGTGCGGGTCAGCGTGTGCGGCGTGTGCCGCACCGACCTGCATCTGGCGGAGGGTGATCTGCCGCCACGACGGCCCGACACGGTGCCCGGGCACGAGGTGGTGGGCGTCGTCGACCGGGTCGGCGACCGATGCGAGCTGTTTCGCGGCGGCGAGCGAGTCGGCGTGGCGTGGTTGCGCATGACTTGCGGTCGCTGCCGATTTTGCTTGTCAGGAAAGGAGAACTTGTGTTCCGACGCGCGATTCACCGGATGGGACGCCGACGGCGGATACGCGCAGTTCACCGTTGTCGACGAGCGGTTCGCCTATCGGCTGCCCGACGAGTTCGACGACGAGCACGCGGCGCCGCTGCTGTGCGCCGGCATCATCGGCTACCGGGCGCTGCAGCGGGCGGAGCTGCCACGTGACGGCCGGCTGGGAATCTACGGATTCGGCGGCTCCGCCCACCTGACCGCGCAAATCGCCATCGCGCAGGGTGCGACCGTTCACGTGCTGACCCGATCCGCGCGCGCCCGCGAGCTGGCCCTTGAGCTGGGGGCCGCGTCAGCGGCCGACGCGTACGCGCAGCCGCCGGAGCCCCTCGACTCGGCGATCCTCTTCGCACCGGTGGGAGAGCTAGTCCCGGTGGCCTTGCGCGCGCTGGACAAGGGCGGCACGCTCGCGATCGCCGGCATTCACCTCAGCGCGTTGCCACCACTGGACTACCATGCCGAGCTCTTCGACGAGCGCACCCTGCGCTCGGTCACCGCGAACACCCGGGCGGACGGCGCGGCCTTCCTGCGCGCCGCCGCCGACGCCGGCGTCCGCGTGGTCACGACGCCGTACCCCTTCGAGTCGGCCGACGTCGCGCTCGCCGACTTGGCGGCTGACCGCGTCGACGGCGCGGCGGTGTTGCGAGTCGCCGGGACGCGCTAGTACACGATGACCGGCGTGCCGACCGGGATCGCCGTCCAAAGCCAGTTCATGGCGGCAATGCCAACCCGCACGCAGCCGTGCGAGGCCGGGTAGGCGGGCACCTCCTCGTAGCCGTGCACGGCGACGCCGCCGTTGAAGTACTTCGGCCGCCACAACCAGCCCAGCGGCGAATGGTCCCACCCGTCGACCTGGCGGGTCACCTCGAAAACACCGGTCGGGGTGACCGCGACATGACGCTGCCCATCGTGGTAGTACACGTAGCCGCCGCCGGTCGAGGTGTTGAACGCCCACGTCACCCGGCCACCCGAGACGACAAAGAGCACCTGGCGGCGCAGGTCGATCTCTACGGTCCGCGATTGCGCCGGCCGGGCCTGCGGCGTGGTCGCGACCTTCAACGCGGCCGCGGTTCGCGGCCCGACGACGCCGTCGCGGTCGAGACCGGCGATCTTTTGGAAGGCGACGACCGCCTGCCGCGTCGCGTCGCCGTACTTGCCATCCGCGCTGCCCAACCAATACCCAAGCGAACTCAGCCGTTGTTGCAGCGCGACGACCGCGGGCCCGCTGTCCCCGTCACGCAACAAGTCGGACGACGCGGACGCGGGCGGTGGCGAAGGCGAGTCGGTCACCGACGGCGCTGATGTCGAAGCAGGCGCGGTCGTCGAAGCAGGCGCGGTCGTCGAAGCAGGCGCGGTCGTCGAAGCAGGCGCGGTCGTCGGAGCAGGCGCGGTCGTGGGTGGCGGCGTTGTGGGCGTGACCGCCGGTTTGATCGGGGACGGCGGCCCGTCGGCGGCTGGGACGCTCGTGCAGCCGACCACGACAAGCAACCCCGCCGTGACGACGGTCAACCAGGTCGCCCGCCGCCGGGCTGTCATGGCCACTCCAACAAGACTCGAACGCCCACCGATTCGCGCGTGCGCGGCACCGCGTTCTCGTCGTCCAGACAATCGCCGCCCAGCGATGCCCGCCACAGCACAAGGTCCCGCGCCAAGAGGGCTCACGCCACTGCTCGCCGCGGGCAACCGGTGTCAACGTCGCATCAGGAGGTGGGTGACATGACCTCCGTGTCGTTCAAGCGCGGCGCCCGACCCAGACCGGTGGATCCGTCAGAGCTGCGTGCGGTGCTGGCCGCGGCCCAACGCGCGCCGTCACTGCACAATTCGCAACCCTGGCGGTTCGTGCTCGACCGCACCGGCATCGAGGTGCACGGCGACGATGGCCGGTGGTTGCGCCACACCGACCCGCTGCGGCGGGAGTTGGTGATGAGCTGCGGCGCGGCCATTTTGAACATGCGGGTCGCCGCCGCGGCCATGCGTCGCCGACTCGTCGTGCGGCTGACGCCAGACGCGGCGGATCCGGCGCACCTGGCCACGTTGGCGTTCAGCGGCGTGCATCCAGACGAGTTGCCTGACGCCGCGTTGTTGTCCGCGGTCGAGCGCCGCCGCTCCTACCGGCAAAGCTTCGCGAGCCGAGTCGTGGCGGATCCCGTGCTGGCCGCGCTGCGGCAGGCGGCGATCGATGAGCGGGTCGACGCGCGGTGGGTGGTCGGTGCGCTGCGCCCGCTGCTCACCAGGTTGACCACGATCTCGATGGTCGTGCTGGACTCCGACGCGGATTACCGGCGGGAGCTGCGTCGCTGGACCACCGGCCGCTCGAACGCTCCCGAGGGCGTGCCGGCGCCGTGCTTTGGCGCGGAGTCGCTGACCGGCGATCCGCCGCTGCGCGACTTCGCCGCCGCGATGCCGTGGATCGGCCGCCCCACAGAGGTGTTCGCTCCCGAGGCCTGGCTGCTGCTGTCGACCGAGACCGACGATTGCGACGCGTGGCTGCGCACCGGTCAGGCCGCCGAGCGGGTGCTGCTGGAGGCGACCGCGCGCGGGCTGGCCGGCGGCTTCATCAGCCAAGGCTTTGAGCTGTCCGCGGTGCGCCGGGAGACCGTGCGGCACATCGCGCCAGCCGGCGTTCCGCAGCTGATTTTGCGACTGGGCTACCCGACGCCGACGGACGGCAGGACGCCGCCGGTCGCCGGACGACGACCACTGGACGACATGGTGCGCGCCGGTCGCGGAGTGGCGCAGCTGTTGCTGCGACGGGAGCCAAGCGAAGGCTGACCCGCGGGTCAGGCGGTCTTTTCGCGGCGCTCGCGTTTGGCGGCCGCGGACTCCCGCGGAACCAAGGTGGGATTGACGTTGTCGAGCACGACCTCGCGATTGATGACGACGCGCGCGACGTCCTTGCGGCTCGGGATGTCGTACATCACGGAGAGGAGGACCTCCTCCATGATCGCCCGCAACCCGCGGGCGCCGGTGCCGCGCAAGATGGCCTGGTCAGCGATCGCCTCGAGCGCGTCGTCGGTGAACTCGAGCTCGACGGAGTCGAGGTCGAACAGCCGACGGTATTGCCGCACCAGCGCGTTCTTCGGCTCGGTGAGGATGCGGATGAGCGCGTCGCGGTCGAGGTTGGCCACCGTGGTGATGACCGGCAGCCGCCCGATGAACTCGGGGATCATGCCGAACTTCAGCAGGTCTTCGGGCATCACGTCGGCGAACGAGTCGACGGAGTCGGGATCGCGCTTGGTGTGCAGCGTCGCGGCGAAACCGATGCCCTTCTTGCCGACCCGCGCCTCGATGATCTTCTCGAGGCCGGCGAACGCCCCGCCCACGATGAACAGCACGTTCGTGGTGTCGATCTGGATGAACTCTTGGTGCGGGTGCTTGCGGCCGCCCTGCGGCGGCACGCTCGCCGTCGTCCCCTCGAGGATTTTCAGCAGCGCCTGCTGCACGCCCTCGCCGGACACATCGCGGGTGATCGACGGGTTCTCGCTCTTGCGGGCGATCTTGTCGATCTCGTCGATGTAGATGATGCCGGTCTCGGCCTTCTTGACGTCGTAGTCGGCGGCCTGGATCAGCTTCAGCAGAATGTTCTCGACGTCCTCGCCGACGTAGCCGGCCTCGGTGAGCGCGGTGGCGTCGGCGATGGCGAACGGCACGTTGAGCATCCGGGCCAGCGTCTGGGCGAGGTAGGTCTTGCCGCAGCCGGTGGGGCCGATCAGCAAGATGTTCGACTTCGCCAGCTCGACGCCGTCATGGCCGGCGCCGGAACGCGACTCTTTGCCCGAGGCCTGGATGCGCTTGTAGTGGTTGTAGACCGCGACGGACAGCGCCTTCTTCGCGACGTCCTGCCCGATCACGTACTGCTCAAGGAAGTCGAAGATCTCCCGCGGCTTGGGCAGGTCGTCCCACTTCAGGTCGGCGGACTCGGACAGCTCCTCTTCGATGATCTCGTTGCAGAGGTCGATGCACTCGTCGCAGATGTAGACCCCTGGACCCGCGATGAGCTTCTTGACCTGCTTTTGGCTCTTTCCGCAGAAAGAGCACTTCAGCAGATCACCGCCGTCGCCGATGCGTGCCACCCGGATCCGTCTCCCTGTTAGCCGGTCGTGCTCCTGCCGGTCTCCAGCCCTTCAGACGGTACCGCCTTCGGGCTGGATTGTCGGCCCTCTTCCGCGTGTCCGGCGAGATGCCGGACGACACGCCGTGCTGCTGTGCTGCGTCGCCTGCCCGGCCGCCTACCGCGCCCCCACGGGGGTCAGCTTGCGGCTGGTGATCACCTCGTCGATGAGGCCGTACTCGACGGCTTCCTCAGCGGTGAGGATCTTGTCGCGCTCGATGTCCTGCCGGATCTGCTCCTCGGTGCGGCCGGTGTGCTTCGACAGCATGGCCTCGAGCAACGACCGCATGCGCAGGATTTCGCGCGCGGCGATTTCGATGTCGCTGGCCTGCCCTCCGGCCTCGCTCGACGGCTGGTGGATCAGGATGCGGGAGTTGGGCAGCGCGATCCGCTTTCCCTTGGCGCCCGCGGCCAGCAGCACGGCCGCCGCGGACGCGGCCTGACCCATGCAGATGGTCTGCACCTCGGGACGAATGAACTGCATCGTGTCGTAGATGGCGGTCAGCGCGGTGAACGAGCCGCCGGGCGAGTTGATGTAAAGCTGGATGTCGCGGTCGGGATCCATCGACTCGAGCGTGAGCAGCTGCGCCATCACGTCGTTCGCCGACACGTCGTCGATCTGAACGCCGAGGAAGATGATCCGCTCTTCGAACAGCTTGGTGTAGGGGTTGTGAATTCGGTCGCCCTGGCTGGTGCGCTCGCGAAACTCAGGAACGATGTAGCGGCTGGCCGGGCGCTCGAGCGCCCAGGTGTCTGGCACCACGTTTGTCACCGAATCCTCCTCGAAATCTCAGGAGACCGCGGTGGTCTCGGTGGGCACCTGACGCGCGCTGCGGACGACGTGGTCGACGAAGCCGTACTCCATGGCTTCCTCGGCCGAGAACCAGCGCTCGCGATCGGAGTCGCGCTCGATCTGCTCGACGGATTGGCCGGTGTGCAAGGAAATCAACTCTTGCAGCTTCTTCTTCGTGTAGAGCATCTGCTCGGCCTGGATCGCGATGATGGACGCCGAACCGCCCACCCCGCCGAGTGGCTGATGCATCATGATGCGCGAGTGCGGCAGCGCGTAGCGCTTGCCTTTCGCGCCTGCGCACAGCAAAAACTGGCCCATCGAGGCGGCCAGCCCCATGCCCACCGTGGCGACATCGCAGGGCACGTACTGCATCGTGTCGTAGATGGCCATCCCCGCGTCGACCGAGCCGCCAGGCGAGTTGATGTGAAGGTAGATGTCGCGGTCGGAATCCTCGGCTGCGAGCAACAACAGCTGGGCGCAAATCTTGTTGGCGATCGCGTCGTCGACGACGGAGCCGAGGATGACGATGCGGTTTCGCAGCAGCCGATTGAAGACGTCGTCGTCGGGTGAGACGCCGGACGACGGCATGCGCATCGCCGGCGCGTCATTGAGTGCGCTGGGGCCGCCGAGGTCTCGGCCGCCGGCCTGGTAGAGCGTCACGCGGAGATCACCTGCTCGTCTGTCTTCCGTCGCGTCGTCGGCGGCCGCCGATTGCGGCGGCGGCGCGGGCGTTCGCGACTTACCTTCTTGCGGATATCGGGTGTCAACAATGCGACCCTAACCGCCCGATCCCCTGGCGCGGCACACTCCCGCGTGCTGTTCGCTGAGGGCGCAGGGTCGAAACCCGGCTGTGGAAAACCGACGTCGGCCGCGCGGCTCCTACTCGGCCGTGGCGGCCTCCGCCTCCAGCTGCTTGAGGTCGACGGTGCGGCCCGAGGCGTCGGTGATCGCGGCCCGTTCCAAGACCTGCGCCAACGCCTTGCTGCGCAACACGTCGGCGACCGCCAGCGGCACCGTGCCGCTGCGCACCAGCTGGCCGGCGTACTCGTCGGGCGAGACGCCGAGCCGGCTGGCCCGACGGACGATGTACTCGCTGAGCTCAGCCTCTTCGATGCTGAGCTCCTCCTTCGCCGCGATCGCGTCGAGGATGAACTGCGTGCGCAGGTCGCGCTCGACGTCCGCCTTGACGTGCGTGTCGTGCTGCTCCTGGGTCTCCCCCTGCGACCCGAGGTAGGCGTCGAGGGTGAGGCCGTTCGCCGCCAACTGCTGCTCCAGGTTGTCGGCCCGCGCGTGAATCTCGCCCTCGACCACGCGCTCGGGCAGCGGGATCTCCACCTTCTCCAGCAGCGCCTCGAGCACCTTGTCGCGGGCCTGCATGCCTTGCTCGAGGCGGCGGACCCGCTCCAGCCGGGCGCGCAGGTCGGCGCGCAGCTCCTCCAGCGTGTCGAACTCGCTGGCCGTCTGCGCGAAGTCGTCGTCGAGCGCGGGCAGCTCCTTCTCGCGCACCGCCTTGACGGTGGCGCTGGCGCGGCCGGCCTTGTCGGCGTAGGCGCCGATCAGCGGCGCGTCGAACTCCGCGGACTCACCCGCCGACAGGCCGACCAGGGCGGAGTCCAGCCCATCGATCAGGCTGCCGCTGCCAACCTCGTAGGAAAGCCCGTTGGCGACGCCGTCCTCGACCGGCTGACCGTCCGCGGTGATGGACAGGTCGACCGTGACGAAGTCGCCGTCCTGCGCCGGCCGCTCGACCGTGGTCAGCGTGGCGAACCGGTCGGCGAGGCTCTTCAGCTGAGCCTCGATGTCCTCGTCGGGGACGTTGACGTCGTCGACCGTGACCGGCAGCCCGTCGAGCTCGGGCAGCTCGATCTCAGGCCGGACGTCGACCTCCGCGGTGAACGACAGCTGCTCGCCGTCGCCGAAGTGGGTGACCTCGATCTCGGGCTGCGACAGCACCCGCACGTTCGCCTCTTCCACGGCCTTGCCGTAGAACTGCGGGATCGCCTCGTTGACCGCCTCCTCGAGGACGACGCCGCGCCCGATTCGCTGGTCGACGATGCGCGGCGGCACCTTGCCTGGCCGAAAGCCTGGGATGCGGATCTGGCCGGCCACCTTGCGGTAGGCGGAGTCGACGTTGGGCGTCAGCTCGTCGAAGTCGATCTCGACGGTGAGCTTGACCCTCGTGGGGCTGAGGGTCTCGACGGCGCTCTTCACGGACACGGCTCCTAAGACGGTGGCGGCTCGAACGAAAGGCGGCAAGCTGGACGACGCGAGGCAGCTTCCGAGGCTACCGAAGCCGGGCTGCGGGCCGACCGTGGGTCGCCTAACCGCGGCCGCCGCTGGCCGTGGGTCGGGGCGGGGAGACTCGAACTCCCGATCTCCTGCTCCCAAAGCAGGCGCGCTGGCCACTACGCTACGCCCCGCGACGTGCCGCGTAGTCTAGGCGCTGCTCGTCCGGCCGGCGCCGCTGCCCCGTGCCGACGCGCGCGGGTGTAGCTCAATGGCAGAGCTCCAGCCTTCCAAGCTGGTCATGCGGGTTCGATTCCCGTCACCCGCTCCCTGCGACCCGCCGCCGCGGGACCTTGGTCCCGTATCCAAGGTCCGTGGACACTGCCGTCCAATGGCCCTTACCGCCCAGGCTGCTGGTTATGACGCACGCGTCCCATCGACTGGTCGAACCCGTGCCGCCACGAGCGCCGGGTTCCAGGTTCACCGCCCCGGCGCTTCCGCGGGAGTTCGACGGAATCCCCGGTTTGCGCAACAGCCAGGCCCTGCGCGACTGGACCCGCGCGACCGCCGACCTCGACCGCGCCAAGCAGCGGCACTCGCCGCCGGAAACGATCACCGAGCTGAGCCGCGACGTCGCGCGCGCCTACGCCCGGCTGCAGGCGCTCTCCGCCCGACACCGCTAGCCGACTCGGCCCGCCGACCGCCAAGACGAGCTCATCGGCCGACCGCGTACCCCTGCGCTCCTCGAGGATTCGCCGCCGCCACAAGGAAGTCGCCGTCCTTGGCCACCGCGCTGACCCGGCCCAACGTCCAGGGGCCTTCGACCGCGACGTCATGGCCGCGTCGTCGCAGCTCGTCGATCACGGCCATTCCCAGCCGTTCCTCCACGACCAACCGACCCGGTTTCGCCGTCCGAGGGTAAAACGAACTCGGGAAGTGCTCGGAGTGGAACATCGGCGCGTCGATAGCGTCCTGCAGGTCGAAGCCGCCGTGCACGACGCCCAAGAAGAACGCCAAGCTCCACTGGTCTTGCTGATCGCCGCCGGGCGTGCCGAACGCCATCCAAGGCTCGCCGTCGCGAAACGCGAGTGACGGCGAAAGCGTCGTGCGCGGCCGCGCTGCCGGACGCAATGAGGTCGGCAGTCCCTCCTCCAGCCAGAACATCTGCGCGCGCGTGCCAAGGCAGAATCCGAGTTCCGGGATCTGCGGCGAGCTGTGCAGCCACCCGCCGCTGGGGGTCGCCGACACCAGGTTGCCGAACGAGTCGGCGACGTCGATGTGGCAGGTGTCCCCCTTCGACTCACGAAACGCGCGAGCCTGCGCGGCCAGCTGAACGCTCGGCTCGCCGATCCCCTCGGCCGGCGCCAAGGCGCCTCCCACGCCGCGCGGCAACCGGGGCGCGCGGCCGCCAACCGCACCGGGACGCAGTTCGGCACTCGCCTGCTCGCCGACCAACGCCCGTCGTCCGACGTTGTAATCGTCGCTGAGCAGGGCGTCGAGGACGCCGCCGCCGGTATCCCGGTATTCCCCATGCCAGGCTTCGCGATCGGCAAACGCCAACTTCGCGCACTCCACGACCGTGTGCACGTAATCGGCGGACAGAAACCCGGCTGCGTCGAGGTCGAAGCCACGCAGCAAAGCCAGCTGCTGAAGGAAAACCGGACCCTGCCCCCATTGCCGCGTCTTGCACACGGTGTACGCGCCATAGTCGTAGTGAGCCGGGTCCTCGAACGTCGGCTCCCACCGCGCGAGGTCGTCGGCGGTGAGCAGCCCGCCGTGCGACTCCCCGCTCGCGTCGCGCCAGCTGGTGGTCGTGCTGAATCGGCCGAGCTCCTCCGCGACGAAGCCGCGGTACCAAACGTCGCGGGCGGCGCGCAGCTGCCCGTCGCGATCGGACGACGCCACCTCGGCCTCGCGCAGCACGCGCTCGTACGTCGCCGCCAGCGCGCGGTTCCTTCGGATCTGCCCGGGCTGCGGAACCGCGCCGTCGGGCAGCCACTCGGCGGCCGAAGTCGGCCAGTCGGCGCGGAACATCTCCGCGACCGCGCCGATCGTGCGGGTCATGGCCGGCACGACCGGATAGCCGTTGACGCAGTAATGAAGGGCGTATTCCAAGACGCCTCGCAGCCGCCAGCTGCCCCAGCGCTCGAGCATCAGCAGCCAACCGCCGAACGCGCCCGGAACGGTCGCCGCGAGCAAGCCGGTGCCCGGAATCAAATCGAGCCCGAGTTCGCGAAACGCCGCGATGGTGGCTCCCGCGGGCGCGACACCCTGGCCGCACACCACCTGCGCCCGCCGCTCGCGCTCGCTCCAGACCAGAATCGGCGCCTCGCCACCCGGACCGTTGAGGTGCGGCTCGACCACCTGCAACACAAAACCCCCGGCCGCCGCCGCGTCGAACGCGTTTCCGCCGCGCTCCAAGACGCTCATCGCGCAAGCCGACGCGAGCCAGTGCGTGCTCGCCGCCATGCCGAAGGTGCCCCGCAGGGTGGGCCGGGTGGGAGACGACGCAGTGGGCCGGGTGGGGTGGGTTGACGTCACAACCCCATCGTGCCCCGAGCGGGTCAGCGCGGCGGCAGGCGCCCATCCGTTGCGCCTGCCGCTGCAAGCCGACGAGCGCTCAGCCCATCCCGGGCACCTGGGTGCCGTCGATGTCGGAGGCCTTCGCGTTGATGCCGACCAGCGCCGCGATCAACGCCACGGCCCCGAAGACCACCGATACCTGCAGCGCCACCGACACGCCATGCGCGAGCACGTGCGAGCCGTAGACCCCCGGCAACTGATGAGACTTCTCGAACGCCGCCTTTGCGGCGGCGTCGGCATGCGCCATGAACTGCGGAAGTTGCTTGCTGAACTCATGGTTGCTGGCGGTGGCGAACGCCGTGGTCAAAATCGCCAGCCCGATCGTGCTGCCGACCTGCTGCATCACGTTGAGCAAGCCGGACGCCGAGCCCGACTCAAACGCCTGCACCCCGGACACCGCCAGCACCGTGAGCGGCACGAACAAGAAGCCCATGCCGAAGGCGAAAATCACCATCGGTCCGAGCAGGCCGTCGATGTACCCGCTGCTCACCTTGATCTGGGACAGCCAGAACAGCCCGCCGACCGAGAGCAGCGCGCCAACGACCATGAACGGTTTCGGGCCCACCCTCAGCAGCTGCTTTGAGGCGATCTGCGCGCTCACGATGACGCCTGCGCTGACCGGCAAGAACGCGAAGCCGGCCTTCAGCGGGCTGTAGCCGAGGATGTTTTGCACGAAGAGGGTCAAGAAGAAGAACATGCTGAACAGCGCCCCCGCCAACGCGAGCATCACGACGTAACTCGCACTGCGGTTTCGATTGGCGAACATGTGCAGCGGGGTGATGGGCTGCGCGCTGCGCGTCTCGATCACGAAGAACAGCGCGAGCAGCAGCAGCGCGACGCCAAACGAGGTGACCGCGAGTGCGTCGTGCCAGCCGTTTGACGCCGCGCGAATGAAGCCGTAAACCAACGCGGTCATGCCGACGGTGGACGAGAGCGCGCCCGCGAGGTCGAAGCGGCCGGGATGCTTCTCCGACTCGTTGATGTAAAGCGGCGCGAGCAGCGCGATCGCGATGCCGATCGGCACGTTGACGAACAGCACCCATCGCCACGACAGCCACGAGGTCAGCATTCCGCCGGCCAGCAAACCGATGGCCGCGCCGGAGCCCGAGACCGCGGCGAACACGCCGAAGGCCCGGTTGCGCTCGGCCCCCTCCTCGAAGTTCGTGGTGATGAGGGAAAGCGCGGTCGGCGTGACGATGGCCCCGCCGATGCCCTGCAGGGCCCGGGCCGACAGCAGCCACCACTCGGACGTCGCAAGGCCGCCGAGGAATGAGGCGAGAGTGAACAGCGCCAGGCCGAAGACGAAGGTGCGCCGCCGGCCGAGGATGTCACCTGCTCGACCGCCCAGCAAGAGCAGGCCGCCGAACGTCAGCGTGTAGGCGTTCAGCACCCAGGTCAGGCTTTCGGTCGAGAAGCCGAGGGCAGTTCTGATGTGCGGCAGCGCGATGTTGACGATCGTCGCGTCGAGAACGACCATCAGTTGCGACGCGGCGATGATCGCGAGCGCTAGGCCTGGGTGGTGCCCGCGCCGCGCGGCCCCGGCCTGCGCGATCGACGGTTGCGACGTTGTGACTGCCATGAGCACTCCGTTCAGGTACGACTTGCAGGGCGACTTCAAGCACACGAGGTCAGGTGAACAGCCGGGTCGCAAAGCGGCGTCATTGCCGCAATGAACGCTCGCGTTCACTAAGCTGGGCTACGTTACATCGGCCAAACTAGTGAACGCAACCGTTCATTATTCAACTATCCGCGTCAGCTGAAGGAAGGGCTCGCAGTGAACGCCGACGCCACGCGCCAGCCCTCATCCGCTCGCCCGCAAACACGACGAACCAGCAGACGCAGAGGTGACACCCTGAAGGACGCCATCTTTCGGGCGGTGCTGGCGCAGATGAGCGTCCATGGCTTCTCCGGTCTCACGATGGAGGGCGTCGCGTCATGCGCCCACACCGGCAAGGCCGCCCTCTACCGTCGATGGTCGTGCAAGGAGGACCTCGTCGTCGAGGCGTTAAACCACGTCCTCCCCCAGGTTGATTCCCCGCCCGACTCAGGGGATTTGCGGTCCGACCTGGCCGCCGTCCTCGCGGTGATGCGCGACTCGATCAACAGCCCGGCCGGCTGCGCTGTGCTGGGAATCATGGGTGAGCTGGACCGCGACCACGAGTTCGTCAAGACGATCAAGGAGCGGGTGCTCGCGCCGCGCAAGCGGTCGATTCTCGCCGTGTTGCAGCGCGCCGCCGACCGCGGCGAGATCCCCCCGGACGCCGTGACCCCGCTCGTCGCCGAGACGGCGCCGGCCCTGGTCTTGATGCGGGTGATCGGCGAGGGGCCGCCCGTGACCGCCGCGTACATCGACCAAATCCTGGACGACGTGATGATGCCGCTGCTCGGCGTCGCTCGCGCGCCGCGCCGCAAGAAAGCGGCCCGCCGTTAGGACCGCCACAAGACCAACAGCGCGCGGTCGTCGCTGGCGTCGGGGGGGACGGTCTCGATCAACCGGCGCGCGCCGTCGCGAAATCCTTGTGTGACAAGCCTTTCCGCCTCGCCGACCAGCTTGTCGATGCCGACCGAGATCTCCCGCTCGGCGTTCTCGACAAGGCCGTCGGTGTACAGCAGCATCGCGTCGCCGCCCGCGAGCATGCCGTGCGCGCCGACGAACTTGACGTTCGCCTCGACGCCGAGCGGCTGCGCGTCTCCGTGAATCAGCCGCCACATGCCGCTGCCGCTGATGAAGTGGGCGGGTGGCGGGTGACCGGCTGACTCGACCACGAATCGGCCGGTGTCCAGGTCGACGACGAGATGCACCGCGGTCGCGAAGCCGTCGAGCCACTGCTGGCGCAACAGGTACCTGTTGGCCGCGGGGAGGAACTCGTGCGGCGGCACCGACCCGAGCAATCCGCCGAGCGCCCCCGACAGCAGCAGCGCGCGGGTCGCGGCGTCGACGCCCTTGCCCGACACGTCGACCAACGCGATCTCCAGTGTCGAGCCGTCACCGGTGCGCGCGGCGACCAGAAAGTCGCCGCCGAACGAGTTCGTGCCCGCGGAGCGCAGCAGCGCCTCGGACTCCCAGCCGGTTGGCAGCGCGGGTAGCTCACCTTGCGCGCGCAGCCGGTCGCGCAGGTCGACCAGCATCGACTCCCCGCGCAGCCCCTGAACGCCGAGTCGCTCGCGCGTGTTCGCCAGCCGGTACGCGTAAAGCGCGCCGGCGGCCACCACGATGACTCCGCCGGGCCGGGTCCTGGCCCAGCCGAGCACGGCCTCGTCGTATCCGATCATGACCGCGCTCACCGCGACGAGAAAGAGCAGCGATCGCCGCGGCAGCAGCAGACCTGCGGCCAGGAGGGGCAGCACCATCCCAGAGGGAGGCAGCCAGTGGGGGCCGACGACCGGGCTCAACACGCCCACCAAGACGACGAGGGCGGCCAGCCAAACACGGGCGATGGACGGACCCATGAAGCGGCTGCGCCGCACTGCCAGCCAGCCCCTCCGCAGCGAGGTCGTCGCGCCGCCGGACGGTCGCCGACGCTGGGGGTGCGCGGACGACCGACCGCCCGTTGCCCTGTCCTCCAGCATGATCGGCAGCGTAACCGCCTCACCCGCCAGACGCGATTCCGCGCGAGCCGGCAGATCCAGCCGATCTACGCCGCTGCGGCGGCGCCTTAGGCTGCCGGCATGCCTCGCGCCACGCGCAAGCCCGACTCCGGCCCGACGAGCTCGGGCGCGCTGCGCAGTCTGGTCGGGGCCGGCCCGTCGCAGGTCGGCGTCGAGGGGGCGTTGAGGGCGCGCGACGTTTCACGGCCGTCGGATCGGGAACTGGCGCGGGCCGCGGCAGCGCCGCCGCCGGTGGCCAGGCCGGCGGAAGGCAGCTAGGACAGCTCGGGCTGCGGCAACGTCGGCGGGATCCCGGTCTGCTCGAACTCGCTCACCATCGCCAGCCGCCGAGCGTGCCGCGGCTCCCCGGAGAAGTCGGCGGTGAGGAAAACCTCGACCAGCGCGACCGCCTCGCCGATCGTGTGCTGCCGCGCGCCGATGCTCATCACGTTGGCGTCGTTGTGCTGGCGGGCGAGCGCCGCGGTCTCGTCATTCCAGACCAGCGCCGCGCGGATCCCCTTGACCTTGTTCGCGGCGATCTGCTCGCCGTTGCCGGATCCTCCGATGACCACCCCGAGACTGCCGCGGTCGGCGGCGACCTTCACGGCGGCGGCGATGACGTACGGCGGGTAGTCGTCGTCCGACTCGTAGGTGGCGGGGCCGCAGTCGACCGGCTCGTGGCCGTTGTCGGCGAGCCAACCGACCAGATGGGCCTTCAGCTCGAAGCCGGCGTGATCGGAGCCGAGGTAGACGCGCATGGCGCGGAGTCTGCCAGAACCCGGTCGCGCGAACCGCGCTGGGCCCGCGGGTCGGCTACGCGACCTGCGGCTTGCGGTCGCGGCTGCGCTTGAGTTCGTAAAAGCCGTCCACCTCGGCGAGCATGCGGACGGCGTCGAAAAGTCTGCCCGCGTCTTCCCCGCGTGGAATCGGCGTCACGACCGGGCCGAAGAACGCGACGCCGTCGACGCCCACGACCGGCGTGCCGACGTCGGCGCCGACCAGCTCCATGGCCGACGCGTGGGAGGCGCGCAGCGCTTCGTCGTAGTCGGCGGACTCGCCCGCGGCCGCGAGATCCGGGTCGAGCCCGGCGTCGGCGAGCGCCGCGCGCAGAGTTGGCTCGGTCGGAGCCTCGCCCAGGACGTGCACCCGGTTTCCGATCGCGGTGTACAGCGGACCGAGCACCTGATCGCCGTTCGCGGCCGCGGCCGCGACGCACACCCGCACCGGCGCCCATGCGCCGGCCAGGAACTCGCGATAGCCGTCGGACAAGTCGTCGCGTCCCTCGTTCAGCACGGCGAGGCTCATCACCCGCCAGCGCGGCGTGACCGGCCGAACGGTCGCGACCTCGTGCAGCCAGCGTGAAGTGATCCACGCCCACGGGCACAGCGGGTCGAACCAGAAGTCGACGGTCATGGAACTTTCGGTCTCGGGCATTCGGCATCCTCCGCTTGGCTCGCGTCGGTTCGGGCAACCCGACGCGTGGCCGGTGTGTTCCCAAACCGGGCCGGTAGGGTCGGGCGCGAGGCAGCAAATCATCCGCACACCAGCGAGGGGGAATCGCGTTGTCGGGAGCTGACCGCAAGAGCCTGACCCGCGACGAGGCGGCCGACCGGGCGCGACTGATCGTGCCCGTCAGCGGCGCTGGCGCCGCTCCGGCGCCCGCGATCCAAACGCTCGTCCAGGTCGATTTCACGCCCGGCTCTGCGGGCCATCCCGACCGCTTCTCCTCGACCACGCGGGTGCGGTTCGGATGCTCCGAACCCGGCGCGACGTCCTTCATCGACCTCGTGTCGCAGAACGTGCGCTCCATCCGGCTGAACGGCGAGGAACTCGATCCATCCACGCACCACGACGCCGACCGCGTCACCCTGCCGTCCCTGCGCGCCGAGAACGAGCTTGAGGTGGTCGCCGACTGCACGTACATGCACACCGGCGAAGGCCTCCATCGCTTCACCGACCCGGTTGACGGCCGGGTATACCTCTACACCCAGTTCGAGACGGCTGACGCGCATCGGGTGTACGCCTGCTTCGACCAGCCCGACATCAAAACCACGTTCGAGTTGGACGTCGTGGCCCCCGCCGACTGGCTCGTTGTCAGCAACACCACGCCCGACCAAGCGCCCGACACGATCGAGCCGGCGCCGTCGGATTCCGTCGCCCACTGGCATTTCCCGGCCAGCAAACCCTTGTCGACCTACGTCACGGCCATCGTGGCCGGCCCTTATCACGTGGTACGCGACACGCACGTGGGCGTCGCGGCGCAGATCCCGCTTGGCGTCTTCTGCCGTCAAAGCCTCGCCGAGCATCTCGACGCCGAGGAGATCCTGGACGTCACCAAGCAGGGCTTCGCGTTCTTCGAGCGGGTCTTCGAACGTCCTTATCCCTTTGAGAAGTACGACCAGCTGTTCGTCCCCGAGTTCAACGCCGGCGCGATGGAAAACGCCGGCGCCGTCACGTTCCTCGAGGACTACGTCTTCCGCTCGCGGGTCACCGACACCGCCTACGAGAGCAGGGCCGGCACCATCTTGCATGAGATGGCGCACATGTGGTTCGGCGATCTCGTCACCATGCGCTGGTGGGACGACCTTTGGCTCAACGAGTCGTTCGCGACTTACATGGCCAACCTCGCGCAATCCGAGGCGACCCGCTGGAACGAGTCGTGGACCACGTTCGCCAACGAGGAAAAGACGTGGGCTTGCCGGCAAGACCAGCTGCCCACCACGCACCCGATCGCCGCCGACATCGTCGACGTCGAGGCGGTCGAGACAAACTTCGACGGAATCACTTACGCCAAAGGCGCTTCCGTGCTCAAACAGCTCGTGGCGTGGGTGGGCCGCGACGCGTTCTTCACCGGGTTGCACAAGTACTTCGACGCGCACGCCTGGGGCAACAGCACGCTGCAAGACCTGCTGCGGGCGCTCGAGGACGCATCGGGGCGCGATCTATCCGCGTGGTCGAAGGAGTGGCTGGAGAGCGCAGGCGTCAACACGCTGCGGCCCGAGATCGAGACCGACGACGAGGGCGTCATCACGTCGTTCGCCGTGTTGCAAGAGGCGCCGGCAGAGCACCCGACGCTGCGCTCGCACCGACTCGCGGTGGGCTGCTACAACCGACGTGACGGCGGCATCGTGCGTGAGGCTCGAGTCGAGCTGGACGTCGTCGGGGCCCGCACGCCGGTGCCCGAGCTCGTCGGTGTGCGCCGTCCCGACCTGTTGGTGGTCAACGATGACGACCTGGCGTACGCGAAGATCCGACTCGACGACCGCTCGCTGGAGACGGTCGCCAACTCGGTCGGCGAGGTGCGCGACTCGCTGCCCCGCGCGTTGTGCTGGGCGGCGGCGTGGGACATGACGCGCGACGCCGAGATGGCCACCCGCGACTACCTGCGCATGGTGATCCACCTGCTCGACTCCGAACGCGACATCGGCGTGCTGCAAAGCGCGATGCGGCAGGCGAGGCTGGCCGTTGAACGCTGGGCCGATCCCGCGTTTCGCGCGACGGGCCTCGACATGCTGGCGGCCGCCACGCACGCGCACCTGCAGGCCGCGCAGCCGGGCAGCGACTTCCAGCTCGCGTTCCTGCGGGCGTTCGCGGCAAGCGCCCGGTCGACGCAGCACGTCGACACACTCAGCTCGCTGTACGCCGAAGACGTGTCGCTGCCGGGTCTGCCGCTTGACACCGACCTGCGCTGGACGTTGCTCACCCGACTCGCCGCGCACGGCCGGGTCGGTTCCGCCGACGTCGACGCGGAGCTGGCCCGCGACGACACCTCGGCCGGTCGTCGCCACGCGGCCGCGGCTCATGCCGCGCTGCCGTCGTCCGAGGCGAAACGCCAGGCGTGGCACCAGGTCGTCGAACGAGCCGACACGCACAACGCGGAGATCTCCGCGATGATCGGCGGCTTCCAGCAGTCGAACCAGCTCGACCTGCTGCGGCCCTACGTCGACCGGTACTTCGAGGCGATCGGGGAAGTGTGGCGGCGCCGCACCGGCGACACCGCCCGAACAATCGCCGAGGGACTGTTCCCGTATCTGATCATCGAGCCGTCGACGATCGACCGGGTCGATGAGTACTTGCGCGACGAGCGTCCGCCCGCGGGTCTGCGGCGGATTCTGCTGGAAAACCGCGACGCCATTTCGCGCGCACTGCGAGCCCGCGCGCGCGACGCGGCCGCAGCCGCGGAGCCCTAGGCCGGGTTCGCGGTCAGGTCGCGGCTACCCGGCGTCAATCCGCGCCGTGCTGGTGGGCGACCGGGGGCATGGTGGCGGATTGCGCCATCATCCGGATGCCGTTGACGATCCCGCCGGCGAGGTCGCCGCCCGCGAACGACGTCGCCATCGACAGGCTGGCAAGCGCGGCTGCCCGATCATCGAGCGATCGCCGCGCGACGTTGCCGGTGACGATCTCCACCCGGCGGGCCTCAGGCTCGACGAACGTCAACACCGCGATCGCGGCGTCGTCGCCCAGACTCGCGTGCAGTTGCAGCGCGTGGTCGCGGACCTCGCCGTCGGCCGGGCCGATCACGACGGAGAACAGCAGGCCGGTTTCGGAGCGCGCGCTGGCCAGCGCGCGTCGTATCTCGTCGATCTGCCGTTGGGTGAAGGCGTCACCAACGGGCACTTGCGCCGCCCCCTTCGGTCGTCGCCGGCGGCAAGCTGTCGACCGCTCGAGCCGACTCGGCCGCTTCGGTCGAGCCGCCGAACCACACCGAGCCCGCAGTCCAGGGCCGGCCCGGGCGGTAGCGCGGCCCTCGAATCAGCGACGGCAGATACACCAGGAAGGTGATGATCAGCGCGGCCGCGACCGGGATGCCGATATAGATGAGCACGGTCTGCACCCAGGTGAGGCCGTGCCCAGGGTCGCCGATCTCGCCGACCGCCAGTATCGTTCCCGCGCCCACGCTCGCCTCGCCAGAAGTCAAAGACCAGTCACGACGGCATTTCGCCGACGGACGCAACGGTAACCGATGCGGGTTGGCCGCCGACCACGTGGGCCAGCCGGGTCGCGAGGTCGCCGGCCCGCCCCGCGATGAGGTCGTCGAGCAGCACCGGCCGGCACTTCGCGTCGGTCATCGGCACCCGCCAGTTCGGGTACTCGTCGAGCGTGCCCGGCTGGTTGACCGGGCGGCGGTCGCCGACGGTGTCCGGCAGGTACACCCCGATGAGCCGCGCCGGCGTCCGAGCCAGGTAGCCGTGCAGGGCTTCCACGAGCTCGTCGACGTGCCGGTCGACCCGCGCGGCGAAGTGGGCTCGCCGCGGGGAGACGCTGCCGGGCGGCGGTGGGTTGACGACGTCGTCCACGGTGGCGGGGCCGAGCAACCCGACCGCGGCGAGTTGGCGCAACCACGCGACCCGCTGCGCCTCGTCTTCAGCGCGCTCCTGCGCGGCATCGCGTTCGAGCAGGCCAAGCTCGGCGCGGATCTCGACGTGCTCGCCCTGGAGGTAGCCCGCCGTCGGCGGCAGGTCGTGCGTCGTCACGGTCGCCAGGCACAACTCGCGCCATCGCTCCGGTGGCAGTGGCCGGCCCTGCGAGTCGTGCTCGAAGAACAGGATCGACGTCCCGAAAACGCCGCGTTCGCGCAGGTGCTCACGCACCCACGGCTCGACGTTTCCGAGGTCCTCGCCGACGACGAGGGCGCCAGCGCGCGACGCCTCGAGCAAGACGATGCCGAGGAGCGCCTCGTGGTCGACCCGCACGTAGGTGCTGTCCGCGGGCGAGGCGTCGTCGCGAACCCACCACTGCCGGAACAACCCGATGACATGGTCGACGCGCAGTCCGCCACCGTGCGCGAACGACGCGCGAACCAGGTCGCGGAAAGGGGCGAAGCCGGCCTCCGCCAACCTCGCCGGCTGCCAGGTCGGCAGATTCCAGCGCTGCCCCTGCTGGTTGTACATGTCAGCGGGAGCGCCGAGGCTCACGCCCGGCGCCAACACGTGCCGCAGCGCCCACGCGTCGGCGCCGGCCGGGCTGCTCCCGACGGCGAGGTCGAGCAACACGCCGATCGGCATGCCGGCGTCGCGGGCGGCCCGCTGCACGTCGTCCAGTTGCACCGCGCACTGCCATTGCAACCAACAGTGGAAGTCGACCAACTCCCGTTCCCCAGCGCGAAAATCGACCACCTCCGACGACCTCGGATCACGCAGCGAGGCGGGCCACTCGGACCATGGCAGGCCATGTCGCTCAACCAGCGCGCACCAGGTCGCATAGTCGAGAAGCGGTTCGCCGCCCGCCTCGACGAACTCGGCGAACGCCTTCTGCCGCGCGGGGTCACGGCGCGCGGCAAAGGCCACCTCGAGCACTTGTCTCTTCGCCAACCAGATCGCGTCACGATCGATGTCTTCGTCGACGCTGTTCTTTTCCCTCAGTGGCGCGGAAACCGCGTCGACGTCGACGCCGCGCAGCGCCGCGGCCTCGGGCACCTCCTCGACCCGAAGGTAGATCGGATTGATGAAGCCGCGGCTGGCTGGGAAGTACGGCGACGGCTCCAGCGGCGGTGTCGGCTGCGCCGCGTGCAACGGGTTGACGAGCACGAAACCCGCGCCGAGCTCGCGACCGCTCCACTCGACCAACGCCCGTAGGTCGGCGAAATCCCCCATCCCCCAAGACCTTTTCGAACGCACCGCGTACAGCTGCAGCATGAAGCCCCACGCGCGCCGTTCCGGCGCCGCAAGCCGATCCGGGACGACGATCAGCGCGCAGCTCGCCCGCCGCTCCCCCGACGTCGCGCGCAGCCGGTGGTAGCCGAGCGGCACGTCGTCCGGAATCTCGAACGTCGCCTCGCCGACGAGCGCGCCGTCGACCTCACGGGGATCGACCCACACCATGAGCTGCGCGAGCTCGCGCCGCCCGCCATCCTCGAGCTCCAAGGCGACGGACGCCGGGTCGCCGTGCGGCACGTGCGTCCACACCTGCGACGACCGGCCGGCCCGGACGACGACGTACGGCGGCAACATCCGCCGCCACGACGCGAGCCGCGCGTCGTCCAGGGATTTGGCGATCGCCTCGGGACTGCTCGCGTCGACGCCCATCGCGGCCAGCACCGCGGTCACCGCCTCGGTCGACGCCGCTGCCCCGCCCCCGCGCCAATCGCCGAACTCGGTGGCCACCCCGTGCGCGCGCGCGAGTTCGGCGAGCGATGCGTCCAGCATGCCGCCGACCCTACGCGGGCCGCGCCGACACCCAGGCGCCGTCTTGCGTCAGCGTCGACTCAAGGCGCAAACCGGCCTCGCCCAGCCGGTCGCGCAACGCCGCGTCGTCAAGCCGGCGGGTGACAAACGACTGTCGCCACTCACGGTCGCCGATCCGGTATTCGACCGTCGCGGCGACCAGGTCGGCGGCTGGCCGGGAGACGTCGCGCAGCCGGAAGACGACACCAGCGCGCTCGGCCTCACCGTCGGCGACATCGTCGAACCAGCGCGCCGGATGCCGCTCGATCAGCGCCCGCCCGTCGGGCGCGACATGTCGCGCGCAACACCGCAGGAACGCGCCGAGCACGTCGTCGTCCGGCACGTTGACCAGGTGCGACCCGAGCACGACGGCGTCGAACCGTCGCCCGAGGTCGAGGTCTTCGATCCGGGCGCGCACCACGTGCGCGCCACGCACAAGATCGAGCATCTCCTGCGACTCGTCGACCGCGGTGACCGCGTGACCGAGCGCGACCAATGGGTGCGTCACGCGTCCGACACCGCAACCCAACTCGAGAATTGAAGCGCCCACTGGCACCGCGGCGTGAATGATGTCCGGTTCGGGGCCAACCGGGAGCGCGGCGTAGAGGTCGACAGCGCAACCGTCAGGCGTGATGACCCCTGGACCACTTCCAGCCGAGAAAGCGTGCCCGGTCATCCGGCTCAGGCGCTCGCGGGCTGCTCGATGGACCGGCCGAAGGCCTCGCCGTCCAGGTAGGGAATCCACCGCGGGTCGCTGCGTCCGGTGCCGAGGATGCGCCAGGCCACCCCGGTCGGCGCCCGCGGCGGGTGCTTCAGCCGCCATCCGAGCTCGGCGACCGTGCGGTCGGCCTTCACGTGGTTGCACCGGCGGCAGCAGGACACCACGTTCTCCCAGATGTGCTGGCCACCACGGCTTCGCGGGACGACGTGGTCGAGGCTCGTCGCGGGCGCCTCGCAGTAAACACAACGCCCGCCGTCGCGCAGGAACACGCCACGGCGGGTCAACGGGACCACCGTGCGATAGGGGATCTTGACGAACCTCGTCAACCGCACGACGACCGGTACTTCGAGCGCGGCGGAGGCGCTGTGCAGCAAGATGTCGCCGACCTCGAGGGTGACCGCCTTGGACGCGAGCACCAACAAGAGCGCGCGACGGCCCGGCACGACGCCGATCGGTTCGTACGTCGCGTTCAGTACGAGCGCGTAAGCCACAACTGCCTCCCGCTGGCCCACAGTTTCGCCCCGCGACGCCATGCCGCGCCACCAATTGCGGGCGCCGCGCTCCCGCGTCGCGTGCTAAGTCGGGTGAAAGGACGGCGGTTAGGGTTGCGCCATGAGCCAGCCCAGCCCGCCAAATCCACCGGCCTCCGGCCACCGGTACCCGCCGGCCCGCCGACTCGATCTTGTCGAGCGACTGCCCGAGCAAAACCCTCGTCATGAGGTCGCCGACCCGTATCGGTGGCTCGAGGACGCCACGTCGCCGGAGTCGGTGGCCTGGTTGCGGGCGCAAGACGAGCTGGCCGCGGGCGAGCTGGCCGTCCCGGGTCGCGAGCGGCTGCGCGCCCGGCTGGGCGAGCTGCTCGCGGCCGGCGTGGTTACCGCGCCGGCGTGGCGCCGCGGGCGGCAGTTCTTCATGCGGCGCACCGCGGACCAGGAGCACGCGGTGCTGCTCACCATCGACCCGGACGGCGTCGAGCGGGTGCTGATCGACCCGATGGCGATCGACCCGTCCGGCGCGACCACGCTCGACGCGTGGCAACCGTCGAAGGAGGGCGACCTGCTCGCGTACCAGCTGTCCGCGGGCGGCAACGAGGAGTCGGTGCTGCGGGTCATGAACGTCTCCACCGGCCAGCTGGTCGACGGCCCCATCGACCGCTGCCGGTACTCCCCCGTCGGCTGGCTGCCCGGCGGCGAGCGCTACTACTACGTGCGCCGCCTGGCGCCCTCGCAGGTTCCCGAGGGCGAAGAGCAGTTCCACCGCCGGATCTGGCTGCACCGCGTCGGCGACGACCCGGCGCAAGACGTGTGCGTCTTCGGCGAGGGGCTCGACAAGACCACGTTCTTCTCCGCCTCGGTCAGCATGGACGGCCGCTGGCTGGTGGTCACCGCAAGCCCGGGCACGGCCCCGCGCAACGACGTGTGGATCGCCGACCTTTCCGACAGCGACCCGCAGGAGCCGCGCCTGCGGGAGGTGCAGATCGGCGTCGACGCGCAAACCTCCCTGCACGTGAGCCGCGACGGGCGGGCCTACATCCACACCGACCGCGACGCTCCGCGCGGACGGCTGGCGGTCGCCGACCCGACCGACCCCGATCCGGCCAAGTGGCGTGACCTGCTTCCCGAGGATTCCGAAGCGGTGCTCGAGGACTACGCGATCCTCGACGCCGCGGAGCTGGAGCACCCCGTGCTGCTCGCGTCGTGGACGAGGCACGCGGTCAGCGAGATCACCGTGCACGACCTGCGCACGGGCGCGCGCACCGGCTCGGTCTCGCTGCCCGGCCTGGGCTCGGCGGGAGGCTTGTCGGAGCGGCCCGAAGGGGGGTTCGAGTGCTGGTTCGGCTACACCGACCACACGACGCCGTCCAGCGTCTTTCACTACGACGCCCGCACCGGGACGACCACGCCGTGGGCGAGCGCGCCGGGCAGCGTCGAGGTGCCGAAGGTGCACAGCCGACAGGTCACCTACACCTCGCGCGACGGCACGCCGGTGCGCATGATCGTCGTCTCGCCGAGCGCCGAACCGGACCAGCCGCGCCCCGCGATTTTGAACGGTTACGGCGGATTCGGCGCGTCGATGACGCCCGGGTACTCGGCCACCATCTTGGCCTGGGTCGAGGCGGGCGGGGTTTACGCCGTCGCCAACCTGCGCGGCGGCGGTGAAGAGGGCGAGAGCTGGCATCGGGCCGGCATGCGGGCCAACAAGCAAAACGTCTTCGACGACTTCCACGCGGCGGCGGACTGGCTCGCCGACAACGGCTGGACGACGCACGACCGGCTCGGCATCTCGGGTGGCAGCAACGGCGGCCTGCTCGTTGGCGCGGCCTTGACGCAGCACCCGGAGAAGTACGCGGCCGTGGTCTGCTCCGCCCCGTTGCTCGACATGGTCCGCTACGAGCGGTTCGGGCTCGGACAGCTGTGGAGCGAGGAGTACGGCACCGCCGACGACGCCGAAGAACTCGCCTGGTTGCTGGCGTATTCGCCCTACCACCACGTCGAGGACGGCGTCGAGTATCCGGCCGTGCTGTTCACCGTGTTCGACTCAGACACCCGCGTCGACCCGCTGCACGCGCGCAAGATGTGCGCGGCGCTGCAGGCCGCGGCCCCAGCTGGCCGCCAGCCGATCGTGTTCCGACGGGAAAGCGACGTGGGCCATGGCGCGCGCGCGGTGAGCCGCAGCGTTGATCTGTCCGCCGACACCCTGGCGTTTCTCGCCAAGCACACCGGCCTCGGGCTGCCGGACTAGCGCCGCTCGACGCCTAACCGCATCGTCATCGCGGCTCCGCCGGAGTCGGACGACCCAACCTCGAGGCAGCCACCCGACGATTCCGCGGTGCGGCGGACGATGTCGAGACCGAGCCCGGTCGACCCGACACCGCTTTGTCCGCGGTCGACCGCGCCGCGCTGGATGCCCGGCCCGCCGTCGGCGACGGTCACCGTGACCTCGCTGCGGGCGACATCGACCAGCACGGCCATCGCGGTGCCCTCGGGTGTGTGCGCGAAGACGTTTTCCAGCAGGGCGTCGAGCGCCGCCGCCAGGTCGTCGGGCGCCACCCGCACCTGGCAGGACGCCGCGGGCAGCCGCAGGTCGAGGCGCCGGCCCTGGTCTTCAGCCAGCACCGACCAAAACTCCACCCTGTCGCGGACGACGCCGACCACGTCGCACGCGGGCGCCGCCTGCTCACGCACACCGCGACGCGCCTCCCGGATCACGTCGCCGACCGACCGTTCGAGCGCCTCGACCTGCTCGACCAGGCGGGCCGCCTCCGGCGACTTGGGCAGCGACTCGGCGGCCAGCTTCACCGCCGCGACCGGCGTGCGCAGTCGGTGCGACAGGTCGGCGACCTGCTCCCGCTCGTCGTCCAAGAGCTCTTTGATGCGTTGGCCGAGCCGGTTCAGCGCCAGCCCGACCGCGATGACCTCCCGCGGACCCTCGAGCGGCGCCCGGGCCGACAGGTCGCCGCCGGAGAGCCGGTTCGCGGTGGCGGCGAGGGCGGCGACGGGGCGAGCGGTGCGCTGGGCCAGCCGGTCGGCCACCACGAGCGCGACCGCGAGCATGCCGAGCCCGACCGCGATGAGTATCGCGATGTCGAAGTTGACGCCGTGCTTCACCTTCGCGGCGGGCACGAACGTGCGCACGACAAGCGTCTCGCCGTTGAGATTGATCGGGTTCCAGATTTCCAGGCCGCCCTTGTAAGCCACGTTGATCTGCTGGGTGTTCTCGCCGACTCTCGGCGTGCCGGCGGCGAGCTTCAGGCTGGCGGAGTCGGCGTCGGGCGGCGTGCCGCCGATCCAGGTTCGCAAGTCGGGCAGCACGACCGACGACGAGATGCCGCCGGGCGATTGCGCGTTGGCCGAGCTGACGACGGAGTCGATGGCGTGGCGGTCGTCGGCGCTGCCGAGCGCCTGCAAGCCGGCGACGACCACCTGGGATCGGCGCAGCCCGTCGTTCAACGCGTTTTGCTTCGCCAGGTTCTTCACCAGGAGGGACAGCGGAATCAAGAACGCCACCACGACCAGGGTGGTGGTCGCGGCCGCGAGAACGAGCAGCCGGGTGCGCACGCCGCCGAGCCAGGCCCGCTAGCTCACGGCGCTCGTCGGATCGACGAGTTTGACGCCCACCCCACGGACGCTGAGCAGGTAACGCGGCGCCGCCGCCGACTCGCCCAACTTGCGGCGCAGCCACGACAGGTGCACGTCGACCGTCTTGTCGGCGCCGCCGTAGGCCTGCTGCCACACCTCGGCGAGCAAGACCCGCTTGCTGACGACCTCGCCCGGGTGCTCAGCCAGGTAGAGCAGGAGGTCGAACTCCTTGCGGGTCAGCTCCAGCCGCCCGCCGTCGAGGCTTGCCTCGCGGGTGCGCGGGTCGATCCGCAAGCCGCCGACCACCACCGCCTCGACCGCGTCGCCGCTGGCCATCCGGCGCAGCACCGCGCGAATCCGCGCCTCTAGGTGATCGGACGAGAACGGCTTGACGACGTAGTCGTCGGCGCCGGCGTCCAGGATGCGCACCATCTCGGCCTGGTCGTCGCGCGCGGTCGCCACGATGATCGGCACCTTGCTGACCGCGCGCACCATCTGAATCAGCTTGCCGCCGTCCAGATCGGGCAGCCCGAGATCAAGCACCACCAGGTCGGGGGCGGTGTCGACGACAGCCTGCAAGCCCGACATAGCGGAAGGCGCCGAGGCCACCGCGTGACCGCGCTCGCTGAGCGACCGGGTCAACGTCGTGCGGATCCCAGCGTCGTCTTCGATCAGCAACAGTCGTGGCACGCGTCTGACGGTACTCACTCGACGGCGATAAGAGTGGACGACGGGGCTGATTTCGACGCGCCGGGCGGCGGCCTCCTGCGCGCCCTTTGAGATCGACTTAACTCATGCACGAGATCAGGACGTCGACACTAGACGGGTGCCTCGCATGACCAAGCCAGCAAGCCACCGCGTTTCCCGGCGGTCGTTCACCCGTGCGCTGCGGCGCTGGGCGGGGCGCCCGCTGGCGATGGCGCTCGGCTGGGCGATGTCCTGCGCGCTCGTCACCGCGGTCACGCTCACCGCGGTCAACCGGGTCGGCCACGAGGTCGCCGGCTCCACCCCCCGAGTGATCTCCCAGGCGAACGTCTCCGCGCAGGCGAGCGAACAGTCGGCGTCTGCCGCGTCCGCCGCTTCGGCGCAGGCGACCGCCAAGCCGAACCCGAGCTCGCCGCAGACAACGGCCACGGTGGTCACCCCCTCCAGCCAGCCGACACAGGCTTCGACCAAGCAAAGCCGCTCGTCCGCCGCCATCAGCGCGTCGACCGCCCCTGACCTGCCGCCCAGCACGCCGCCGGCGTCGCCGTCCTCGCCGGCGCCCGCGTCGTCGACCGCGTCGGGCTCGCCGTCGTCGACCGCGTCCGGCTCGCCGTCGCCGTCCGTCACCGGACCCGTCAGCAAACAAACGATCCCGGTCCCGCAGGGATCGATCACGATCACCTGCATGGGCGACTCGATCGTCGGCTCCACCGCGTCGATCACGCCGGAGTCCGGCTACACGCTGACCATGAAGTCCCACACCGATCCGGCGGTCGACGTCGTGTACACCAAGGGTGACTCGGTCGCGGAGTACATGTACAAGTGCCGTGCCGGCCAGCCGCTCGGCGGGCTCGTCGAGCAGCCATAGCGGCGGACCGCCGCGGCCCGGCGTCCTTCTTGTTTGACGCGGTTCCACCCGCTGGGTAGCGTTAGTAAGCAAACTTTACTAACTACTTTTGAGCGGACGGCTCCACATGAAGCTTGCGGTTGTCGGCGGCGGCTCGACCTACACGCCCGAGCTGGTCGACGGGATGGCCCGGCTGCGCGACGCGCTCCCCCTCGAGGAACTGGTGCTGGTCGATCCCGACGCGCGCCGCCTCGAGCTGGTCGGCGGCGTGTCGCGGCGCATCATGGCCCGCCACGGTCATCCGGCGAAGGTGAGCTGGACGTCGGACCTGGATGCGGGCCTCGACTCCGCGGGCGCGGTGGTGCTTCAACTGCGGGTCGGCGGGCAGGCGGCCCGGCACCGCGACGAGACGTGGCCGCTTGATTGCGGGTGCGTCGGCCAAGAGACCACCGGCGCGGGCGGTCTGGCGAAGGCGTTGCGCACGGTCCCGGTCGTCCTCGACATCGCCGAGCGCGCCCGCAAGCTGGCCGCGCCCGACGCGTGGGTGGTCGACTTCACCAACCCGGTCGGAATCGTCACCCGCGCGCTGCTCGACGCCGGGCATCGCGCGGTCGGGTTGTGCAACGTGGCGATCGGCTTTCAGCGCCGGTTCGCCGGCCACCTCGGCGTCGAGCCGTCACGGGTGCGGCTCGACCACGTCGGCCTCAACCACCTGTCGTGGGAGCGCGCCGTTTACCTGGACGACGAGAACGTGCTGCCGCGGTTGCTCGCCGAGCACGCCGAGGAGGTCGCCGACGACATCGGCCTGCCGGCCGAGTTCATCCGCCGGCTCGGTGTCATCCCCTCGTATTACTTGCGCTACTACTACCAGCACGACAACGTCGTCGCCGCGAATCGCGGCAAACCGACGCGGGCGGAAGTGGTCGCCGACGTCGAGCGCCAACTGCTCGACATGTACGCCGACCCCTCGCTCGACACCAAGCCGGAGCTGCTGGAAAAGCGCGGCGGGGCCTACTACTCCGAGGCCGCGGTCCAGCTCATCTCGTCGTTGTATCGAGACACCAGGGATGTGCAGGTTGTCAACGTGCGCAACGAGGGCACGATGCCGTTCCTGTCAGACGACTCGGTCATCGAGGTGTCGGCGACCGTTGGAGCCGAGGGCGCGAAGCCGTTGCCGGTCGCGCCGGTGCAGCCGCTTTTCGCCGGACTGATCGCGCACGTCACGGCGTATGAGGAGTTGGCTGTGACGGCCGCGGTCCACGGCGGCCGCGACCGGGTCTTCGACGCGTTGCTCGCCCACCCGTTGGTCGGTCAACTCGACCTCGCGGCCGGCCTCACCGATCGCCTGCTCGCCGAGAACGCCAAGTTCCTGCCGTGGGCGTCGCGCGCGTGAGCGACCGTGAACCTCCGGTCGCGGTGCTGGCGATCGACGGGGGAAACAGCAAGATGGACGTGGCGCTGGTCGCCGACGACGGCCGCGTGTTGTCGTGCGTCACCGGCCCGGGCGCGTCGGCGCAAACCGTCGGCCTGGACGCCGCGCTCGCCGCGATCGAGCAACTGGTGCTCCGGGCGCTGCGGTCGGCGGGCATAACGCGGCGACCCGAAGCGCCGTTCGCCCGGCACACCGCCGCCTACCTCGCCGGCGTCGACATCCCCCAAGAGCAAAAGGCCATGGACGGCGCGCTGCGCGCACGCGGCTGGAGCGCGACGACGATGGTCGACAACGACACGTTCGCCATCTTTCGCGCCGGCACCACGTCGCACTGGGGCGTCGGAATCGTGTGCGGCGCGGGCATCAACGCGGTCGGGCTCGGGCCCGACGGCCGCGTCGTCCGATTCCCCGCGATCGGGACGATCAGCGGCGACTTCGGAGGCGGCGGCGACCTGTCGCGCCACGTCATGTGGCACGCGGTGCGCGACGAGGACGGCCGCGGCGAAGCCACCCTGCTTCGGCCAGCCGTCATCGAGCACTTCGGCCTGCCGAGCGTGCACGACGTGGTGATCGCGCTGCACGTCGGCGACATCAGCCAGGACCAGTTCTATGAGCTGTCGCGGGTGTTGTTCCGCGTCGCCGCCGAGGGCGATCCGATCGCGGTGACGCTCGTCGACCGGCAGGCGCAGGAGATCGCGCTGCTCGCTCGGGCGACCACGCGCCGGCTCGACCTGTCGCACACCCCCACCGACGTCGTGCTCGGCGGCGGCGTCGTCACCGCGCGAGACCCGCTCCTGATGGAACGGATCGACGCCTGGATGGCCAGCGAGGCGCCGCAGGCCGTCGTCCGGCCAAACGACGTGCCGGCCATCGCGGGCGCGGCGCTGCTCGGCCTCGACGAACTCGGGATCGACGGCGAAGCCGAGCAAACGCTGCGCGCGGCGCTGCGAGAGCCGTAGGTCGCTGCGAGAGCCGGGGGACGCTAGGCGAGCGACGCGTCGAGGGTGATCGTGGTGCCCGTCAACGCCTGGCTCACCGGGCAACCGGTCTTCGCCGCCTCGGCGAACTCGGTGAACTGCTCGGCGGTCAGGCCAGGAACGCTGCCGCGGACCGTCAGCTTGATCCCGGTGATGCCCTGGCCCGGCTGGAACGTGACGTCCGCGCGGGCGTCGAGGGTGATGTCGGTGTGACCGGCCTTGGCCAGGCCGTTCGACAACGCCATCGAGAAGCATGACGAGTGGGCGGCGGCGATCAGCTCCTCTGGGCTGGTCTTGCCGCCGGGCTCCTCGGAGCGGGCCGGCCAGTTGACGTCGTAGCTGCCAAGGCCCGACGACTCCAGGTTGACGACGCCCTTGCCGCCCTCGAGCAGCGGACCTTCCCAATGTGTGGTTGCGGTGCGGGTTGTAGCCATGAGCGCTGTCCCTTCGGAGCCTGGAATACACCTGCGAGAATGAACGACGTGACGGACGACGCCAAGACGGCCCGCGATGCGCCGACGACCGAAGCGAGCTTCTACGAGCTGGTCGGCGGCGCGCCGACGTTTCGGCGTCTCGTTCATCGTTTCTATCAGGGTGTCGCGGACGACCCGCTGCTGCGTCCGATGTACCCCGAGCCCGACCTCGCCGGAGCGGAGGAACGGCTGCGGATGTTTCTCGAGCAGTACTGGGGTGGTCCGCACACCTACAGCGAGCGACGCGGGCACCCGAGGCTGCGCATGCGGCACGTCCCGTACAAGATCGGCTTCGCCGAGCGGGACGCGTGGCTTCGGCACATGCGGGACGCGATCGACGAGCTGGCGTTGCCGGCGCAGCTCGACGCGACGTTGTGGCGCTACCTGACCTCCGCCGCCGACAGCCTGGTCAACGACCTCGGTCCGCACGGCGGCGACACCGGCGAGTTCAACCCGCCCACGCTTCGCGTCATCGGCTGACCGGCGGGTTGCGGCATGGGGCGCGCGACCGGCTGGGCACAACTTCGCGGCCTGCTCCGCTCGCGCGACTTCCGGCTGCTCTACCAGACGCGGCTGGTCTCCGCGTGCGCCGACGGCATCTTCCAGACCGCGCTCGCCAGCTACGTGCTGTTCAACCCGGAGAAGGCCACCACACCGGCCGAGACCGCGTGGGCGTTCGCCGCGCTGCTGCTGCCCTATTCGCTCGTCGGACCGTTCGTCGGCGTCTGCCTCGACCGTTGGTGGCGACAGCGGATCTTGGTCGTCTCCAACCTGGTGAAGGTCGTGCTCGTGCTCGGCGTCGGCGCGCTCGTGGCTGGTCGCAGCGAGGGCGTGGCGTTCTTCGCTGTCGCCATCGCGGCGCTCGGAGTGAACCGGTTGTTCCTGTCCGCGCTGTCGGCCGGCCTGCCGCGCATCGTGACCGACGACGTCTTGGTCACCGCCAACGCGTTGAGCACGACGTCCGGCTCGATCGCGACGATCATCGGGGCGGGTGTCGGCGGGCTGCTGCGCTGGTTGATCGGGTCCAATCCGCCTTCGGTGGCGACCATCGTCATCGTCGCGTCCGCCGTCTACGCGACCTCCGCGTTGGTGGCCGCGCGGATGCCGCGCCAGCTGTTGGGCCCGGACGAGGAAGAACGCGCGTCGGCGACGTCGGTGTCCACCTGGCACGCCGTCACCGACGTCACCGGCGACCTGCGGCGCGCGGCGCGGCACCTGCTGCAGCGCGCCAGGGCGTCGGACGCGCTGTTCGCGATCAGCGCCCACCGGTTCCTGTACGGCATCGCGACCTTGACGATCGTGCTGCTGAACCGCAACTACTTCACCGACAACGTCAACTCGGGCCTGCTCGGGTTGGGCGCGGTCGTCGCCGCGTCCGGCGTCGGCTACGTGCTCGCGGCGATCGTCACCCCGCCGGTCACCGGGAAGATCGGAAAGCGAGCGTGGATCGGCTGGCTGATGCTGGCCGCCGCGATCGCGATCGCGGCGTTCGGCCTGCCCTACCAGCGGGCGCTGCTCGTCGCCGGCGGGTTCGTGCTCGGCGTCTCCGCCCAGGGCGTCAAGATCAGCGTCGACACCACGGTGCAGGAGGAGGTCGACGACTCCTTCCGCGGCCGGGTGTTCGCCGTCTACGACATGCTCTTCAACGCCACCTACGTCGCGGCGGCGGCGGTGACCGCCACCGTGTTGCCGAAGTCCGGCAAGTCCTACGTCGTCATGATCTTGTTGGCGATCGGCTATCTCACCGCCGGCGCGACCTACCTCGCGCTGTCCGCGCGGCACCGCGCGCAAGGCGCGTACGGCCGGCCGGTCGAGCCCTCCGAGTCGGTGATCGAACGGCCGAAATCCTCAAGTCAGGGGCCAATTCGGCCGTAGTCGGTAGGGACGGCGCCGACCGCGCCGTGCTTCTTTGGCCAGGTGGAGGTGCGGCTCGTGGAGCCAACCGCGCTGACCGTCGATGTCGAGGCCCTGGAGAGCCGGCTGGCTGGCCAGACCTCCGAGCTGGTCCGTTTGCGCAAAGGCGCGGAGTCCGCGCAGGCGCTTCTCGACCTGCACACGGCCTGCACCCGCCAGCGCACCGTCGTCGGCACCGCCCGCCAGATCGCCGCCGTGGCGTCCGCCATGACCCGCGCGCCGATCGTCGTCGTCAGCGTGTTCCAGGCGGTCAATCAAGAGCCGCTGCTCGCGGTCAGCATCGGCGACGGGATCGTCGACGAGGCCCAGATCGGCGAGGCGGTGTGCGAGATCGTCGGCCAGCCGGAGCTGGCCTGGCTGCGCACGGAGAACCGGCTGCGCGTCATCAGCCGCGAGACCGCCACTCCGGCGACCGCGTTGCTGCTCGCTGAGCTGCACGCCGAGCGGGTGCTGATCACGCCGTTGTTCGGTCAGGGCGAGTTCGTGGGCTGCGTGGTCGCCAAGCTCCCCCAACACACCCCCGACCCGGACGACGTGACGGTCATCGAGGGCGCGAGCGCGTTGCAAGCGCACGCCGGCGACCTGCTGCATCTGTCGCTCGTGCTCGACGAGTTGCGCCGGCGCGCGTTGCACGACGCCGTCACCGGCCTGCCGAACCTCGCCGTGTACGAACAGCGGTTGGTGCGCGCGCTCGCCAGGCGGGCGGCCGCGCAACCCGGACACGCTGAAGTCGCCGCGATCCTGATCCAGGTGCTGGCCATGGGCCGCATCACCGAGCAATTCGGCGCCACCGGCGTGCAAGAGGTGCTGCGCGAAATCGCCAGCCGGCTCGCCGACATCGCGCCGGAGCACAACCTAGGGCATCTCGGCGCGAGTCATTTCGCGTTGATCGCGCATGGCGAGCCGGGCGCGGGCGTCGACCTCGCGCGCGCCGCCATCGAAGCGGTCGAAGCGCCGATGGAACTCAGCTTCGGACGTGTCGAGGTGCACTGCCACACCGGCGTCTGCGTCGCCGGAGACGCGGACGACGCGAGCGCGTTGTTGCGCAACGCGGAGGCGGCGTCACGCACCGCGCGGACCAACGACGAGCGACTCGTCGTCGCCGAGTAGGCCGGCGCCCGTCTCACGCGAGTTGTGTCGGCGAGCACGCGGTCTATCGCGTGCTGACCGACACAAGTCGGCAAGCCTGATCGCTTACGCCTCCAAATAGCGGCCGAGAAAGTGCCGCTCGGACGCCGACACCCGCCGCGGCCGACCGGCCGCGAGGTCGAACGGCACCAGCACGGTCAGCGCTTCGGCGAGCACCACCGGTTTCGGTTTCGCCAGCTGGTCGCGCATCTCATAGCGCAAGGTGAACGACGACGACCGGATCTGCGTCGTCCAAACGTCAACCTCGATGGGCTCCGGCCGCCACTCCAGCGGTCGCCGGTAGTCGATCTCGTGCCGCGCCACGACCACGCCCTTGATGAGGTCCGGAATGTGGTCGGCCGCCTCGCCCGCGAAGAGCATGCCGGTGCGGGCCTCTTGCATGTAGGCGAAGAACGTGACGTTGTTGACGTGGCCAAACGCGTCCATGTCGTCCCAGCGCACCGGGCAGCGAAAGGTGAAACGCACGGCCGCGCGCTAACCGCGGGTGAGCTTGCGATACGTCGCGCGGTGCGGCCGAGCGGCGTCTGCGCCGAGCCGCTCGACCTTGTTCTTCTCGTAGGACTCGAAGTTGCCCTCGAACCAAAACCAGCGCGAGTCGCCCTCCCACGCCAGGATGTGCGTCGCGATGCGGTCGAGGAACCAGCGGTCGTGGCTGGTGATGACCGCGCAGCCGGGGAACTCGAGCAGCGCGTTTTCCAAACTGGCCAGGGTTTCGACGTCGAGGTCGTTGGTGGGCTCGTCGAGCAGCAGCAAGTTGCCGCCCTGCTTGAGCGTCAGCGCGAGGTTGAGCCGGTTGCGCTCGCCGCCCGACAGCACGCCGGACGGCTTTTGCTGGTCGGGCCCTTTGAAGCCGAACGCCGACACATACGCCCGGCTCGGCATCTCGACATGCCCGACATTGATGTAGTCAAGCCCGTCGGAGACGACCTCCCACACGTTCTTCTTCGGGTCGAGGCCGGCCCGGCTTTGGTCGACATAGGAGATGCGCACCGTGTCGCCGATCCGAATGGAGCCGGCATCGGGCGACTCGTCGCCGATGAGCATCTTGAACAGCGTCGTCTTGCCGACGCCGTTCGGCCCGATCACGCCGACAATTCCGTTGGGCGGCAAGGAAAACGACAACCCGTCGAACAGCAGACGCTCGTCAAAGCCCTTCACCAGGTCGTTGACCTCGACAACGAGGCTGCCCAGCCGCGGGCCCGGCGGAATTTGAATCTCGTCGAAGTCGAGCTTGCGGTACTTGTCGGCCTCCGCCGCCATCTGCTCGTAACGCTCCAGACGGGCCTTGCTCTTCGCCTGGCGCGCCTTCGGGCTTGAGCGCACCCACTGCAGCTCGTCCTCCAGCCGCTTGCGCAGCTTGGCGTCCTTTTGCCCTTCGACCTTGACGCGCGCGGCCTTCGTTTCGAGGTAGGTCGTGTAGTTGCCTTCGTAGGGGTAGGTGCGGCCGCGGTCGATCTCGAGGATCCACTGCGCGACGTTCTCCAGGAAGTAGCGATCGTGGGTGACCGCGACGACGGTGCCCGGGTACTTCTCCAGGTGCTGCTCGAGCCACTGCACGCTTTCGGCGTCGAGGTGGTTGGTGGGCTCGTCGAGCAGCAGCAGGTCGGGCTGTTGCAGCAAGAGTTTGCACAACGCCACCCGACGGCGTTCACCGCCGGACAGCACGGTGACGTCGGCGTCGGGCGGCGGGCAGCGCAGCGCGTCCATGGCCTGCTCGAGTTGGGCGTCCAGGTCCCAGGCGTTGCGGTGGTCGAGCTGCGTCTGCAACTCGCCCATCTCGGCGAGCAGCGCGTCGTAGTCGGCGTCCGGGTTCGCCAGCTCCTCGCTCACCTTGTTGAACCGGTCGAGCAGCCCTTTGGTTTCCGCGACGCCGTCCTCGACATTGCCGAGCACCGTCTTCGACTCGTCGAGTCTTGGCTCCTGCGACAAGATGCCCACGCTGTAGCCGGGCGTCAGGTAAGCCTCGCCGTTACTCGGCTGGTCGAGGCCGGCCATGATCTTGAGCAGCGTCGACTTGCCCATGCCGTTCGGGCCGACGACGCCGATCTTGGCCCCGGGCAGGAACGACAAGGTGACGTCGTCGAGGATGACTTTTTCGCCGTAAGCCTTGCGGGCCTTGCGCAACACATAAATGAACTCAGGCACGGTCGCCGAGTCTACTGGCTCGCGCCGAACCTCCCCGCGCCGAACCTCCCCGCGCCGACCGAAGGGTTCGCGCGGCGAAATTCGCCAAAATCGCAGCGCATACCCTTCACTCGACGATGGGTCAACCGACGGCGTCGAACCGCTCCAGCACGATGCTGACGATCTCCGGCTCTGCGCCGAGCGGCTGGGTGACCAGGTCGGCTTTTGTCGCGGCGAACCGGTCGGGCAGTGTGCCGGGAGCCAGCACGTAAGACGCGATCGCCACCTGGCCACCGGTGTCCGCGCGCAATTCGTCGACCACCCGGTCGACCGAGGGTTCGCCCGCCGCGAAGCCGACGGCGGCCCCCAAACGCGCCGCGACGTCGGCGAGTTCGGCGTTCGCGCCCGCGTCAGACGTCCCGACCGCGCCGAGCACAAGCGACCCAGCGGGGTCGGCGCCGACCTCGGTCAATCGCCGTCGCACCAACGACAACAGCAGCGGGTGCGGCCCGAGCACCGGGGTCTGCGCCAACTCGACGCTCGGGAGTTCAGCGCGCAGCTCGTCAAGCAGCGCGGGGAGGTCGGTTCGCGCGTGGAACGCGGCGGTCAACAGCAACGGGACGACGACGACGCGCCGAGAGCCGGCCTCGACGAGCGATCTGACGGCGGTTGCGACGTCGGGATCGGTGTGACCGAGGTGGGCGAGCTTGGCCACCAACCCGGGACGCTCCGCGCGCACCCGCGCCATGAGGGCTTCGAGCACCGGCTCGGCACGCGGGTCAGGACTCCCGTGCGCGACGGCGAGCAGCGCGGCCGAGCTCACGCGTCGAGGCCATGGAGCGCGTCGGCCAGGCCGCCGGGTTGCGCACCCTCCAAGGTGGCGACCTGGCCGACGACAATCACCGCCGGGGCGCGGATCTCGAGCCGTGCCGCGACGTTGGCGATGGTGCGCAGCGTCGCCCGTGTGGTGCGCTGCGCGGCGGTTGTGCCGTTCTCGACAACCGCCACAGGAGTGGCAGGGCTCGCGCCCGCGGCGATCAACGAGGCGGCGATGTGCCCGATTCGCGTCGCGCCCATGAGCAGCACGAGCGTCCCCGGGCTGGCGGCCAGCGACCCCCAGTCGAGGTCGTCGTGCGCGGTGGCGACGGTGAACTGCCGCGACACCGCGCGATGCGTCACCGGAATGCCGGCGGCGGCGGGAACCGCGATCGCGCTGGTCACCCCCGGCACGACCTCGCACGGCACGCCCGCGGCCGCGCACGCGAGCATCTCCTCCCCCCCACGACCGAACACGAAGGGGTCGCCGCCCTTGAGCCGCACCACGAACTTTCCTTGCCGCGCAAGGAGAACCAGCAGCTCGTTGATCTCCTCCTGGCGGAGCGTGTGGTTGCCGCGCTCCTTGCCAGCCTCGATCACCTCGACGCCGGGCGGCAACTCCTCAAGCAGTGCGCGAGGGCCGAGGTGGTCGACCACGACCACGTCGGCTTGGGCCAGCAGCCGCCGGCCGCGAACCGTGATGAGACCAGGGTCCCCCGGCCCGCCGCCGACCAGCGCGACCCGGCCCATCCCGAGACGCCGCCGCCGACGCGACGGCAGGTCGCCGTTGGCGAGCAGCAGCGCGATCGCGTCACGCACGTCACGCGCGCGCCCTGGGTCTCCCCCGGCGTTGACGCTGACGACGACGTCGTCGACGCGCGCGACGGCCGGCGTCCACGCCTTCGATTTCACCGCGGACGACGCGCGCACGCACCACAGCCGGGCGGCGTCGGCGTCGCGGGCCACCGCCTCGTCAACCGCCGCGATTCCGGTGCAGGTGTGCACCAACCAGGCGTCGTCCAGGTCGCCGGCTTGGTACTCACGACGCACGACGCCGATGCGGCCGTCGGCGTCGAGCCGATCGTCGGCGGCGGGGGCGATCACGACGACGTCGGCCCCCGCGTCGGCGAGCCCGATGGCGCGTCGCGCGCCGACGGGACCGCCGCCGACCACGACGACACGTCGTCCGGAGACGTCGAGCAGCAGCGGATAGCCCGCGTTCATCGCGGCCGTCCAGCCGAGAACGGATCGCCGACCAATCCTGCGGCGAGCGTCTGGCCGTCGTGCTCGTCGATCACCAGGAAGCTGCCGGTCAGCCGATCGGCGTCGTAGTCGTCGATCGCGAGCGGCGCCGCGACCCGCAGCGAGACACCGCCGATCTCGTTCAACTCCAGCGAATCGGCGGGCGAGCGATCAAGCGTCTCGATGTCGACGCGGTGGTTGACGGAGTCGACGACGCCCTTGACGACCCGCGTGGTGTGTTTGACCAGCACCCGGTCGCCGGCGCGCAACGCTCGCTCGGAGAGCTGGCACACGGTGGCGTCGAACTCTTTGGCCACCCGCGGTTCCTGCCTGGGATGCACGATCAGATCGCCGCGTCCGACATCGAACTCGTCGGCCAGCCGCAACGTCACCGACTGCGGCGCGTGCGCGATGTCCACCTCACCGTCGAACGTGTCGATCGCCACGATGCGGGTGCGCAACCCGGCGGGCATGACAACGACCTCGTCGTCACGCTCGATCACGCCCGACGCGAGTTGCCCGGCATATCCGCGGTAGTCGGGCGCCCGCACGACGTACTGCACCGGGAACCGGGCCGCCTGCGTGACGGCGTCGACGCCGACCGGCACGGTTTCTAGATGGTCGAGCAACGTGGGGCCGTCGTACCACGGCGTGTTGGACGACGCGTCGACGACGTTGTCACCGAGGCTCGCTGAGACCGGTATGACGACGCGGTCGCTGATGCCAAGCGCCTCGGCCGCGATCGCGAACTCATCGGCGATGGCGCGAAAGACCGGCTCGGAGAAGTCGACGAGATCCATCTTGTTGACCGCCAGCACCAGATGGCGGACGCCCAGCAAGGCGGCGACGGCGAGGTGCCGGCGAGTTTGCTCGACCACGCCCTTTCGGGCGTCAACCAAGAGCACCACCAGCTCCGCGGTGGACGCGCCGGTGACCATGTTGCGGGTGTACTGCACGTGCCCCGGCGTGTCGGCGAGGATGAACTTGCGACGCGGCGTGGTGAAGTACCGATACGCGACGTCGATCGTGATGCCTTGCTCGCGCTCGGCGCGCAGCCCGTCGGTGAGCAGCGCCAGCTCAACCCCTTCGGCGCCGCGGTCGCGGCTCGCCCGCTCCACCGCCTCCAGGGTGTCGGCGAGCACCGACTTGGAGTCGTGCAGCAGCCGGCCGACGAGGGTCGACTTGCCGTCGTCGACCGAACCCGCGGTGGCGAACCGCAACAGCTCGACGTCGCGGTCGAGTCGCGCGGCGGCCGACTCGAAATCGACAGCGGACGTCATTAGAAGTACCCCTCACGCTTGCGGTCTTCCATGGCCGCCTCGGAAAGCTTGTCGTCGGCGCGGGTGGCGCCGCGCTCGGTGATGGTCGTCACCGCGATCTCGGCGATGACGTCGGCGACGGACGACGCGACCGACTCGACCGCGCCGGTGCAGCTCATGTCGCCGACGGTTCGGTAGCGGACGACTTTGCGCTCGACGACCTCGCCGTCCTTCGGCCCGCCCCACTTCCCCGCGGTGAGCCACATGCCGTTGCGCTTGAACACCTCACGCGAATGCGAGAAGTAGATCGAGGGCAACTCGACTTCTTCACGCTCGACGTACTCCCACACGTCGAGCTCGGTCCAGTTCGACAACGGGAACACCCGCACGTGCTCACCCGGCTTGTGCCGGCCGTTGTAAAGGTTCCACAACTCGGGGCGTTGCCGGCGCGGGTCCCACTGGCCGAACTCGTCGCGCAGGCTGAAAATTCGCTCCTTCGCGCGCGCCTTCTCCTCGTCACGTCGTCCGCCCCCGAAGACGGCGTCGAACCGATGGTCGGCGATCGCGTCGAGCAGCGGCACGGTCTGCAGCGGGTTTCTGGTGCCGTCGGCCCGCTCCCGCAGCCTGCCGCCGTCGATGTAGGACTGCACGCTGGCGACCACCAACCGCAGGCCGAGCCGCTCGACGAGAGCGTCGCGGTACGCGATGACCTCGGGGAAGTTGTGGCCGGTGTCGACGTGCATCAGCGGAAACGGCACCGGCGCGGGCGCGAACGCCTTGCGCGCGAGCTGCAGCATGACCGCGGAGTCTTTGCCGCCGGAGAACAGCAGCACCGGCCGCTCGAACTCCGCCGCCACCTCCCTGATGATGTGAATGCCCTCGGACTCAAGGGCGTCAAGGTGCGGAACCTTGCGCGACGGCGGCAAAGTCTCGGCCGTCTGAGCGTGTTCTTCGACGATGGCGCTCATAGCGTTCCCTCCTCCGCGAGCGCGGCGAGCACCTTCGCCGCAGCCTCGTCGACGGTCAAACCTCTGGTGTCGAGCCGAAGCTCAGGTGATTCCGGAGTCTCGTACGGGTCGTCGACGCCGGTCAGGCCCCGCACCAAGCCGGCGCGCTGCTTCGCGTAGAGGCCCTTGACGTCGCGCGACGCGCAAACCTCGACCGGCGTCGCGACGTGCACCTCGGCAAAGGCCACGCCGTCCGCGACGTGCTCGGCGCGCACCGCGGCACGCGCCGCGGCGTACGGCGCGATGACGGGGACGAGCACCACGACGCCGTTGCGCGCGAGCAGCCGCGCGACGAACCCGACGCGGGCGACGTTGGTGTCGCGGTCGGCGCGGCTGAAGCCGAGATCGGCGGTCAGCTGCCTGCGCAGGTCGTCGCCGTCGAGGATCTCGACCTGGCGGCCTTCGTCGCGCAACCGATGGCCCAACGCGCGCGCGATGGTCGACTTCCCGGCGCTGGGCAATCCGGTCAACCAGATCGTCGCGCCTCTCGAATTCCGTTGCGTCATAGGTGAATCCCGCATTCGGTCTTGGAGCGCCCCGCCCACCGACCCGACCGCGGGTCGGCGCCAGGCTCGACGCGGGCGGTGCACGGCCAGCAGCCGATCGACAGGTATCCGTCGTCGACCAGCGGATTGACCAGGATGCTGTTCGCGGCGACGTAGTCGTCGACGTCGGCTTGGGTCCACCGCGCGATCGGGTTGACCTTGACCTTGCCGCGGCGCGCGTCCCACTGGACGACGGGGGTGTTGGCGCGGGTCGGCGACTCGTCGCGGCGCAGCCCGGTGGCCCACGCGTCGTAGTTGGCCAGCGCGGCGTTCATCGGCGCGACCTTGCGCAAAGCGCAGCATCGGTCGGGGTCGCGGGCGTACAAGTCTTTGCCGTGCGCCGCGTCTTGCTCGGCGACCGACTGCGCCGGCGTCACGGTGATGACGTTGACGTCGTACGTCGCCGCGACGGCGTCACGGGTGCCGATCGTCTCGGCGAAGTGATAGCCGGTGTCGAGAAACACGACGTCGACACCCGGCCGCACGCCCGCGGCAAGGGACGCCACGACCGCGTCGGCCATCGACGACAAGACACAAAAGCGATCACCGAAGGTGCGCACTGCCCATGCCACAATCTCTTGCGCGGAAGCGTTCTCGAGATCGCGGGCGGCGTCATAGGCGACGCGCTCGAAGTCGGTCGCCGTGGTCATGACACCTCCAATCCGACGAACTTCAGGTTGAACACCCGCGCGCACGAGCCACATCGCCAACTGCCGTGCGACTCGCTGTGCGGGCGCAGATCCTCGTCGCCGCAGTACGGGCAGTAGAACGGCGTGGCGCGCTCGCCGCCGGCTGACTCGCTCATTGCAGATCGGCCTCGTCGGCGCGCAACACCCACTGGGTGAACTGCTCGCCGGGCTCGCGCTGCGCGAGGTAGCGGCGGGCGAGCCGCTCGACGTAATCGGCGAGCTCGTGCTCCTCGACCTTCAAACCGCGAAGCTTGCGACCGAAACCCGCGCCGGTTCCGAGATGGCCGCCGAGGTGCACCTGGTAGCCGGCGACCTGCTCCCCCGCCGCGTTCAGCATCAGGCTGCCTTTGAAGCCGATGTCGACGACCTGGAACCGCGCGCACGAGTTCGGGCAGCCGTTGACGGTGATGGTCATCGGCGAGTCGAAGCCGGGCAGCCGGCGCTCAAGCTCGTCGATGAGGTCGTTCGCCCGGTTCTTCGTCTCGACGATCGCCAGCTTGCAGAACTCGATACCGGTGCACGCCATCACCTGACGGCGGAACACACTCGGATTCACCTGCAAATCCAGAGCTTCCAAGCCCTCGACCAGGGAGTCGACCCGGTCGGCCGGCACGTCGAGGACGATGAGCTTCTGCTCGACGGTGGTGTGCACATGCCCGCTGCCGTGCGCCTCGGCGAGGTCGGCGACCTGGGTCAGCTTGGCGCCGGTCAGCCGGCCAACGCGCAGCGCGGCCCCGACGAAGAACTTGCCGTCCTTTTGCGGGTGAACGCCGACGTGGTCGCGGCGCCCGCCGGGCGGCTCGGCTGGCGCGGGACCGTCGGGCAGCGCGTAGCCGAGGTATTCCTTCTCAAGCACCTCGCGGAACTTCTCCGGGCCCCAGTCTGCGACGAGGAACTTCATCCGCGCCCGGTTGCGCAGCCGCCGGTAGCCGTAGTCACGGAACATGCCGGTGACACCGGCCCACACCTGCTTCACCTGCTCGGGCAAGACGAACACGCCGAGCCGCTGGGCGATCATCGGGTTGGTCGACAGGCCGCCACCTACCCACAGGTCGTAGCCGGGCACGCCGTCCGGCCCGACGACGCCGACGAACGCGATGTCGTTGATCTCGTGGATCGTGCACAGCGACGAGCAGCCGGTCATCGACGTCTTGTACTTGCGCGGGAGGTTGGAGAACTCGGGGTTGCCGATGTAGTCGCGCTGGATCTCGAGCAAATGCGCGGACGGATCGATGACCTCGGTGGCGTCGTAACCGGCGACCGGGCAGCCGATCATGTTGCGCGGGCAGTCGCCGCACGCCTCGGTGGTGCCGAGGCCGACGGCGTCGAGCGCCTCCCAGATGGCCGGCACGTCCTCGATGCGCACCCAATGCAGCTGCACGTTTTGCCGGTTGGTCACGTCGGCGAGGTCGCGGGCGTATCTCGTCGAAAGCTGGCCGATCACCCGCAGCTGCGCGGTCGTGAGCCGGCCGCCGGGCACCCGCACCCGCAGCATGAAGTAGCGGTCGTCGAGCTCCTCCGGCTCGAGCACGCCGGTCCTGCCGCCGTCGATGCCGGGACGCCGTTGGGTGTAGAGGCCCATCCAGCGGAACCGGCCACGCAGGTCGGCGGGGTCGATCGAGTCGAACCCGGTCTTGGAGTAGACGTCGATGATGCGACGACGGACGTTGAGACCGTCGTCGTCCTTCTTCAACCGCTCGGTGGCGTTGAGCGGCTCACGGGCGCCCAGCGCCCACTGGCCCTGACCACGGGCCTTGCCTCGTTCGGCGTGGGGGCGGCGAGCAGATCGCGTTGATTGGGTCGTCGGCGCCGACATGATGCGGGTGCGTCCTTATGGGTAGGCAGGCGCAGACACGCAGGGCTGAGCGACGTTGGACAGCCGGGCGCACCGCGCCCGGGAGCGGGCGGCGGATCAGGCAGCCGGCATACAGACCGCGCTCGACACCCGCAGCAAATCAACATGCAGGCGCGCGACAAGCCGCAAAGCGGGCACGCGAGAGCGGACGATCACGCGGTCGAGCGTGCCATGCCCCTGCTTTGCCTGTCGAATGACTAGACAAGGCGTCGCGCACCGTGGTCCGTCCGAGCGCCCGGACGAGCCCCCGGACGAGCGCCCGGACGAGCGCCCGGGCGAACGGGCGCCGGCGGACCGCCGGCGCCCGCAACCCCGCCGTCGGCTCAGCCGATGCCGAACCGCGATCGCCGCCGACCGCCGGAGCCGGCGCCGGCGCCGGCCAGCTCCGGCGCGTCGGCCAGCTCGAGGTCGTCGCCGGCCTCATCCCCGCCGCCGTCCTCGCCGCTGTAGTCCTCGCTGAAGTCCTCGCCAGCCGCGTCCACCTCGACGGCGCGCTCGAGTTCGGGATCGTCCTCCACCGCGGGCAGCGCGACGTCGAACTCCTCGGACGCCGTCTGCGCGCCGGCGCCCTGGTGGCCGGCGAGGGCGGAGTCGGGCGGCGTCGCGGCGGTGCTGCGCTCCACCCGCTTGACGACCGCGGCCACCCTCGACAGCTCCGGACCGACGGCCAACGCGTCGATGTCGACCGACTCCCGATGCTCGCCGGTCTTGGTTTCGTAGCCGCGCTTCATCAGCCGGCCGTGCACGATGACGCTTTGGCCCTTCTTCAGCGACAGCGTGACGTTCTCGGCCAGCCCGCGCCAGCAGGTGACGTTGGTGAACAGCGTCTCGCCGTCGCGCCATTCACCGGCCCCGCGGTCGAACCGGCGGGGTGTCGAGGCCAGCCGGAAGCTGGCCATCGCCGGTCGCCCCGCCGTCTCCATCAGGCGGGGGTCGGCGACCAGGTTGCCGACGACCGTGACATACGTGTCGAGCATGTGAGTCTCCCTTTCGTGTGAGCCGTAAAGGGAGCTTGCTCGGGCCGCAGGCTCGCGCGCAGCGCGCGTCGTCCGGCTGTGAAAAGCAAAATCCGAAGCTGTGGACGACGCGCTGCTCGTCGTCAGTCGTCGTCGTCAGTCGTCGTCGGCGGGATACGGCTGGCCGCACCGGGGACAGATCGCCGCGGTTCGCGAGTCGGGGACCGCGCCGCAGTTCGGGCACAGCAGCGAGGCCCAGCAGGCCGGATCGCCGCCCTCGTCGACGGGCGGCGGAGGAGCGGGGGCCGCGGGTGTGGCGATGTCGTCGTCCATTAGCTCCACCGTAGCCTTTCGGGCGCGATCAGGAGCGGCTCGTGGCGTAGCCTTGGACGGCGCGCGACCGCTGGCGCCCGTAGCTCAGCTGGATAGAGCCCCCGCCTTCTAAGCGGGTTGTCGCAGGTTCGAGTCCTGCCGGGCGCGCGACTCTTGGCACCTCGCGCCGAACCGTCCCGGCCGGGCTCACCGCTGGCCGTAGACGTTTTGGTAGCGGTCGTACAGCGAGTCGATGTGCCGCTGGTCGATGGCCAGCGGCTCGCCCAGTTGCCGCGCGATGTGCACAGTGCGGGCCACTTCCTCGCACATCACCGCCGCTTTGACCGCCGAGCGCGCGTCCGCGCCGACGGTGAACGGCCCGTGATTGCGCATGAGCACAGCGCGGCTGCGGTGCTCGCGCAGGGTCTGCACGATGCCGCGGCCGATCGAATCGTCGCCGATCACGGCGAACGGGCCTACCGGGATCGGGCCGCCGAACTCGTCGGCCATCATCGTCAGCACGCAGGGGATCGCCTCACCGCGCGCGGACCACGCGGTGGCGTACGTCGAGTGGGTGTGGACGACCCCGCCGACGGCCGGCATGTGTCGGTACACGTACGCGTGCGCGGCGGTGTCGGACGACGGCGTCTTGTCACCTTCGACCAGGTTGCCGTCGAGGTCGCACACGACCATCGCGGCGGGGCTCAGCTCGTCGTACCGCACACCCGAGGGCTTGATGACGAGCAGGTCCGCGCTGCCGTCGGGATGGCCGGGATGACGCACCCGCTCCGAGACGTTTCCCGCCGTCCACACCACCAGCTCCCAGCGGGGAAGCTCGGCGTGCAACGCGGCCACCCGCTCCTTGGCGGCGTCGACGAGGTCGCGCAGCTGACCTGGGACCTCGGTCACGATCGACATGTCCGCGCGGCCTGCCTTTCCTTGTCCAACCGTGCCGGTCAAGAAACGAACTGCGTCGCGGCCCGCTCGACCGGCAACGCGGCCGCGTACCGCTGCAGGTGCGCGGCGAACGCCGCCACCTCGTCTGCGTCCGGTTCGACGACCTCGAAGCGGGCGCCGGCGAACACCTGCTCGCGCAGATACGTCGCCAAGTCCTGCCCGGACAACGCCGCACGATAGCGGGCGAGCACCGCCACACCCCACGCGCCTCCCTCACCCGCGCTGCGCCCGACCGCGACCGGCGCGTCGATCGCCGCAGCCAACAGCCGTTGCGCGACGCCCTTGGTCCGGAACAGCCCGCCGTGCGCGAACATCGCGTCCAACCCGACGTCCTCGGCGGCGAGCGCCCGCATGCCGAGCGCCAGCGTGGCGAACACGCCGTACAGCTGCGCGCGCGCGAAATTAGCCAGGGTGAACGAAGCGTCCGGCGTGCGGACCAGCAGCGGCCGGCCCTCCGGCATGTCCGTGATGGGCTCACCGGAAAGGTAGTTGTAGGCGAGCAACCCCCCGGCGTCGTGGTCGCCGTCGAGGGCCGCGCCGACCATGGCGGCGAACACGTCGTCGCGATCTGCGCGATGGCCGAGCGCGGCGGCGAACTCGCCGAACACCCCCGCCCATGCGTCCAGCTCGCTCGCGCCGTTGTTGCAGTGCACCATCGCCACCGGGTCGCCGACCGGCGTGGTCACGACGTCGAGCTCGGGATGGACCCGCGAAAGCGGCCGCTCCAGCACCACCATCGCGAAGATCGACGTTCCCGCGCTCACGTTTCCGGTGCGCGGCGCCACCGCGTTGGTGGCGACCATCCCGGTGCCCGCGTCGCCCTCCGGCGGGCACAACGGCACGCCGGGGCGCAAGCCGCCCGACGGATCGAGCAGCGCGGCGCCCTCGACGGTCAGCTCCCCGGCGTCTTCTCCGGCGAGCAACACGTCGGGAAAAAGCTCCGCCACCTTCAACCAGGGCGCGCGTTCGGCGACCAGCTCGGTGAACTGCTGAAGCATCGCGCGGTCGTAACTGTTGGTCTGCGGATCGATCGGAAACATGCCAGAGGCGTCACCGACGCCCAGCACCCGGCGACCGGTCAGCCGCCAGTGCACGTAACCGGCGAGCGTCGTGACGTGCGCGATTTCGCGCACATGCGGCTCGTCGTCCAGCAGCGCCTGGTACAGGTGAGCCACCGACCAGCGAAGCGGGATGTTGAAGCCGAACAGGTCCGTCAAGCGGGCCGCGGCCGCACCGGTGTTGGTGTTCCGCCAGGTCCGGAACGGCGCCAGCAGGTCGCCGTCGGCGTCAAACGCCAAGTAGCCGTGCATCATCGCCGAAACCCCCAGCGCGCCAAGGGTTGTCAGCCGGACACCGTGCTTGCGCTCCGCGTCGGCGACCAGGTCGGCGTAGCACTCCTGCAGACCGGCCCAGACGGCGTCCAAGGAGTAGGTCCACAAGCCGTCGACCAGCTGGTTCTCCCAAGCGCTGCTGCCGGTGGCGATCGGCTCGTGGTCAGGACCGATCAGGCAGGCCTTGATCCTGGTCGAGCCGAGCTCGACACCCAGCGCGGCGCGGCCCGCGGTTATCGCCGCCGCGGCGTCGGCCTTATCGCGCGTCAGCGCCATCGCCTCCGGCTCCGCTCTCAGTCGCGGCGTGGCCGCTGACCGGTAGCCACACACGCATTGTCGACGGTCCTCGGTTCGCCCATGAGTGGTACGGCACCAACGGTACAAGCTTGCGGTTCGGCGTCTTCTCGTCAACCGGCGGAGTGCTGAGAAATGGCCACGGCTCCTGGCGAGCGTCGCGTCGCCCTAGGGAAACGAGCACGTCGCCGTCGTGCTCCGCAAGCGGGACGTCAGCGTTCACCTCGATCTCGTTTACGCTGACACCTGCGTCGACAGATTCGAGGCACATGACGATCGGGCCGCGTTCCACCGCGACCTGTCCCCTTAGCGAGTCGATCCGCGGATCCGGCCAAGTCCAGCGCGGCTGCACCGGCAGCTCCAGCCGGACGGTCTCGCCAGCCGAGAATGCGCGCGTCACCGTGGCGTAGCCGGCCGTCACCGGGCGCGATTCGCCGCTCAGCACCAGCCGCGCACCGCCGGTGGCCCACGCGGGAACACGCATGCTCAGCGTCCATTCCGCGTCGGCGTCCGTCATGACCTCGACCTCGATGGCGCCGGAGCGAGGGTAATCGGTCCGGACCGCGGCCGCGACCTCCCGGCCGTTGGGCAACGTCGTGCGAATAGTTGAGTTCGCGTATTGGTGCAGCTGCAAACCAGCGTCGTCGACTGACGCGATGTACCCGCCGAGAGACGCGAACAACCGAGCGACATTGGGCGGGCAGCATGACACGGCGAACCATGGCGCGCGCAGGCTGGATGCCGCCCGCGGGCTCGGGACGTCTGGATCGGGTACCGAGCCAGGAACCCGCTGATGCAGCGTGTTGGCGTAGAAGAACGAATGCCCGTCGGAGGCTGGTGACGCGGCGACCAGGTTGTACAACGTCCGCTCGATCAAGTCGGCGTAGCCGGCGTCGCCCGTCGCGAGAAGCATCCGATGGCTCAGCATGACGGACGCGACACCCGCACAAGTCTCCGAGTATGAACGGTCGGACGGAAGCTCGAAGTCCAAACCGAAGGACTCTCCCTCATGTCTCGCCCCCATCCCACCGGTGAGGTAAGTGCGGCGTGCGACGCTGGCTGCCAGCTGCCGACGGACCGCCGAAAGCAACTCAAGGTCGTCCGACTCGACCGCGACGTCAACCGCACCCGCCGCTAGGTACAGCGCGCGCACAGCGTGCCCAACGAACACGTCTGCCTCACGCACGGGCGTCGCATCCTGAAAATAGTCGCGGCCGAGTTCGATGTCGCCAAGAGTGCCCCGGCCACGACGCTCGATGAACAGCCGGGCTTGCTCGCGATACTTCGGATCCCCCGTGTAACGCGAAAACTCGACCAGCGCCGCCTCGATCTCGGGATGCCCGCAGACCGCTTGGATGCCATCCGCGCCGAATGTGGCGCAGACGTGATCCGCCGCGCGCCGTGCGATCGCGACGAAGGCGTCCTCACCGTGCGTCCGACCCCTCGCAACCCCGGCCTGAATCAGATGACCGAAGCAGTAAAGTTCGTGGCCCTCCTGGAAATCGCTGTATCGCTCCGGCTGGCCAGGTCGGCCGTACATCGTGTTGAGATACCCGTCTGGCTCCTGCGCCGGAGCGATGCGCTCGACGAGGGCGCGGAACCGGCGATCCATATCGACGTCGCCGGTGCGACCGATTTCCCACGCCATCGCTTCCAACAACTTGTAAACGTCGGAGTCGGAGAACTGGCGCCCTGTGCGGTCTTGCGGGAGCCGCCCTTCTACCGCAGCGTCGAAGTTCGACACCCAGCCCATCTCCTCGACCCAGCTCTCGATGTGCGGGACGATGGTCGTCGCGTTGAGGTGCTGCCGATCGGCCCAAAACCCCGCGTCGATCGTCACGTCACCGATCGGAAGTGGTCGCAGGACACCGCGGGATGGATTGACCGGTCGGGCGGCCAGCGCTCCCTCGCCAAGCTGCCTGGTCGTGAACTCCCCAGTTGTTGTTCCCACGGTGATGACTTCCTGTTCGAGTGTTGGAGCCTTACTTGACTGCGCCAACGGTCAAACCGTCACGCAGCAGGCGATAGGTGAGGGTGAAAACGACCAGCACTGGCACCGACGTCAGCACCGCCAACGCCATCAATCCCGGCCAGTTGATGCCGAACGCAGAGACCTGCTGTGCGATAAGAGCGCTCATCGGGTAATGGCCGGGGGTCAAGAAGAAGTTCACCGCGTAGAGGAACTCGCCCCACGACAGCAGGAAGATCAGCGTTCCGGCGGTCAACACGCCGTTTCGCGCGACCGGCAGGACGACCGACGCGAATGTGCGAACGACCGACGCTCCGTCGATTGCGCTCGCCTCCTCGAGCGAGAGCGGAACGGCTCTGAAGAAGGGGCGGAGGAGGACGATGGCGAACGGGATTAAGAGCGAGGTGTCGGCGAAGATGACGCCAATCGTGTGGTTCAGCAGCCGCCAGTGCCCGAAGACCTGAAATAGCGGAATGACCGTCGACGTCTGCGGCATCATTTGCAGGATGATGACCAAGGCGAGGCCAACCGACGTCACCCAGGTCTTCGTCCGGGCCAGGCCATAGGCGGCCGGAATGGCGATGAGCAGAGTCAGCGCAGTGGTGCCACCGGCGATGAAGAGTGACTGACGCAGGGCGCCGTAAAGATTGCTCTTCAACGCCTCCGAGTACGCCGTCGTCACCGGATGGAACAAGAACGACGACTGGGTGCCGATGACATCCGACGAACTCTTGAACGACGTGAGCAGAATCCAGAGGATCGGCACGCCGTACATCAGCGACAGCAACACCTTGACGCCGACCGTCACCGGGCCCTGACGGTGCCTCATGACGCGCGCTCCTCTCGCCGGATGCTGCGCGCGTACACCACCGCGAGCACCAGCACGAACGCGACTGTGAAGACCGACGTCGCGGCTCCAAGACCGAAGTCGTACCGGGCGAAGGCCTGGAGGTAGCCGAGGAATGGCAACGTGTTGGTGGCGGTGCCCGGCCCGCCGTAGGTCATCACGTAGATGAAATCGAAGCCGCGGAACCCGTAGACAACCGTGAGAACCAGCAGCACGAGGCTGGTCGGTCGAACCGCGGGCAGCATGACGTAGCGGATCTCCTGCCAGCGATTGGCGCCGTCGAGGGCGGTCGCCTCAAAGGTCTCGGGTGAGATGTTTGTGAGCGCGGCGCGAAACACGAGCGCGTTGAACGGGATCACCGCCCATGAACTCACCAGTGACACGGAGATCAACGCCCAGTGCTGGTCGTAGAGGAATGGAAGCGGCGAGTCGATGAGTCCGACGTCGTGCAGCACAGTGTTGAACAATCCAGAGTCACCGAGCAGGAACTTCCAGACACTGCCATTGACGACCGGTGGCAACGCCCAGACGAAGACCATCAGCGCCAACAGGAAGCCGGACCACGGCCCTGAGGAGCGCAGCGCGATCGCGCCCGCCAGACCGCCAACCATGCCGACAATCGTCACGATCGCTACGAAGATCGCAGTGAGCTGGAGCGCGTGGGTCGTCTGGCCCGATTCGATGCCCTGGCGGAAGTTGGCCAGGCCGTCGAACTGCCACGACCGGTTCAGCGTCGCGGCGGTGACCTTGCTGACGCTCATCCTCAGCAGCTGGACGAGCGGATAAATGCTGAAGGCCGCGAGGAAGACGACGGCCGGCAACAGGAAGGGCGTCGTCGCCGGGCGCCGCCCGCGCCGGGCAGGACGACGCCGTTGCGGCGAACGCGCCGACGCCTTCGCCGACACCAGGACCGTAGGCATTGGGGTGACCCTCCTATCGATGACCTGGTGCGGCGTCGGCGTCGCGCGTCGTCGTCTTTGCTATTGCTGCAATAGGCCCTTCAGGGTGCTGACCGCCTTGCTCGCGGCGCTCTCGGGCGAGGTCTGCCCGGCCAAGACCGAACTCCACGCCTGGCCCAGCGTCAGCTCCACGTCCGCAACAGACTTCGGCGGGACAACCTCGGCCGGGTAGTTCGCGCCCATCTTCGCGATCGTCTCCGCGAAGGGCTTGAGCAACTCGTCGTTCGTCACGGCGGGATCCTTCGCCGCGTCGTCACGCGACGGGATGCTGCCGACGTCCTTCAGCGCGATGAGCTGGCCCTGCGCGCTGAAGTAGGTCTCCTTCAAGTACTGCCAGGCCAAGTCCTTGTGCTTGCTGAAGGCGCCCACCGCCTCGCCCTCGCCGCCGAGGTACACCTTGCCGCTGCTGCCGAGTGGCAACGGCACCACGCCGTACTTGAACTTCGCGGTCGAGGCGGCGGTGCCCATCTGCCAGTTTCCGTTCTCAGCGAAAGCCGATTTGCCTGCGGCGAACTCTTGGAACGGCACGGTCTGATCCCAGGTCGTCGCCGCCTTCGAGAGGTAGCCCTTTTGCACCCAGTCCCGCACGAGCGAGAGACCGGATTCGAGCGCCTTGGCGTCGGGCTTGTCATAGCTGAAGCCGCTCGACGTCAGCCAGGGATACGCCTGCCACTCGCCCTGGGATTGCGGCAGACCACACAAGGTGATACCCATGTAGCCCGCCTTCTTCGCGGCCGCCATCGCGGCCTCCAGGTCGTCGATCGTCTTCGGGGGCTGCACGCCGATCTTCTGCAGGATGTCGGCGTTGTACCAAAGCCCGAGCAGGTTCACATAGCCCTGGACCGCGTAGACCTTGCCGTCAAGCTTGTGAATGACAGAGCTCGGGAATTGCGAAGCGTCGGAGAAACTCGACCACTCGCTGTCGATCGGCGCCAACGCGCCGCCCAACGCCAGCGTGCTCGCGTCGGCACCGTTGAACACAGCGACATCGGGACCCTGTTGCGCGCCTGCCGCCGAGATCAGCTTGGAGTTCATCTGGTCGTACGGCACGAACACGTTGTCGACCTTCACCCCGGGATGGTTCTTCTCGAACAGGTCCGCGTAGTCGGTCATGACCTTGACCTGGTTCTTGTCCGAGAAGTAGTGCCACACGGTGAGCGTGCCGGACTCGCCGCCACCGCCTGAAGTCGAGCTGGGCTGGCTCGTGGCAACGCCCCCGCTCCCGGCTGGAGTGCTCGGCGTCGCGCCGGCTGAGGCGTTCGCGCCGCTCTTGGAGCTGCTCGAGCACGCCGCGAGCGCAAGCAGCGGCACGACAGCCAACGCCCCAACCAACCTGCGGCGTCTCCGGTGACGACTGATGTCGCGGCGTGAGCTAGCGCCCGCCTGGTCGATTTCCATCGCAACTCCTCTGCATGAGCTCGTCTGAGCCTGTGCGAG
>DASVDW010000097.1:0-4578 GCA_036380925.1 Acidothermaceae bacterium
CCCTGGAGGTTTCCGCCCGCGCTGCCAAACTCACCCGGGCGGCGTCCAAACGGCGGCCGACCACCTCAACAGCGACCAGCAACCCAGCCAGCTCACCCGCCGGCATCGACCACACACTGGCCGCGGCCAACTCATCCAGGCAGGCCGCGATGCCGGCGACCGCCTCGGCCGCAGGATGGTCGAACCTGACACCACTCCCCGACATGCGACCGACGCTAAACCAACCCACCGACAAAACGGTGAACAGCAGAAGGGCCAGAAATGCCTGTGGATTAAGGAAAAAGCGCGTGTGGACAAACCTCGGCTCTGAGTCGCAATCCGACTCAGAACAAAAGCGCCGCGCGAAAAACATCCAGCTCTGAGTCAGCACACCAGCTCTGAGTCAGCACACCAGCTCTGAGTCGGATTCCGACTCACCGCATGCGCGCCGGCGCCATCCTCGCAACCGCGTGCCATCCTTTTCGACCGCTCGCGCGTCATGACAGCAAGTCACCCAACGGAGGAGCCCGATGCCGACCAGGCGCACCGTCATACTTGGCTCGCTCGGCGCCGCGACCCTCGCCGTCATCGGCGGCTACGCGGGTGTCGAAGAAGGTGTCCTCCCCGGCCGGGTCAGGCTCGCCGAGCTCACCGGCCAGTGCGACGTCGACGCCACTCCCCCGCCGAGCGGCGCGCCGGTCGAAGCGGGCAGCTTCGCGTCGTCCGCGCGAAAGACCACGGTTGGCTGGTCGCTCGCGCTCCCGCCCGACACTCCGGCCAAAGACCTCCCCGTCGTCCTGGTGCTGCATGGTCGCGGCGACGACCACACAACCGCGTTCAAAGACCTGAAGCTGCAAGACTTTCTCGCCGCCTACACCAAGAATGGCGGCAAGCCGTTCGCGCTCGCCAGCGTCGACGGCGGCGAGCACACGTACTGGCACCCGCGCCGAGGCGGCGACGACCCGCTCAGCATGCTCACCGAAGAATTCCTGCCATTGCTCAAAACCCGTGGCCTCAATACGACCCGCATCGGCGCACTTGGTTGGTCGATGGGCGGCTACGGCGCACTGCTGATCGCCCGCGAGTCACATCGAAAAGCGATAAAAGGCTTGGACGTCGCCGCCGCCGCGGCCGGCAGCCCGGCGCTCTTCAGCAGCTACCCGTCCAGCGCGCACGGCGCCTTCGACGACGCCGGCGACTTCGCCAAGTTCGGCGACCTCAGCCACCACCCGGACGTCGGCTCCACGCCGTTGCACGTCTCATGCGGCAAGGACGACGCCTTCACCGCCGCCACCAAGCGCTACCGCGGCAACGTCACGCCGACCCCGGGCGGCGGCATCGACAAGGGCTGCCACACCAAGGGGTATTGGCGCTCGCTAGCCGCCGAGCAAATCGCCTTCCTCGGCGGCCATCTCACCTGAGTTGGGAACGCGCCGCACCCGCAGCTGTTCGAACATGTAGGAAATCGCGACGACGAACTGAAAGGCCAGCGCCGCGTACGCGTTGACGAACGCGAGCCCGACCGCAGCCGAGTAGATCGGCAGGCCAAGCCCGAACCGCCAGACCGCCCGCCGGGCCCGGAGCGGATCGACGTCGTCGGCCAGCAGTCGCGGGTGGTTCGCCGCCCACCACCACAACACCGACCAGGCGGACGCGTGCGCGACCCCGAGCAGGCTGTAGATCACCAACGCGGTGTGCGCGTTTCGGCCGTGCAGCATCAGCTGGTCGCCGACGAGCGAGGTCGCCGGCGGCACCGCGGCCACGAAGAGCAGCAGGAGCAGGTTGATGAACAGCAGCGGCCGGTCCGCGCGCTTGACGCAGCTCATCACCGAGTTGTGCGAGATCCACATAACGCCGATGATCAAAAAGCTCACGGCGTACGCCGCGTAGGTGGGCCAGTGCGTGGCGATGCCATGCCAAAGGCCGTGCGAGAGGTCGGCTTCCGCGGGCGCCTTCAGATCGAGCGCAAGCAGCGTGATCGCAACAGCCAACACCCCGTCGGTGAATGCCTCGAGCCGTTGCGTGCGCATCGCGGCGCCAACGAGGTCAGACGTCGATGCGCGCGCGATCGAGCAACGCGGCGGAGTCGACGATGAACTCCCTGCGCGGCGCCACGTCGTTGCCCATCAGCAGCTCGAACGCCGATTCGGCGGCAGCCGCGTCGTCCAACCGAATGCGGCGCAACACCCGTCGCGCCGGATCCATCGTGGTCTCGGCAAGCTGGTCGGCGTCCATCTCGCCAAGACCCTTGTAGCGCTGCGGCGTCTTGTACTTCTTGCCCTTCTTCTCCAACTCGAGCAAGAGCCGGCGCATCTCGGCGTCGCTGTAGGTGTAGACCGGCTCCTTCTGCCCGGAGACCTCGATGCGGTGCAACGGCGGCACCGCGGCGAACACCCGCCCGGCGTCGAGCAACGGCTTCATGTACCGGTAGAACAACGTCAGCAGCAAGCAGCGGATGTGCGCGCCGTCGACGTCGGCATCGGTCATGATGATGACCTTGCCGTAGCGCGCCGCGTCGACGTCGAACGTGCGACCCGACCCGGCACCGATCACCTGGATGATGGAAGCGCACTCGGCGTTGTTGAGCATGTCGCCGACACCGGCCTTCTGCACGTTCAAAATCTTGCCCCGGATCGGCAGCAGCGCCTGAAACTCCGACTTACGCGCCAGTTTCGCGGTGCCTAAAGCGGAGTCGCCCTCCACGATGAACAACTCGGTGCGGTCGACGTCCTCGCTGCGGCAGTCGGCCAGCTTCGCCGGCAGCGACGACGACTCCAGCGCGTTCTTGCGCCGCTGGGCCTCTTTGTGCGCGCGCGCCGCCAGCCGGGTCTTCGACGCCGCGGCGACCTTCTCCAGCAGCGACCGCGCCTGCTGCTTCTCCGCCCGCTTGGAACTCGTCAGAAAGTCCTTCAACGAGCGGGAAATCACGTCGTAGACAATCTTCGACGCGGCCGGAGTGCCCAGCACCTCTTTGGTCTGGCCCTCGAACTGCGGCTCGGCCAACCGCACCGTGACGACCGCGGTGAGGCCCTCCAGCGCGTCGTCCTTGATGACGGGGTCGTCGTTGACCTTCAGCAACTTCACCGCGCGCAACTGGTCGTTGAACACCTTCACCAGCGCCCGCTCGAAACCGGCGACGTGGGTGCCGCCCTTCGGCGTGGTGATGATGTTCACGAACGAGCGAACAGTGGTGTCGTAACCGGTGCCCCAGCGCAACGCGACGTCGACGTCGAGGTCGCGCCGGACGTCGGTGGGCGTCATGTGGCCGAGGTCGTCGAGCATCGGAACGGTCTCTTCGAAGGAACCGGAGCCCCGCAACCGCAACGTGTCGGTGATGCCGGGGTCGGCGGCCAGGTAATCGACGAAGTCGGCGATGCCGCCCGCGTAAGCGAAGCTCTGCTCCCGTGGCAACTCCGCGTCGGCGCCGCGGGCCTTGTCGGAACGCGCGTCGACGATGGAGATCGCCAAGCCGGGCACGAGAAACGCGGTCTGCCGCGCGCGCTCGATCAAGCCCGACAGGTCGATCACGGCGTCCTTGGTGAAGATCTGCTTGTCGGGCCAGAACCGCACCCGGGTGCCGGTGACCTTCTTCGCCACCCGCCGCACCTTGGTGAGCCCGGACTTCTCGGTGAACTTCGCCTCCGGCCCGGCGGCCGCGAACTCGCCAGGCTTGCCGCGACGGAAACTCATCGCGTAGGTGCCACCGTCGCGGTCGACCTCGACGTCCAGCCGCGACGACAGCGCGTTGACCACGGAGGCGCCCACGCCGTGCAAACCACCGGTGGCGGCGTACGAGCCGCCCCCGAACTTGCCGCCGGCGTGCAGCCGGGTCATCACGACCTCGACACCCGACAGCTTGGTCTTCGGCTCGATGTCGACAGGGATGCCGCGCCCGTTGTCGCGCACCTCGACCGAACCGTCGTCGCGCAGCTCGACCTCGATCGCCGAGCAACAGCCGACCAACGCCTCGTCGACCGAGTTGTCGATGATCTCCCACAGGCAGTGCATCAGGCCGCGGCCGTCGGTCGAGCCGATGTACATGCCCGGCCGCTTGCGGACCGCCTCCAGGCCCTCGAGCACCAGCAGGTGCCGGGCGGTGTAGTCGGAGTGGTCGTCGCCGGTGAGGAGGGCGGCGGCTGGGTCGACGCTGGGTTGGGCGGTCACGGACCTCGCGCTTTCTGCTCGGGACTTGCGACTGCAGGCTACCCAAGCGGACCGCCACCCGACGGCTGGGCGCGCCGCCCTCAGGACAACCCGAGCGCCGCCGTCAGCTGTGCGATCAACGGCGCGGACGCGGTCCCAAGCCGCCCGTCGTCGGTCAGCACCCGGTGGCAGCCGCCGAGCTCGACGTAGGCGCCGCCGCCGATCACCGCGAACTCGTCCGCGTCCGCGCAACCGCCCTGCAGCGGACCGGCGGTCGCCGCCTCGCTGGCCAACGCCGCCGCGGCGGCGCCGTCGAGCGTGGTGCCCTTCACCAGGTCGCCCGCGCGCAGCCCGCCGTCGAGCGGGCCGGCCTTGTACAAGCCCACCAAGAGGGACGACGGGGGGCTCGCCCGGTCGCCGACACTCGCGCCAACCAGGCCCCCCGGATGCTGGGCG
>DASVDW010000098.1:0-8140 GCA_036380925.1 Acidothermaceae bacterium
TTGAAGTGCTGATTGCTCACTACCTCGGGCGTCAGTGGCGAATCGCCGATGTACTGCGGCGCGCCGGGGTCACCTTCGGCAACGCTGACGCCAAGATGATCCGCTAGTGCAAACGGCACCAGCGGAAGCACGTCAGCGGCGTCAAGTCCCTCCTCGGTCTGGTTCGGGCATACCAGCACCGCAAGCTTCGCCAGGACCAGCAGCACCTGACGCACCACCAAGCGCCTTCCACCGGAGTGCGCCAGGTTAGCTACCTTCTGGCGCAAGTCTCCGTCGAACAACTCCAGGTAGGCGGCATCGACGTCTGTGCTTGATGCGCCTGGTGCGCCGATCCGCCCTAGCCACGTTGCAGCGAAGAGCAACACATCCCCGCGACCAAGCCTGGACAGTAAGTCCCGCACCCGACGGGGCGTGGCCGCAACGCCAGCAAGTTCTTCAAAAGTCAGGTAAACCGCAACGGTGTCCAGCGGCTGCGGCGCCCGGGCAGCCGCAGCGGGGACAAGCAGCCCACTAGGGCGCTGAACATACTCGTTGCGAAGTGCGACAGCGGCAGTGCCAGCGAACATCTGCCGTCCCGCAGTCATCGGCGCCAAGAACTGAAACGCTGTCCCCGCCGGGCCGCCGCCCGTGAAGGTCGCCCGTAACTCGGCCATCTTCGCCGCGAACGCGCGTCGCCCCGGTTCGCTCACCGCTCTACCTTCCCCCGCAGCGCTGCTGGCCCGGCCCCGGTGCGGGGCCGGGCCAGCATGGTGCGTGACTACCGTTTATCAACCGTCGTGTATCAAGCAGGAACTTGATACGGAATGACAGTGGCGAGCCGACTGTCTTTTTGCCGATTTTCCGCTGTCATTTCGCGAGCCGCAGCGCTGTCTTTTTCGCGAGCCTCGCGATCAGCTGCAACCGCTGGTGCTTCCGCAGCCCTCACAGACGTAGCAGCTACCAGCCGGGCGCATCTTCGTCCCGCAGTTCAAGCACAGCGGCGCATCGGCCGCGGTGCCGAGCTGCTTCTCCAGCAACTCAGTCGAGCTGTGCACCTCGAGGTCGGCCGGCTTGGCCGACGCCGCCGACGCCGCGTCACCCGCTTCAGTCGCGGACACCGACGCGTGCTTCTCGATCGGCGCCGACTGCTGCAGCGCCTCGACGTCCAGCTCTTCGTCGTCCGAGACGGCAGGCGCTCCCCCGCCGTACGCCGCGGTGACCGCGCGCGCCCGCTCCTCGGCCGTGAAAATGCCGAGTTCTTCGCGCTTTTCGTACGGCAGGTAGTCGAGAGCGAGGCGACGGAAGATGTAGTCCATGATCGACTGCGCCATGCGAACGTCGACGTCGTCCGTCATACCGGCCGGCTCGAACCGCATGTTGACGAACTTCGAGACGAACGCCTCCAGCGGCACGCCGTACTGCAGCGCGATCGAGATGGCGATGGAGAAGGCGTCCATCACACCGGCCAGCGTCGAGCCCTGCTTGCCGAGCTTGAGGAACACCTCGCCGAGGCCGTCGTCGGGGTACGAACCGGCGGTCATGTAACCGTCGGCGCCGGCGACCGAGAACGACACGGTCTGCGACGGACGCTTGCGCGGCAGCCGCTTGCGCACCGGCCGCCACTCGGCCGGAGCCGCCGCAGCAGCAGCGGCCGACGCCTTCTTCTCCTTGGCGTCAGACAGCGGCTGGCCGACCTTGCAGTTGTTGCGGTAGATGGCCAACGCCTTCAGGCCAAGCTTCCAGCCCTGGTAGTAGACCTCTTCGACGTCCTCGACCGTGGCCGACTCGGGCAGGTTGACGGTCTTCGAGATGGCGCCCGAGATGAACGGCTGCACCGCGGCCATCATCCGCACGTGGCCCATCGCGACGATCGACCGCTCGCCCATCGCGCAGTCGAACACCTCGTAGTGCTCGGGGCGAAGCCCAGGCGCGTCGACCACGTGGCCGTGCTCGGCGATGTACTCGACGATCGCCTCGACCTGCTCCTCCTGGTAGCCGAGCTTGCGCAGCGCCCGCGGCACGGTGTTGTTGACGATCTGCATCGACCCGCCGCCGACCAGCTTCTTGAACTTGACCAGCGCGAGGTCGGGCTCGACGCCGGTGGTGTCGCAGTCCATCATCAAGCCGATGGTGTTGTGGCTGACGAAACCGGATGCGACGTACGTGACGTTCGACGGCACCGACAGGTCGTACGTCGGCTGGATGCCGCCGTCGTCGTTCGCCGCGACTTCCTCGAACACATAGCCCAACGCGTGCGCCAACCGATCGTCGAGCGTCTCCGCGAAGATCTGGCGAGCAACGGTGCGCGACACGCCACTTGACTTCGCGAGCGACGAGACCACGACCGAGCGGAACTCGGAGCCAATCGGCGCGAGCGCTTCCCACACGTCTCGCGGGAGATGGATACGGTCGCGATTCCCCGACTGGGATGGGAAAACGTCCTCAGCGAGCCGCGCCTTGCGCTCGCCGATGAAGCCGATCGCCTCCGCGTAGCCGGCCGCGTGGTCAAGGTTGCGGAGCCGCACCTGGAAGATCGGGCCTCCAAAGCCGCTCACGGTCTCGCGCGTCGTCGTCGGCAGGCCGAGCGCCAGCAGCACGGTGCGAATCTCCGCCGCGAACGACGCCGACGACGTCGACACCGACGGCACGCCCGCGAGGACGGTGCCATCCGCCTCGAACAGACCGCGCATGAATGCCGCGTACACCTCGACGTCGTTCGTCTCGAGAATCGCCGACGGCACGCGGGGGGTCCAGCCCTTGCCGACGTGGCCGTCGGCTGGCAGCGTCTTGGCGAAGCCGGCCGCATTCCACCAACGCGCCAATCGCACCGACTGCAAGGTGACCTGCTGGTGGCCCTCGTCCTGCGTCACGACAGGCTCGAGACCGAATAATCCCTTGCTGAGAACGCGGATTCGGTCGACGACGTCGAGGTCAGTGTCTGCGACACAGAGCCGAACGCCCTTGGCGTGCAGGCTCCCGTCGCCCATGAAGTAACCAACGAGTTCGGCAAGGTCGGCGTCGACCGCGTCGGGCACGAACAGGTTGCGGTCGCCCGCGTAGTAGGCCTGGTCAAGAACCGGCAGCGGCACCTTTCGCGGCTCTCCCACGAGGGTGCCAAGTTGCATCGGCACGATGTCGCCCGCGACTACATCGGCAAGCCGCTTCCACACCCACTCGCCGGTCTGCGGGTCGATCGCCTTGATGCGGTGGGCCAGAGTGCCTTGAATCTGGTAGCCGCCGGCCGTGACGATGCGGCGGGTCGGCTCCTCGCCGTTCACGAAGAACTTCGTCGCATCGCGCACGCCTTCGTCGGTGGAGACTGCGAAATCGACATCTTGCCAGCGGTCGCCGTAGATGTCGCCGAGCTCTGACAGCCGGGTGAGACCGCGGTCGGTGGTGACCATCGTGTCACCGACGAGGCATCCGGTGGGCGCGAGCACCGAGGCTTGCGCGTTGCGCCAGCCGTTCTTCTCGCCAATCGTCAGGCCGTCCTGCCACGCCTTCGACGCCAGCCGCGCGACGTCGCGGTCGATCGTGCCGACCGAGCGAATCGCGTCGGACGCCGCGGCGTGCTTGCGCATGACTCGCGCGTGCGCCTCGGCGTTGCGCGCGAATCCCTCGTAGGGGCCGACGATTCCGGCGAGTTCAGCCGACCGCTTGTAGGCCGTGCCGGTCATCAGCGACGTGATGGCCGCCGCCAGCGCGCGACCACCATCGCTGTCGTACGCGTGGCCGGTCGCCATCAGCAGCGCGCCGAGGTTGGCGTAGCCGATGCCGAGCTGGCGGTACTTGCGCGTGGTGTCGCCGATCTTCTCGGTCGGGAAGTCGGCGAAGCAGATGGAGATGTCCATCGCGGTGATGACGAACTCGACCACCTTGGCGAAGGTGACGGCGTCGAACGTGTCGTCGTCCTTCAAGAACTTCATCAGGTTGAGCGACGCCAGGTTGCACGAGCTGTTGTCGAGGTGCAGGTACTCGGAGCACGGGTTCGACGCCGTGATGCGCCCGCTCTCGGGGCAGGTGTGCCAGTCGTTGATGGTGTCGTCGTATTGGATGCCGGGGTCGGCGCACTCCCACGCCGCCTGCGCCATCTTGCGCATCAGCGCCTTGGCGTCAACGGTCTCCAGCACCTCGCCCGTCGTCCGCGCTTTGAGCCCGAACGTGCCGCCGTTCTCGTAGGCGCGCATGAACTCCTCGTTGACGCGCACCGAGTTGTTGGCGTTTTGGTACTGCACGCTCGACATGTCGCGACCGCCGAGGTCCATGTCGTAGCCGGCGTCGCGCAGCACGCGAATCTTGTCTTCCTCGCGCGCCTTGGTCTCGATGAACTCCTCGATGTCGGGGTGGTCGACGTCGAGGATCACCATCTTCGCCGCGCGCCTCGTCGCGCCGCCCGACTTGATGGTGCCGGCCGAGGCGTCAGCGCCGCGCATGAACGACACCGGGCCGGACGCCGTGCCGCCGCTGCTCAGCAGCTCCTTCGACGAGCGGATCCGCGACAGGTTGATGCCTGACCCAGAACCGCCCTTGAAGATCAGCCCCTCTTCCTTGTACCAGTCGAGGATGCTGTCCATCTTGTCGTCGACGGCGAGGATGAAGCAGGCCGACACCTGCTGGGGCGCAGACGTGCCGACGTTGAACCACACGGGCGAGTTGAAGCTGAAGATCTGGTGGAGGAGCGCGTAGGTCAGCTCCTGCTCGAAGATGGTGGCGTCGTCGACCGTGGCGAAGTAGCCATTGACCTGGCCCGCCTTGACATAGGTGAGCACCACGCGGTCGATCAACTGCTTGAGGCTCCACTCGCGCTGGTCGGTGCCGACCGCGCCGCGGAAGTACTTGGTGGTGACGATGTTGGCCGCGTTGACCGACCAGAAGTCGGGGAACTCCACGCCGCGCTGCTCGAAGTTGATCGAGCCGTCGCGCCAGTTGGTCATGACGACGTCGCGCCGCTCCCAGGTCACCTCGTCGTACGGGTGGACGCCCGGCTTGGTGTAGACCCGCTCGATGGTCAACCCGCGCGCGCCGCCGCGCGATGCGCCCTGGGTCGTGCCGCTCGTCGTCTCTGTCATGTCTCGCTCCTCCACACCTAGACCAACACCACCATCTAGTGCCGGATTTCCCCCCGGCGAGGGTCGTTTCGGGCGCCTGTTAAGGCGTTGGGACGTCGCCCGGGCTGCCGCCCGGGACCGCGCCGGCCGCGTCTTCGCGCCGCAGGTCGCGCTCGGCCTTGAGCAGCGCGATCTCGGCCTCGAAGTCGTCGAGGGACTCAAACCCCCGGTAGACCGAGGCGAACCGCAGGAAAGCCACCTCATCGAGTTCGCGCAGCGGCTCCAGCACGGCGAGCCCGACGTCTTGGGTCGAGATCTCGCTGCAGCCGGTGGCGCGAAGATCGTCTTCGACCCGCTGGGCGAGGCGGGCCAGCGCGTCTTCGTCGACCGGCCGGCCGCGGCACGCCTTGCGCACGCCGTCGGCCACCTTCGCCCGGGAGAACGGCTCGCTCGCGCCCGACCGCTTGACGACGGACAGCGCGGCGGTCTCGACCGTGGTGAATCGGCGGCCGCACTCGGGGCAGGCGCGGCGGCGGCGGATCGCGGTGCCGTCGTCGGCGACGCGGCTGTCGACGACCCGGGAATCGGAGTGCCGGCAGAAGGGGCAGTACATGTCTTCGGCACCTCCCGACTACCTGCGGCTCTCGGCCCGGTTGTGGACCCAGCTGTGCAACGACCTGTGCAATTCGCCCTCAGCCTGTGCTCAAGCCCCCTCGCCTTGAGCACAACCTGTGGACGACTTACATCCATGTAACTACTAGATGTAGGGGCGCAACGTTAGGCCCGATGGACCTGCGGCGCAAGGGCCTCAGCCAACTTCGCTGGCCCGACGGCGTGTCGTCAGCGTGTCGTCGGCGTGTCGTCGCGATTCGCGGTGATCACCGACTTACGACGGCAAGACGAGCAGCTGACCGGCCTGCACCGAGGCGCTCGCCAGGCCGTTGCGATCGATGATCTGCTGCACGACAACCCGCGGATCGGCCTTCGGCGCCACCCGAGAGGCGATTGCCCACAGCGTGTCGCCGGGCTGCACGACAACGGTCGAACCGGCCGCGCCGGCGGCCGGCGGCGCCGCCGCGGAGCGGCCGCTCGCCGGCCCCATCGCGAGCGCGAGCACCAGCGCGCTCAGCAGCGAGGCGAGCAACACCAGCCCGAGCACCGCCACCAGCCGGCCGCGCCGGGTGAGCCGCAGCGGCGCCCGCCGCGCCGAGACGGCGGGCCGCTCGCCGCGTCGTCCAGGCTCGTCACACACCAGGCGAAGCCGCGGCCGCGGAAACGGCTCGACGGCGGTGATGGGCAGCGGCGCGAAGATCGCCGGGTCAACTTCAGGATCGGCGAGAGGGGCAAAGTCGAAATCAAGCACCGCGGTCATGCCAGCCTCCGGGGAAGTAGAGGTCTCGAACGGTTGTTCGATCGAACGCATGTACGAGTTCTACTCCAGGCCACCGACAAAAGCGAGACACGTTCGAACAAATGTTTGAACGCGCCGCCGGAACGGGCTAACGTCTCCGGGAGATCACCAACCGAAGGAGCGCGAGATGGCGCGGAGCGAGAGCAAGTCCGGGCCGAACACCGTGGCCGACTTCCCTGACGGTCCGCCCGACGCCACCGGCCTCACGCCGCGCCAACACAAGGTGCTCGACGTCATCCGCGACTCCGTCGAGCACCGCGGCTACCCGCCGAGCATGCGCGAGATCGGCGAGGCGGTCGGCCTCACCTCGACGTCCAGCGTCTCCCACCAACTCGCCACGCTGCAGAAGAAGGGCTTCCTGCGCCGCGACCCCAACCGCCCGCGCGCCGTCGAGGTGCGTTCGCCAAAGACCGGGCCGGACGACGTGAGCGGCTCCGAGCCGGCCTTCGACGAGACCGACAGCGGCAACTCCCGGCCGGCCGCCACCTATGTGCCGCTGGTCGGCCGCATCGCCGCCGGTGGCCCGATCCTGGCCGAGCAGGCGGTCGAAGACGTCTTCCCGCTGCCCCGCCAGGTGGTCGGCGACGGCACGCTGTTCCTGCTGCAGGTCAAGGGCGACTCGATGGTCGACGCCGCGATCTGCGACGGCGACTGGGTGGTGGTCCGGCAGCAACCGGTGGCCGACAACGGCGACATCGTGGCCGCGATGATCGACGGCGAGGCGACGGTGAAGACGTTCAAGCGGCGCGACGGCCACATCTGGCTGATGCCGCACAACCCCAACTACGCGCCGATCCCCGGCGACGACGCGACCGTGCTCGGCCGGGTCACCGCGGTGCTGCGCCGGGTGTGACGCTCGGCGCGGCGAGCAGTTGGCTCACCGTCGCGAACCGGTAGCCGTCGTCGAGCAGGCCGCCGACGAGCCGGTCCAGCTGCGCCATCAGGTTGTCGTTCGGTTCCGGGCCGCCGTCGTGCGCGAGCACGATGCTGCCGGGCGACGCTTGCCGCAGCGTGGTGTCGACGTCGCCGCTCGGGTTGCTGCCCGTCACGTGGTCGGACCACAACGCGACGCCGTACTCCAGCCGGGCGCAGGCGGCGAGCCCGACGCTGTCGATCCGCCCGTACGGCGGGCGGAACAGCGTCGGCGCCCGGCCGGTGATCTTCTCCACCAACTCGTGCGTCCGCTCGAGGCTGTCGTAGATGAACGCCTCGTCGTGATGGGTGACATCGGTGTGCGCCCAGGTGTGGTTGGCGAACTCATGACCGGCGTCGGCCGCCCTCGCCGTCGGCGTCGGATCGGCGGCAAGCCGCCTGCCCACGAGGAAAAACGTGGCCACCACACCGCGACGTCGCAGCAACGCCAGCACCTTCGGCGTCCACTGCGCGGTCGGGCCGTCGTCGATGGTGAGCGCGACGAGTTTCTCGGACGGCGCGGCGCGAAACGCGACGTCAGCCCGGTAGGCGGCGGTTTTGCCCCCGGGCGTCGACGTGCGCGCGGTCGGGCTTTCGGCGGCGAACGCCGGTTCGCTGACAAAACCGACGCCGGCGCCAGCGACACTCCCCACCCCGAGCAAACCCAGGCTCGCAAGGAAACGCCGCCGATTCACAGCCGCGATTATCGACGGTCGCGATGAAGACGGTATGGAGAATGAGCCAGCTTCCGGTATCGGTTTGGCATCAACCGGTGTCTTCGTGAGTTGTG
>DASVDW010000099.1:0-36847 GCA_036380925.1 Acidothermaceae bacterium
GTGCTGGTCACCACGCTCACCAAGAAGATGGCCGAAGACCTCACCGACTACCTGCTGGAGCTGGGGATTCGGGTGCGCTACCTGCACAGCGAGGTCGACACGTTGCGCCGCGTCGAGCTGTTGCGCGAGCTGCGCATCGGCGAGTACGACGTGCTGGTCGGCATCAACCTGCTGCGTGAAGGCCTCGACCTCCCGGAGGTCTCGCTGGTCGCGATTCTGGACGCCGACAAGGAGGGCTTCTTGCGCTCCGACCGGTCACTGATTCAGACCATCGGCCGCGCCGCCCGAAACGTGTCGGGCCAGGTGCACATGTACGCCGACACGGTGACCGACTCGATGGCGCACGCCATCGACGAGACCAACCGCCGACGGGCCAAGCAAATCGCCTACAACGAGGAGCGCGGCATCGACCCGCAGCCGCTGCGCAAGAAGATCGCCGACATCCTCGACACCATCGTCCGAGAGGACGCCGACACCCAGACTCTCATCGGCGGGGCGGGCCGCCAGATCAGCCGCGGCAAGGCGCCGCTGCCCGGGCTGTCCTCACGCGGCCCCGGCGGTCACGCGCGCGAGTTGGCCGGCATGCCGCGCGAGGAGCTGTCGTCGCTCATCGAGCAGCTCACCGAGCAAATGCACTCGGCCGCGGCCGAGCTGCAGTTCGAGCTGGCGGCCCGGATGCGCGACGAGATCCACGAGCTGAAGAAGGAGCTGCGGGGGATGGAGGCGGCAGGGGTCCGCTAAGCCGTCCGTCGTCCCGGCCGTTGAAAGCGGTGAACGGTCGTGAGCCGTGACGTCGTTGAGCTGAACGCGCGGCTGGCGGCGCACGACGTCTTCGTCGTCCCAAGGGTGTGCTGCGCCGGCTGTTAGGCGACCGCTCACCAACCCCGCGCGCGCCACTCCGACAGATGCGGCCGCTCGGCGCCGAGTGTGGTGTCGTTGCCGTGGCCGGGGTACACCCACGTCTCGTCCGGCAACCGGGCGAAGACTTTCGACTCGAGGTCGTCCATCAGCGAGGTGAAGTCGGCCGCGTTGCCGCGGGTGTTGCCTGGGCCGCCGGGGAACAGCGAGTCGCCGGTGAACAGGTGCGGCCGCTCGGGGTCGCCGGTGTACAGCAGCGCGATGCTGCCCGGGGTGTGGCCGCGCAGGTGGATCACCTCGACGGAGGCGTCGCCGAACGAGATGACGTCTCCGTCGGTGACGGTCTGGGTGACCGGTATGGGCAGCCCGCCCGCGTCGTCCGGATGCGCGATCACATTCGGCCCGGTCACGCCGACCACGGCCTCCAGCGCCTGCCAGTGGTCTGGGTGTTGATGCGTTGTGACGACGCTGATCAGCAGCCCGTCGTCGCGTGCCTCGAGCAGCCGCTCAGGCTCGGCGGCGGCGTCGATGAGCAAGGTGTCGCCGGTGGTCGAACAGCGCAGGAAGTAGGCGTTGTTGTCCATCGGGCCGACCGCCAGCTTGGTGATCCGAACACCCGGCACGTCGCGCGCCGCGGCTGGCCCGCCGACCCTGACCTCGCCCGTGTAGCTCGCCATGGTCCCCATTCTCGCAGCGAACGGTGCGGCTATTTCCACTCGGGCGGAGTCGGCAGCGCGCCGCCGCTGACCTGCAAACTCCCGCCGGAGTCGCGTCCGAGCAGCCAGGTCGCCAGCGCGTGCGCGGGCCCGCGCACCTCGACGTCCGAGCCGCCGTTCGCCGCCACCGTCGCGTCGGCGTCGGTGGCGATCAGCGTGCACGCGGCGAGCCCGCGCACCTCGAACGCGGGCAACGCCGACCGCAAGATCCGAACCGCGAAGTCGGGCGGCCACCGGTCGGCGCGGTATCCGGCGTCGAGGTCGAGATGGTGGATCGCCACCTCGCGCAGCCGGGCGTTGACCACCTCGCTCGCGGGCCGCTGCTGCCCGGCCGACCCCCAGGCGAGCACGAATCCCCAGGCGGACGGCGGCGTCGCGGCGACGACCTCGCCAAAGCGGGCCGCGGTCGCCTCGATGTCGGCGATGTGCTCCTTGATCGGACGGCGCGCGCCGCTCTCGATGTCCGCGACCCGCGCCTCACGGCTGGGGTACGCGCTGCGCTCGACTCCCTCGGCCGCTCCTAGCAGCAGGTTGCACAGCCCGTCGGCGTTGCGCGCGATGTGGGTCAGCACGTGGCCGCGGGTCCAGCCTGGAAGCAACGAGGGGCCCGACACGTCGTCGTCCGCCATTGACCGGACGGTGTCGAGCAGGCGCGCCGTCGCGCTGTCGATCTCGGCGGAAGTTGGCGATGGGTCGAAGTGTTCAGCCATAGGGCCGACGCTATCCCGGGACATCCCGCGGTGATCGCCGGGCCCGGCGTCATCGCCGTGCGGTTGTTGTCGGGCCGCGCACTTACCATGGACCGCGCCCCGGCTCCCGGCGCCGAGAACGATCAACGAAGGACGTGACACAACCGACCATGAGCCAGTCGTTGGCCGATCGCCTCGTCGTGCGCGGCGCCCGCGAGCACAACCTGAAGGACGTCTCGCTCGACCTTCCGCGCAACGCGCTGATCGTGTTCACCGGGCTGTCCGGGTCGGGGAAGTCCAGCTTGGCGTTCGACACGATCTTCGCCGAGGGCCAGCGCCGTTACGTCGAGTCGCTGTCCGCGTACGCGCGTCAGTTCTTGGGCCAGATGGACAAGCCCGACGTCGACTTCATCGAAGGTTTGTCGCCGGCGGTGTCGATCGACCAGAAGTCGACGTCGCGCAACCCGCGTTCGACCGTCGGCACCATCACCGAGGTCTACGACTACCTACGCCTTCTGTACGCGCGCATCGGCCACCCGCACTGCCCGGTGTGCGGCAGGGCGATCTCCCGGCAGACGCCGCAGCAAATCGTCGACCGCATCCTGGAGATGGAGGAGGGCACCAGGTTCCAGGTGCTCGCGCCGCTCATCCGCGGCCGCAAGGGCGAATACGCCGACCTGTTCGCCGACCTGCAGACGAAGGGCTTCGCGCGCGTGCGGGTCGACGGTGTCGTCCACCCGCTCACCGAGCCGCCGCGGTTGAAGAAGCAGGAGAAGCACACCATCGAGGTGGTGGTCGACCGGCTGTCGGTGAAGCAGTCGGCGCAGCGTCGGCTGACCGACTCGGTGGAGACCGCGCTCAAACTGGCCAACGGCTTGCTGACCCTGGATTTCGTCGACCTGCCCGAAGACGACCCGCGTCGGGAGCGGGTCTTCTCCGAGCATCTGGCGTGCACCTACGACGACCTGTCGTTCGAAGAGCTCGAGCCGCGCTCCTTCTCGTTCAACTCACCGTTCGGCGCGTGCACCGAATGCACCGGTCTTGGCACCAAGCTCGAGGTCGACCCCGAGCTGATCATCCCCGATCCCACCCTGTCCATCGACCAAGGCGTGATCTCCCCGTGGTCAGGCGGGCACAGCTCCGATTACTGGGTTCGGCTGCTCGAGGCGCTGGCCGACACGCTCGGCTTCTCCACCTCGACGCCGTGGGATCGGCTGCCCGCCAAGGTGCGCAAGTGCGTCCTGTACGGCCACGACGAGCAGGTGCACGTCCGCTACAAGAACAGGTACGGCCGAGAGCGTTCCTACTACACCACCTACGAAGGCGTGGTGCCGTTCATCGAGCGGCGTCACGGCGAGGTCGAAAGCGACTGGAGCCGGGAAAAGTTCGAAGGCTTCATGCGCGAGGTGCCGTGCCCCGAGTGCGACGGCAAGCGGCTCAAGCCGGTGTCGCTGGCCGTCACGATCGGGGGCAAGTCGATCGCCGACGTCGCCGCGCTGGCCATCGGCGAGTGCGCGGCCTTCCTACGCGGTCTGGAGTTGACCGCGCGCGAGCGGCACATCGCCGAGCGGGTGCTCAAGGAAGTCAACGCCCGCTTGGGTTTCCTGCTCGACGTCGGCCTGCACTACCTCACCCTCGACCGTGCCGCGGGCACCCTCGCAGGGGGTGAGGCGCAGCGCATCAGGCTGGCCACCCAAATCGGCTCCGGCCTGGTGGGCGTGTTGTACGTCCTCGACGAGCCGAGCATCGGCCTGCACCAACGCGACAACCACCGCTTGATCGACACGCTCGTTCGGTTGCGTGACCTCGGCAACACGTTGATCGTCGTCGAGCACGACGAAGACACCATTCGCACCGCCGACTGGGTCGTCGACATCGGGCCGGGGGCGGGCGAGCACGGCGGCCAGGTCGTGGTGTCCGGCACGGTCAAGGAGTTGCTAGCCAGCAAGGAGTCCTTGACCGGGCAGTACCTGTCGGGTCGCAAGACGATCGACGTCCCGATGGTCCGCCGTCCCACCGACCCGAAGCGGCAACTCGTGGTCAAGGGCGCGCGCGAGCACAACCTGCGCGGCATCGACGTCGCGTTCCCGCTCGGCTGCTTCGTCGCCGTCACCGGGGTCTCCGGCTCCGGCAAGTCGACACTCGTCAACGACATCCTGTACGCCGCGCTGGCCCGCGAGCTGTACGGCGCCAAGACCGTCCCCGGCCGGCACGTCCGAATCGCCGGCCTCGACCACGTCGACAAGGCGATTCACGTCGACCAAAGCCCGATCGGCCGCACCCCTCGGTCCAACCCGGCCACCTACACCGGCGTTTTCGACAACATCCGCAAGCTGTTCGCGGAGACCACCGAGGCGAAGGTCCGCGGTTATCAGCAGGGTCGGTTCTCGTTCAACGTCAAGGGCGGCCGCTGCGAGGCGTGCGCCGGCGACGGCACGATCAAGATCGAGATGAACTTCCTGCCCGACGTCTATGTGCCGTGCGAGGTGTGCCACGGCGCGCGGTACAACCGCGAGACGCTCGACGTGCACTACAAGGGCAAGAACATCTCCGAAGTGCTCGAGATGCCGATCGAGGAGGCGGCCGAGTTTTTCGCCGCGATCCCGGCGATCTCCCGGCACCTCACCACCTTGGTCGAGGTGGGCCTCGGCTACGTGCGGCTCGGCCAGCCGGCGCCCACGCTCTCCGGCGGAGAGGCGCAGCGGGTGAAGCTCGCGTCCGAGCTGCAGAAGCGCTCGACCGGGCGCACGGTGTACGTGCTCGACGAGCCCACCACCGGCCTGCATTTCGAGGACGTTCGCAAGCTGCTCGGCGTGCTGCAGTCGCTGGTCGACAAGGGCAACACGGTCATCGTCATCGAGCACAACCTCGACGTCGTGAAGACCGCAGACTGGATCATCGACATGGGTCCTGAGGGGGGGTCGGGCGGCGGCACGGTGGTCGCCGAGGGCACCCCTGAGCAGGTCGCCGCGGACGACGCCAGCCACACCGGCGTCTTCTTGCGCCACGTGCTGGGCGGTGGCAAAGCGCCGGTGCGCAAGAAGTCGACTAAGAAAGCTGTGTCGGTGGGCACGCGATAGACCGCGTGCTGACCGACACAACTGCTCGCGCCTCGGGCGTCGCCCGCCTCGACTACGCTCGGCAAGCGTGAGTGACCCGGCCTCGTACCGGCCTGCGCCAGGCTCCATCCCAGACTCTCCTGGCGTGTACCGGTTCCGCGATGAACGCGGCCGTGTCATCTATGTCGGCAAGGCGAAAAGCCTGCGATCACGGCTGAACTCCTACTTCGCCGACTTCGCCGCGTTGCATCCGCGCACCCAGACCATGGTCACCACCGCGTGCCGGGTCGACTGGACCGTGGTCACCACCGAGGTCGAGGCGCTGCAGCTCGAATACAACTGGATCAAGGAGTTCGATCCGCGGTTCAACGTCAAGTACCGAGACGACAAGAGCTACCCGTTCCTCGCGGTGACCTTGTTCGAAGAGGTGCCGCGGCTGATGGTCTACCGCGGCGCGAAGAAGAAGGGCGTCCGTTACTTCGGACCGTACGCGCACGCGTGGGCGATCCGCGAGACCCTCGACCTGCTGCTGCGCGTCTTTCCGGCCCGCACCTGCTCGGCGGGGGTCTACCGCCGGGCCGAGCGCACCGGCCGGCCGTGCCTGCTCGGCCACATCGGCAAGTGCAGCGCGCCGTGCGTGGGCTGGGTGAGCAAGGAGGAGCACCGCGGGATCGTCGACGACTTCTGCAACTTCATGGCCGGTCACACCAGCGCCTACCTCAAGCGACTGGAACGGCGGATGCGCGCCGCCGCCGACGCCGAGGAGTTCGAGCGGGCCGCCCGGCTGCGCGACGACGCGGCCGCGCTGCGGCGCGCCATCGAGAAGCAGGCCGTCGTGTTGTCTGAAGACACCGACGCGGACGTCGTCGCGTTCGCCGACGACCCGCTAGAGGCCGCCGTCCAGGTGTTTTTCGTCCGGGGCGGGCGGGTGCGCGGCCAACGCGGTTGGGTCGTCGAGAAGGTGGAGGACCTCACCACCGCCGACCTGGTCGAGGATTTCTTGGTCCAGATCTATGGCGAGGCCGGCGCCTCCGACACCGGAATCGTCGGCGAGGTGCCGCGCGAGGTGCTCGTGCCGGAACTGCCGCCCGACGAGGACGCGATGTCCGACTGGCTTTGCGAGCGTCGCGGCGGGCGCGTCGAGTTGCGGGTGCCGCAGCGTGGTTCGAAACGCGCGTTGATGGAGACGGTGGGCCGCAACGCGACGCAAGCGCTCGCGCTGCACAAGACGAAACGCGCGACCGACCTGACCGCCCGCGGTCGGGCGTTGGAGGAGATCCAGTCGGCGTTGGGGTTGGCGCAGGCGCCGCTGCGCATCGAGTGCTACGACATCTCCAACCTGCAAGGCACCAACGTCGTCGCGTCGATGGTGGTGTTCGAGGACGGCTTGGCCCGCAAGAGCGAGTACCGCCGCTTCGCCATCAACTCGGTCGGCGATGCCGTGGCGAACGGCGGCACCGGCCAGGACCGGGCCACGGCCAACGATGTGGCCGCGATTCATGAGGTCATCAGCCGCCGGTTCCGCCGCTATCTCGACGAGCGGTCCACCGAAGAGCTGCAGATGGACGACGCCAACGCCGACGACTTCGAACCCGCCGCGCGGGTCGACCCGGTCACCGGCAAACCGCGGAAATTCGCGTACCCGCCGAACCTCGTCGTGGTCGACGGCGGGCCGCCGCAGGTCGCCGCCGCGCAACGCGCGCTGGACGAGCTCGGCGTCGACGACGTCGCATTGGTCGGTCTGGCCAAGCGCCTGGAAGAGGTTTGGAAGCCCGGCGAGCCTGACCCGGTGATCATGCCGCGCACCAGCGAAGGCCTGTACCTGTTGCAGCGGGTGCGCGACGAGGCGCACCGGTTTGCCATCGCGTATCACCGCGCGAAGCGGTCGAAGTCGATGACCCGCAGCGCGCTGGAGGGGATCCCGGGCCTCGGGGCCAGCCGCCGGGCGGCGTTGCTGAAACACTTCGGCTCGGTGAAGCGGTTGCGCGCCGCGTCGCTCGACGAGGTCGCCGAAGTGCCAGGCTTTGGACGACGCACGGCGGAGCTCGTGGTGGCCGCCTTGCACAAGTCCGACGCTCGACCAGGAGCAGCCGAAGAGGGGAGCCCGACGTGACGCCGGCCGCCTCGTCAACCCACCCGACGCTGCGGCTCGTCGTCATCACAGGTCTGTCCGGCGCCGGCCGCAGCACGGCGGCCAAGTGTCTCGAGGACCTTGGCTGGTTCGTCGTCGACAACCTGCCGCCGGGCCTGCTCGACACGATGGTCGAGCTCGGCAGCCGAAGCGCCGGCGCCATCACCAAGATCGCCGCCGTCGTCGACGTGCGCAGCCGCGGCTTCACCTCCGACCTGCACGGCGCGTTGGCCGCGCTGGAGCGCCGCGGCGCGGAGTTGCAGGTCGTGTTCTTGGAAGCCTCGGACGACGAACTCGTGCGCCGCTTCGAGAACGTCCGTCGTCCGCACCCGTTGCAGGGCGACGGCCGACTGGTCGACGGCATCGCACGCGAACGCGACCTGCTGCGCGACGTCCGAGGCGAGGCCGACCTGGTGCTCGACACCACCCGGCTGAACGTGCACGAGCTGCGGGCGAAAATCATCTCCGCGTTCGCCGACGTCGACGAACCCGGCTTGCGAGCGACCGTGGTGTCTTTCGGCTACAAGTACGGCCTTCCCGTCGACGCCGACCTCGTCGTCGACTGCCGATTCCTGCCTAACCCGCACTGGGTCCCGGAGCTTCGATCGTTGACCGGGCGTGACGCGGAGGTGCGCGACTACGTCCTGCGGCAGCCCGGCGCCCACGAATTCCTCGACGGTTACGAGAAATTGCTGCGAATCCTCGTCGAGGGCTATCGCAACGAGGGCAAGCGTTACCTGACGCTCGCGGTGGGTTGCACCGGTGGCAAGCATCGCAGCGTCGCCATCGCGGAGGAGCTCGCCGCCGCGCTGCGCGCGATCGGCCGCGACATCGTCGGCGGCTCAGACGGCCCAGGCGGTCCAGGTGGCTCAGACGGTCCAAGCGGCCCCGGCGGTCCAGGCGGCGAGCCGATCGAGGTGCAGGTCACCCACCGCGACCTGGGTCGCGAATGACCCGACTCGAGACGGACGACACGGCGGGCCTCAAGGTCGTCGCGCTCGGCGGTGGTCACGGCCTCGCCGCCTCGCTGTCCGCGTTGCGCCGGATCACCAGCGAGCTGACGGCGGTCGTCACGGTCTCGGACAACGGGGGCTCGAGCGGTCGATTGCGCAAGGAGTTCGGCGTGTTGCCGCCGGGCGACCTGCGGATGGCCCTGGCCGCGCTGTGCGGCGACGATCCGTGGGGACGCACCTGGGCCGAGGTGGTGCAACACCGCTTCAAGAGCCGCGGCGCGCTGCACGACCACGCTTTGGGCAACCTGCTCATCGTCGCGATCAACGAGTTGCTCGGCGACGAGGTCGCCGCCCTCGACCTGGTGGCCGAGTTGCTTCGGGCGCGCGGCCGGGTGTTGCCGATGTCGATCGTGCCGCTGGACATCGAGGCTGACGTCGCGGGCCTCGACCCGGAGCGCCCGCGGGTCACCCGCACCGTGCGAGGACAGGTGGCGGTGGCCACCGCCCGCGGCGACATCATGGGCGTGCGGCTGGCGCCGCCGGATCCTCCGGCCTGCCCGCAGGCGGTCGCCGCGGTGCTCGACGCCGACTGGATCGTGCTCGGGCCGGGGTCGTGGTTTTCCAGCGTCATCCCGCACCTGCTGGTGCCCGAGCTGGCCGCGGCGCTGGTGTCGTCACCCGCCCGCAAGCTGGTGGCGCTCAACCTCGCGCCGCAACCGGGGGAGACGTCGAACTTCTCACCCGAGACGCACCTCGACGTCCTGGCGGCGCACGCGCCCGGCTTGTCGATCGACGTCGTCTTGGCCGACGAGGGGGTTGTTGCGCGAGCCGATACGTTGCGTTCAGCGGTAGCCGACCTCGGCGGTCGACTGGTGCTCGCGCCGGTCGCGATGGACGACGGGACGCCGCGCCACGACCCCAAGCGGTTGGCCACCGCGTACGACGGAATTTTTCGGCGTTTTCGCCGCACCAGATGATCTGCCGCACCGCATGAAGGGAGCGCCCGATGGCCATGACGTCGGCGGTCAAAGACGAGCTGTCGAGGCTTTCGGTGACGAAGACCTGCTGCCGCAAGGCGGAGACGTCCGCGTTGCTGCGGTTCGCCGGTGGCCTGCATCTGGTCGGCGGTCGCGTCGTGGTTGAGGCCGAACTCGACACCGGGGCGGCGGCCCGGCGGCTGCGCAAGGACGTCGCGGAGCTCTACGGACACAACTCGGACGTCGCGGTCGTCGCGGCCGGCGGCTTGCGCAAGGGCAGCCGCTACGTCGTCCGGGTGGTGAAAGACGGTGACCTGCTGGCCAGGCAAACCGGGCTCATCGACGGGCAGGGCCGGCCGATTCGCGGCCTGCCGCCGCAGGTCGTCTCAGGCGGGGTTTGCGACGCGGAGGCGGCCTGGCGCGGCGCGTTCATCGCGCACGGCTCGCTCACCGAGCCCGGGCGCTCTTCGGCGCTGGAGGTGACCTGTCCCGGGCCGGAGGCCGCGCTCGCCCTCGTCGGAGCGGCTCGGCGGCTCGGCGTGCAGGCGAAGGCCCGGGAGGTGCGCGGCATCGACCGGGTGGTGATTCGCGACGGTGACGCCATCGGCGCGCTGCTCACCCGGCTCGGCGCGCACGACAGCGTGCTGGCGTGGGAGGAGCGGCGGGTGCGCCGCGAGGTGCGGGCCGCGGCGAACCGGCTGGCCAACTTCGACGACGCCAACCTGCGGCGCTCCGCGCGCGCGGCGGTGGCGGCCGGCGCACGGGTCAAGCGCGCGTTGGAGATCCTCGGCGACGAGGCGCCCGAGCATCTGGTCGCGGCCGGCAACCTGCGGGTCGAGCACTCGCAAGCGTCGCTCGAGGAGCTCGGCGCGCTCGCCGAGCCGCCGATGACCAAGGACGCGGTCGCCGGGCGCATCCGCCGGTTGCTCGCGATGGCCGACAAGCGCGCCGCGGAACTGGGCGTTCCCGGCACAGAGGCCGGCCTCAGCGCGGACATGCTCGTCCCCTAACCCCGCCCTCCTCTCTCCTTAACGTGATCAACTCCGGTGGTGGGTGCCCTCAGAGGCCGAAGGTCACGGCCCGGAAGGGCCATATCCCGCTGGCGGGACGGGCCGCCCGATCGGTTAGGGTTTTAACGCCGACTCGCCCCCGGCGCTCGCCGAGAAACTCGCGCTGCGACCACGCCCAGGGCGGCGCCGGCGAGGTTGGTCGATGTCGACCAGCAAAAGGTCAGCAAACGGTCAGCACACGACGATTTCGGTTGATTTCGGTTCTCGACTCGGACGAGGAGTTCCCGTGACTATTCGCGTTGGCGTCAACGGATTTGGGCGCATCGGACGCAACTTCTACCGCGCGGTCGCCGCCTCGCAGGGCAGCAACCTCGAGATCGTCGCGGTCAACGACCTGACCGACACCAAGACGCTCGCCCACCTGCTGAAGTACGACACCACGCTGGGCACCTTGAGCAGCGAAATCCGCTCCGGTGAGGGCTCGATCACGGTCGACGGCAAAGAGATCAAGGTGCTCTCGCAGCGCGATCCCGCGGCGTTGCCGTGGGGCGACCTCGGTGTCGACATCGTCATCGAGTCGACCGGCCACTTCACCGACGCGGAGAAGGCGAAGGCGCACATCGCCGGAGGCGCGAAGAAGGTCATCATCTCGGCGCCCGCGAAGAATGAGGACGCCACCTTCGTGCTCGGCGTCAACGATGGCGACTACGACCCGGCCAAGCACAACGTGATCAGCAACGCGTCGTGCACCACCAACTGCGTGGCGCCGCTGGCCAAGGTGTTGCAGGACGCCTTCGGCATCACCAAGGGCTTCATGACGACCATCCACGCCTACACGAACGACCAGGTCACTCTCGACTTCCCGCACAAGGACCTTCGCCGAGCCCGCGCCGCCGCGGTGAACATCATCCCGACGACGACCGGCGCGGCCAAGGCGGTCGCTCTGGTGATGCCTGAGCTAAAGGGCCGGCTCGACGGTTACTCGCTGCGCGTGCCGGTGCCGGTCGGCTCGATCACCGACCTCGTCGTCGAGCTTGAGCGCGACGTGACGAAGGACGACGTGAACGCCGCTTACAAGGCGGCGGCCGAGGGCCAGCTCAAGGGTTACCTCGCCTACAGCGAGGACCCCATCGTGTCCTCCGACATCGTCGGCTCGCCCGCGTCGTGCATCTTCGACTCGCCGCTCACCATGGCCAACGGCAACCAGGTCAAGGTGTTCGGCTGGTACGACAACGAGTGGGGTTACTCGAACCGGCTGGCCGACCTCACCTCGCTCGTCGCGGCGCGGCTCGGCTAGGCGGACAACGCATGCAGACTGTCGACGACCTGGAGGTCGCCGGCCGCACCGTCTTGGTCCGGTCCGATCTCAACGTGCCGCTCAAAGACGGCGTGATCACCGACGACAAGCGGATTCAGGCCAGCCTTCCGACGATCCGCGACCTCGCCGGCCGCGGCGCCCGCGTCGTCGTGCTCGCGCACCTTGGCCGGCCCAAGGGCGAGGTCAAGCCGGAGCTGTCGCTGCGCCCGGTGGCGCAGCGACTGCAAGAGCTGCTCGGCCAACCGGTGGGATTCCCCGAGACCGCCGAGGGCGGAGTGGCCGGTCCGGCCGCGCAGGCGGCGGTCGCCGCCGCCGGCGCGGGCGGCGTCGTCCTGCTTGAGAACATCCGCTTCGAGGCGGCCGAAACGAGCAAGGACGACGGCGAACGCGCCGCGTTCGCGCAGGCGCTCGTGACGCTGGCCGGCGAAAACCCCGCATACGTCGGCGACGGGTTCGGCGCGGTGCACCGCAAGCACGCCAGCGTCTACGACCTGCCCAAGTTGCTGCCGCACGCGGCCGGCGGTCTGGTGCTCGCCGAGGTGACCGTGCTGAAGCGGCTTACCGAAGACCTCGAGCGGCCCTACGTCGTGGTGCTGGGCGGGGCCAAGGTGTCCGACAAGCTCGGCGTCATCGCCAACCTGCTCGACAAGGTCGACCGGCTGATCGTCGGCGGTGGGATGGCGTACACGTTCTTGAGCGCGCAAGGCCACGAGGTCGGCAACTCCCTGCTGGAGGCCGACCAAGTCGACACCGTGGCGGGATTCCTCGCCGAAGCCGACAAGCGCGGCGTCGACCTCGTGCTGCCGGTCGACGTGGTGGCGGCGACGCACTTCGCGGCCGACGCGCGCAGCGTCGTCGTGCCCGCCACCGAGATCCCGGCGGATCGCGAGGGGCTCGACATCGGGCCGAAGACCCGCGAGCTGTTCGCCAGCAAGCTCGCCGACGCGCGCACCGTGTTTTGGAACGGCCCGATGGGCGTGTTCGAGTTCGACGCGTTCGCCGCGGGCACCCTCGCGCTGGCGGAGGCGCTGACGAAGGTCGACGGGCTCACCGTCGTCGGCGGGGGCGACTCCGCCGCCGCGGTCCGCAAGCTGGGTTTCCCGGAGAGCGCGTTCGGCCACGTGTCCACCGGCGGCGGCGCGAGCCTGGAGTACCTGGAGGGCAAGACACTGCCCGGCCTTCAGGCGCTGGAGGCCTGAGCGTGGGGTCGAAGAACGGCGCCGGCCGCAAGCCGCTGATGGCCGGAAACTGGAAGATGAACCTCAACCATCTCGAGGCGATCGCGCTCGTCCAAAAGCTCGCGTTCTCGTTGTCAGACGCCGATTACCAGGCGGTCGACGTCGCGGTGATCCCTCCGTTCACCGCGCTGCGAAGCGTGCAGACCCTGGTCGACGGCGACCGGCTGCGCATCAGGTACGGCGCGCAGGACGTCTCAGCCCACGAGGCCGGGGCGTACACCGGCGAGATCTCGGCCTCGATGCTGGCGAAGCTCGGCTGCACGTACGTCGTCGTCGGCCACTCTGAGCGTCGGCAGTACCACCATGAGGACGACGCGCTCGTCAACGCCAAGGTGAAGGCCGTCCTCGGCGCGGGCATGACGCCGATCTTGTGCATTGGCGAGCCGCTGCACGTGCGCCAAGCGGACGGGCACGTCGGGCACTGCCTCAGCCAATTGGACGGCGGCCTCGCGGGCGTGCCCGCCGACAAGGCGGCGTCGTCCGTCATCGCGTACGAGCCGGTGTGGGCTATCGGCACCGGTGAGGTCGCCACGCCGCAGGACGCCCAAGAGGTCTGCGCCGCGATCCGCGCCCGGATCGCCGACCTCTACGACACGGCTGTGAGTGATCGAGTTCGGGTGCTGTACGGCGGCTCCGTCAAGGGAAATAATGCCGCCGGGATCATGGCGGAGAGTGACATCGACGGCGCGTTGGTTGGGGGAGCGAGCCTCGATGCGGACGATTTTGTGAAGATTGTCCGGTTCGACAACACGGAGCAGTGACACTTCGGCGAATCTCGTACAACGAGATGCGACGAAAAGCTACTTGCGTAACTCTTGCGTCACGATCTGCGTTAGATTCACGAGATCGGCCGTGAGCGGGTAGGGCGACAGCTAGATTCGCCTGCGATCGGCACCCGGGCGCCCGCGCATGTGTGAGCCCGGCGTACGGAGAGCCGTAACTACTTGCGGACCGCTCACAAGGCGGTCGGAAGAAGGAGAGAGATGCTCGGCAGACGTAGAGGGCTTCAGATCGCGGCCGGGATCGCCGTGCTCGCCCTTGCCGCCGCCGCTTGTGGCGGGAGCAGCAAGAAGGGCAACGGCGGCAGCAGCGACAATGTGACCCAGGGCCGGATCAAGGCGTCCGACCCGAACACCGTGAACTCGGTGAGCAACCCCAAGAAGGGCGGAACGCTCACCTACGCGCTTGAGAAGACGATCAGCAACTGGAACATTCTCACGTCGGCCGGCAACACGTTCGAGACCGCGGAGGTCATCGACGCGATCTATCCGTCCGCGTTCATCGCGCAGCCCGACCTGTCGCCGGCGATGAACACCGACCTGCTCAAGAGCGCGAAGGTCACCAAGACCGACCCGCAGACGGTGGTCTACGAGATCAACCCCAAGGCGGTGTGGTCTGACGGCACTCCGATCAACGCCGACGACTTCATCTACGTCTGGAAGGGCAGCGCCGCCTGCGAGAAGTGTGACGTCGCCTCCACCACCGGCTACACCGACATCGCGGATATCAAGGGGTCGGGCACCAACAACCAGACCGTCACGGTGACGTTCAAGCAAGGCAAGTCGTTCTCTGACTGGAAGTACATGTTCGGCCCGATCCTGCCGGCCCACGCCGCGCAGCCGCAGGGGCTCGACGCGACCAACCTCGAGGCCAGCTGGGACCACGGCTTCGCCGACAACCCGCCGAAGATCTCCGGCGGCCCGTACGTCATCAGCGACTTCAGCAAGGACCAAAGCGTCACCTTGTCGCCGAACGACAAGTGGTATGGCGCGAAGGGCCCGTACCTCGACAAGCTGGTCTTCCGCATGATCACCGACGCGACGCAGGAGCCGCCGGCCCTGCAGAACAAGGAGATCGACGCGATGTACCCGCAGCCTGAGGTCGACCTGATCAAGCAGCTCGACAGCATGCAGGGCGTCGTCTACCAGGAGGACCTCGGCCTGGTCTACGAGCACTTCGACTTCAACCTGCAAAACCCGGCGCTGAAGGATCTCGCTGTGCGGCAGGCGCTCTTCACCGCGGTCGACCGCAAGCAGATCATGGAAGCGACCGTGCTGCAGAGCGACCCGGACGTGCCCGCGCTGAACAACCGGATGTTCGTCCCCGGTCAGGACGGCTACCAGGACAACGTCACCAAGTTCGGCTACGGCACGGGTGACATCGAGAAGGCCAAGAAGATCCTGACCGACGCTAAGTACACCGGCGTCGGCACCAAGTTGGTCGGGCCCGATGGCAAGCCGTTCCCGGCGCTGCAGATGGCCTACACCCAGGGCAACCAGGTGCGGCAGACCGAGTGCCAGATGTTCGCCGACGCGGCGAAGAAGCTCGGCATCACGGTCAACGTCACGCCGACCGACAGCTTGGGCAAGACGCTGACCCAGGCCGACTCCAACCACCACTACGACGTGATCGTGTTCGCGTGGGTGGCGACGCCGTTCCCGGCGTCCGGCAACGCTCCGCTCTACCAGAGCTCGGCGGCGCAAGGTGGCGGCGACAACTGGGGTGGCAACTACGGCCACTACACCAACTCCGACGTCGACAAGTGGTTGGCGGACTCGCTGGCGAACACCGACCCGAAGGCGGTCGTCAAGGACCTCAACCAGGCCGACGAGCAGATCTCCAAGGACGCCTACACGCTGCCCCTCTACCAGAAGCCGACGCTGCTGGCGTACGTCAACAAGTGGGGCAACATTCGCGACAACGCCACCAGCGTTGGCCCGCCGTACAACGTGCAGGAGTGGGGCCTGAAGTCCTCCGCGTCCTGACGCGTCGGCAGCAGTGATCCCCTAGCACCAATCGCGACCGGGGGCCGGACCGTTGACCACGGTCCGGCCCCCGAAAGCAATCTGGCGGGCCCGGAAAAATCGGTTGCGCACCGGTAAGTTCGCTGTTCCTGCCGATAGACTTTCCGCTCGACGGGCCTACCCCCGCCCACGAAGATCCGCCGCACCAGGCCTACCGACCCCGGGCCGATCCCGGCCCCTCCGCCCAAGGGCTACCCGCCCTGGCCTCTCCCTAGCGAGGCGATCGATGCTGGCGTACGCCATTCGGCGGCTGCTGATCTCGATACCGATCATCCTCATCTCGACGTTCATCGTCTTCCTGCTGGTGACCTACTCCGGTGACCCGCTGGCGAATCTGCGCACGAAGCAGCCGATTCCGCCGCCGCAGGTGTTCGCCAAGTACAAGCACGACTTCCGGCTGGACCAGCCGGTCCTGGAGCGGTACTGGCACTGGATCACCGGCGTGGTCCACGGCGACTTCGGACCCTCGGTCGAAGGTGGCGGCACCCTCAACATCGGCCACGAGCTCGGGCACCGGCTGATCGTGTCCGCCCGGCTGGTGATCGCCGCGATGATCATCGCCGCGCTGCTGGCCGTCATCGTCGGCGTCGTGAGCGCGATGAAGCAGTACAGCATCCCCGACTACGCGTTCACCTTCACCGGCTTCTTGTTCTTGTCCATGCCGGTGTTCTGGTTCGCGGTGCTGCTCAAAGAGGGCGCGATCTGGCTGAACACAAACGCCGGGACGTCCTTGAAGACGATCGGCGACACGTCGCCGATCGTCGGCCCAGGCGCGTGGGCGCACTTCACCGACGCGGTCAACCACCTGGTGCTGCCGACGATCGCTTTGGCGATGACGTCGTACGCCGCGTGGAGCCGGTTCAACCGGGCGTCCATGCTCGAGGTGCTCAGCAGCGACTACATCCGGTTGGCGCGCGCCAAGGGGTTGTCTCGCCGACGGGTGCTGGTGCGGCACGCGCTACGCACCGCGCTGATCCCGTTCGTCACCGTCACCGCGCTCGACATGGCCGCGATCTTGGGCGCGACCATCATCACCGAGACGGTGTTCCAGTGGCGGGGGATGGGCACCTTCCTACTCGACGGCATCAGAAACCTCGACGTGTACGTGGTGCTGGCCTGGCTGCTGGTCGCCGCGCTCATTGTGATCGTCTTCAACTTGATCGCCGACCTGCTGTACGGCGTCCTAGACCCGAGGATCCGCTATGAGTAGCCGACACGACGAGCGGCTGCGATCCGGGCGGCCCAACTCCGGCTCCCACTCCCAGCAGACGGAGGAGGTGTCGTCCCCGAACGCGCCGCTGCAGGGCGTCGCGCTCGAGCGCGAGTTGGCGGGAGCGCCCGACCGCGAGTTCACCGTCGCGGCGCGGTCGCAATGGAGCATGGTGGCGCGCCGGTTCTTCCGGCACAAGCTGGCCGTGGTCAGCCTCGTGGTGTTCGTCGCCGTGGTGCTGCTGGCGTTCGTCGGCGGCACGCTCTGGCACTACAACTACCAAGACCTCACCGGCGACTACAGCGTCGGGCCAAGCGCCAAGCACCCCTTCGGCACGGACTCATCGAGTCACGACACGTTCGCCCAGGTGCTGCGCGGCACCCAGCGCTCGCTTGAGATCGCGCTCTTCGTCGCCGTGGTCGCGACGGCCGTGGGCACCGTGTACGGGTCGATCGCCGGATTCTTCCGCGGCTGGTCCGACAGCGTCATGATGCGGATCGTCGACCTCTTCTTGACCTTCCCGACGATCGCGGTTGCCGCGATCCTCGGCGACCAGCTGGGCCCGAGGGCCAATGGCTGGCTGTGGATCGCGGTCGTCCTCGCCGCGCTGATCTGGCCGTACGTCTCGCGCGTGGTTCGCGGCGTGACGTTGTCGATCCGCGAGAAGGAGTACATCGAGGCCTCCCGCGCGCTCGGCGCGTCCAACTCGCGCATCATCGCGCGACACGTGGTGCCGAACGTCATCGGACCCGTCATCGTCACCATCACGATCCTGGTGGCGCAGGCGATCCTCGCCGAGACGGCGCTGTCGTTCGTGGGTTTCGGCGTGAAAGCTCCCGACACCTCGCTGGGCTTGCTGGTGAGCGTCAACCAGACCGCTGTTCAGACCAGACCGTGGCTTTTCTACTTCCCGGGGTTCTTCATCATCGTGATCGCCCTCTCGATCAACTTCATCGGCGACGGTTTGCGTGACGCGCTCGACCCGACCCAGACCCGGGTGCGCGCATGAGTGCCCCGTACACCGATATCTCGACGTCGAGAAACTTGTCGCACGACCGCTCCAACGAAGACGCGCTGCTCGTCATCGACAACCTGTCCGTGGGTTTTCCCACGGAGGACGGCGTGGTGCAAGCGGTGCGCGGCGTCTCATACACGCTTCGGCCCCGCGAGGTCCTCGGCATCGTGGGTGAGTCGGGCTCCGGAAAATCCGTCACGTCGATGGCGGTGATGGGGCTGCTGCCGAAGTCGGCTCGGGTGGCCGGGTCGGTTCGGTTCCGCAACGACGAGCTGCTGGGGTTGTCGGAGTCGGCGCTTGCGAAGTTCCGCGGCGAGCGCATCGCGATGATTTTCCAAGACCCGATGAGCAGCCTGAACCCCGTCTACACGGTCGGTTGGCAGATCGCCGAAGCGCTGCGGGCGCACCATGAGATGAGCAAAGAGACGGCGATGACCCGCGCGGTCGAGCTGCTCAAGACCGTCGGCATTCCGCGCGCCGAGGAGCGGGCGCACAATTACCCGCACGAGTTCTCCGGGGGCATGCGGCAACGCGCGGTCATCGCGATCGCGATGGCCAACGACCCCGACGTCATCATCGCCGACGAGCCGACCACCGCCCTCGACGTCACCGTGCAGGCCCAGGTGTTGGAGACGTTGACCACCGCGCGCGAGGAGACCGGCGCGGCGATGGTCCTCATCACCCATGACCTGGGCGTCGTCGCCGGCCAGGCCGACCGCGTGCTGGTGATGTACGCGGGCAAGCCGGTTGAGATCGGCACCGTCGACGAGATCTTCTACACCCCGCGGATGCCTTACACCCTCGGCCTGCTCGGCAGTCTGCCGCGACTCGACTCGAGCGACACCGAGCGGCTCACGCCGATCGTCGGGTCCCCGCCGTCCCTCATCAACCTTCCGCCGGGTTGTCCCTTCGCGCCCCGCTGCCCGCTGCGCCAGCCGATCTGCGACGTCGAGGAGCCCGCGCTGCGGCCGACCACCTCGCCGTCGCACGTCGCGGCCTGCCATTTCAGCGACCAGCTCGAGGGCAAGGCGCCGGCGGACTTCTTCCAGGCGACCAGCGCCGACGACGTGCTCCCCGAGGACGCGCAGCCGTCGGAGCAACAGATCCGCGACGTTCGCGGCGAGGCCGCGGTCGAGCACCTGTCGGGGGGAGACCAGTCGTGACCAGCGTTCAATCCGCTCCGACCCGACCGTCGTCGGCGGGCGGCAACCCGGTGCTCGAGGTGCGCAACCTGGTCAAGCACTTCCCGGTCCGCAGCAGGGGCCTGGTCCGGCGCAAGATCGGCGACGTCCACGCCGTCTGCGACGTGTCGTTCGAGCTGTATCCGGGCGAGACGCTCGGGCTGGTCGGCGAGTCGGGCTGCGGCAAGACCACCACCAGCCGCGTCGTGCTGAACCTGCAGCCGTCCACCGCGGGCACGGTCTTGTTCGACGGCCGCGACATCACCGGTCTGAAGCCGAGCGAGATGCGCAAGCTCCGGCGGGAGATGCAGATCGTCTTTCAAGACCCGTACGCCTCGCTTGACCCCCGGATGCCGGTGAACGAGATCGTCGCCGAGCCGTTGCGGGTCCACGGCCGTTACGAGAGACACGGACGACGCAAGGTCGCCGAGCTGTTGCGCACCGTGGGTCTGAACCCCGAGCACGGCAACCGCTACGCGCACGAGTTCTCCGGCGGCCAACGCCAGCGCATCGGCATCGCCCGCGCGTTGGCGTTGGAACCGCGGGTGCTGATCCTCGACGAGCCGGTGTCGGCGCTCGACGTGTCGATCCAGGCGGGTGTCTTGAACCTCTTGGAGGAACTGCAAGACCGGCTCGGCCTGGCGTACCTGTTCGTGGCGCACGACCTGTCGGTGGTCAAACACATCTCCGACCGGATCGCGGTGATGTATCTCGGCCGCATCGTGGAGATCGCCACCAAGGACGAGCTTTTCGCCGCGCCAGCGCACCCGTACACCCAGGCCTTGATCTCGGCGATCCCCATCCCCGACCCGGTGAAGGAGCGGGCGCGCAACCGGATCGTGGTCACCGGTGACGTGCCGAGCCCGGTCGACCCACCCAGCGGGTGCCGGTTTCGGACCCGCTGCCCGAAGTTCGCCAACCAGTTGAGCAGCGCCGAGCAGCAACGCTGCATCGACGAGGTGCCAGCCTTGGTCGACCACGGGCAGGGGCATCCCGCGGCTTGCCATTACGCTGAGGTGGTCAATGTCTTGTAGCCGGGCCGCAGGGCCGGTTGTCAGCTCAAGGAGTCTGCCGTGATCGCCGCGCTAGAGGTCATCGTCTCGCTGACCAGCGTCCTCCTCGTGGTGTTGATCTTGCTGCACCGCGGCAAGGGCGGCGGTCTGTCCGACATGTTCGGTGGTGGATTCACGTCCAACTTCGCCGGCTCGTCGGTGGTCGAGCGCAACCTTGACCGGTTCACCTTGATCACCGGCATCATCTGGATCGTCGCGATCATCGCTTTGCTGTTCCTCATGAAATAGCCAAGCTGCGGCGAGTGCGTCCTGCGAGGCGCCGGCGAGCCGTAGAATTGCGCGGCGCGAGCGACCGCCGGCCAGGCGGGCGCGGCACGCCGACCGTCAACTCATCAGATCTTCGACGCAGGGAGTTCACGCCGTGGCTGGAGGCAACGCGATTCGCGGGAGCCGGGTGGGCGCGGGGCCCATGGGCGAGGCCGAGCGGGGGGAGTCGGCGCCGCGCCGGCGCATCTCCTTTTGGTGCGCCAACGGCCACGAGACGCGGCCGTCGTTCGCGTCAGACGCGGTGATCCCCGAGGCTTGGGACTGTCCGCGCTGCGGGCTGCCGGCCGGCCCTGACCGCGACGTGCCGCCGAGCGCGCCGCGCACCGAGCCGTACAAGACCCACCTGGCCTACGTGCGCGAGCGGCGAAACGACGCGGACGGTGAGGCGATCCTGGCCGAGGCGCTGGAGCGGCTGCGCGGTTCGAAGGTCTACCCCCGCATCTAGCGGCTCCACCTCTCGCGCCGCCCTCGGCGATCAGCCGGCGGACAACCGGGCGCGGGCCTGCGGCGGTTGCGGGATCTGTCGCGGCGGCATCGTCATCAGCAGTTCGAAGCCACGCCGGGTCTGCTCGTCGCGCGGCGTCTGCACGGTGAGCCGCACGTTGCGCTGGTCGGACAACCACAGGTGGTTGGCCTCGACGTTGAGCGGACCGGCCTGCGGATGCTGGTAGCGCTTGTAGCAGGTGTCCATCGGCGCCACCTCGTGGCGTGCCCACAGGTCGCGAAACTCCGCTGAGCCCTCCCGCATCAGCTCGGCCAACGCGGTCCACCCTGGGTCGCCGACGTACTCGGCCATCGCGGTGCGCATCTTGGCCACGATCCGGCGGGCGAACCGCGGCCAATCGGTGAGCAGGCTCCGCCAAGCCGGATCCATGAAGCACATCCACACGATGTTGCGGCAGACCGGCGGCAGCGTGGTGTAGTCGCCGAACAGCCCGAGATACGCGCGGTTGCTGGCGAGGATCTCCCATCGCGGACCGAACACCGCGGCCGGCATCGGCGCCAACTGGTCCAGCATCGCCTGCAGGCCCGCGCTCAGCTCGGGCAACGCCGCCGGTTGCTCGGGATCCGGCAGGTCGGCCAGCGCGAACAGGTGAGCCCGCTCGGTGGCGTCGAGCCGCAGCACGCGGGCGACCGACTGCAGCACCTGGGCCGACACGTTGATCGAACGGCCCTGTTCGAGCCAGGTGTACCACGTGATGCCGATCCCAGACAGCAGCGCCACCTCCTCGCGCCGCAGGCCCGGCGTCCGCCGGCGCAGTCCAGGCTCCATGCCGACCATCTCAGGCGTGGTGCGCTCGCGGCGCGACCGGATGAACTCGCCGAGCAATCGGCGCCGCTCGGCGGTGATCTCGCGTGCGCTGTGCGGCGGGGACGCGCCCGTCAGGGCGTCGTCCAAGTCGACACCGGCGTGAGCTCGGACGACGCGGGGGAGCTGCTGGACGTGCGATGGCGGGGTCGCCGACGTGGTCGGAGGCGCGGACGCGGGTGTGGACATGGACGTGGTCACGTGCTCAATCGTGCCGGACCACGCGGGGCGTTATCCAGGTTCGGCTAGTAACAGCATCAGCGGGCTCTCGGTACCAGGTAGGCGATGCCCGCAGCCTGGTGCGCATGACGAATCTGACCGAAGCAGTTGCGACCTCACCGACGTCCGAACCGACCCGACCACGCCCGCCGTGGCGCGCGCTGCCGGTGTTGCTGGTCGGCGCGTTCTTGCCGGTGCTCGACGCGTTCATCGTCAACGTCGCCCTCGCGAGCATCGGCCGCGACCTGCGCACCGGCCCGGCCGAGCTCGAGCTCACCGTCTCGGGCTACGGCGTCGCCTACGCCTGCTCGCTGGTCGCCGGCGGGCGGCTCGGCGACCGGCTCGGCCGGCGACGGGTCTTCTTGGCCGGAATGGCCGCGTTCACCGCGGCGTCGGTGCTGTGCGGCGTCGCGCCGTCCGCGTGGTCGTTGATCGCGTTTCGGGTGGCGCAAGGGCTGGCCGCTGCGTTGATGTTTCCGCAGGTGCTGGCGGCCATCCAAGCCGGCTTCGAGGGGTCGGACCGGCAGCGCGCGCTCGGTTTTCTCGGAGCGGTGGTCGGCGCGGCCGGCGCGGTCGGCCAGATCGTCGGCGGCTCGTTGCTCGCCGCCGACATCGCCGGTCTCGGCTGGCGGCCGATCTTCTTGGTGAACGTGCCGGTGGGCGTGGCGGCGCTTTTGATCGGACGGCGGATGCTGCCCGAGAGCCGCAACCGAACCGCACCTGCCATCGACCTGGTCGGCGGCCTCAGCCTGGCGGCCACTATCGCGCTGGTGTTGTTGCCGTTGACGCTTGGCCGGGCAAGCGGCTGGCCGGCGTGGACCTGGGCGAGTCTGGCGGCCGCGCCGCTGGCGGGAGCGTTCTTTGTCGCCAGTCAGCGGTGGCTCGAACGCTCCGGTCGGACGCCGCTGGTTCCGATGTCGCTGCTCGAGGTCCGATACGCGCGGCTCGGCTTGACCGCGATGCTGCTGTTCGCCACCTGCGTCGGCGGCTTCTTGTTCAGCATGACCATGGTGTTGCAGGTGGGCCACGGCTACTCCGCGCTGAAGTCAGGCCTGACCATGGTGCCGAGCGCGCTGGCGTTCTTCCTGGTCGCCTTGGTGACCCGGCGGTTGACCGCGCGATTCGGCGACCGGCTCGTCGCCGGCGGAGCGGTGGTGTTCGCGATCGGGCTCGCCGGTTTCGCCGCCGTCGTGGCCGCTTCAGACGCCCGGCTCGACCCGGTGGCGGTGTCGGCCCCCCTCGTCGTGCTCGGTCTCGGCTGGGCGGCGGCCATGGTGCCGCTGATGGGCGTCGTGATGGCCGGACTTCCAGCGGAGCGGGCCGGTCTCGCCGGTGGCGTGCTGTCGACCGCGCTGCAGGTCGGTCTCGCGGCGGGCGCGTCGGTCGTTGGATCCGTGCTGTTCAGCGTGGCGGGCAGCGGCGTCGACGTCGGCCGGTGGCGGGACGCCACGCTGGTGATGACAACGGTCGAATGCGGCCTGGCGCTGACCACGGCGGCGACGGTCTGGCGGCTGCGGCGCGCGGCCAGGTCAGACTGACAGCGGCGCCAGGCTGCGCGGGAGCTGCCCCGCGGCCGCCTGGTCGAGCAGCCACAGCGTGCGCTGGCGGCCGCGGGCGCCAGCGGCGGGGATCTCCACTTCGCCGGCGCCGCTGAGCGCGAGGTTCGCCGGCGCCGCCTTGGCGGCGCCGGCGGCCACGATCCACACCTCGTTCGCGGCGCGGATCGACGGAAACGTCAAGCTGAGCCGGGTGGGCGGTGGTTTCGGAGAGCCGTGCACGCCGACCACCGGACGGGTGTCGTACAGCGCCGGCTGGCCAGGGAACAGCGAGGCGACGTGCCCGTCTTCGCCGAGCCCGAGCATGAGGACGTCGAAAATCGGCACCGGTCCATGGTCTTCGGGCCGAGTGGCCGCCGCGAGCTCGCGCGCGTACCGGGCGGCCGCCGCCTCCGCGTTGTCGCCGTCCGGGCCGTCGCTCGCCGGCATGTGGTGGACGAGGCCCGCGTCGACCGGCACGCGGTCGAGCAGCGCCTCGTGCGCCCCGCGGTCGTTGCGATCGGCGTGCCCGGCCGGCACGAACCGCTCATCCCCCCACCACACGTGCAGCCGCCGCCAGTCGATCGCGTCGCGCGCGGGCGCGGCCGCCAGCTCGGCGAGCACGGACGTGCCCACGCCGCCTCCCGTGAGGACGACGTGCGCGAATCCCCGCGCCGCCTGGGCGTCGACGAGCTTGGTCACCAGCCGCGCGGCGACGGACTTGGCCAACAAGCTGGCGTCGCGGTGGACGACGACCTCGGGAGTGCTCATGTCGCTGATCCGTTCTTGGTGGCGCCAGCCTTGTTGCCCGGCGTCTTCTTGTCCGGCGTCTTCTTCGCCGCGGCCTTTTTCGCCGGGGCCTTTTTCGCCGGCGGCTTCGCCGGGCCCGCCGTGACGCTGGCGGGCGCACCCTTCGACGGCGGCATCGGCGGCTTGCGCCGCATCGCCCGCGCCGTTGTCGATTGCCGGGTCGTCGGCTGCTGCGTCGTCGGCTGCTGCGTCGTCGATTGCCGGGTCGCGGTGTCATCCTCGGCTTCGGGCGGCGTGGGGTGCGCTCCGAACACTCGGCGGATCGTCTCGTTGTAAATGTCGTCGGGGTCCAGCCGGCGGAGCTCCTCGGCCAGCAACTCGTCCGTGCCGCGTCGCGGCAACGCGACCGAGCGGTCCGGCTGACCGGTGCGTTCCAAAGTGGCCAGCCGGCCGTCGGGACGGCTGATCGTGATGTGTCCGCGCTTGGTGGTGAGCGCCACGCCGGTGAGGCCGGGGCCTCGGGTGATGGTGCGCGCCACCGGGACGCGCAGCTGCATTTCCAGCCAGGTCGCCAGCAACTCGGCGCTGGGGTTGTTGCGCGCCGCGCTGACCTCCGCGCTGACGATCGGGTCAAACGGCTGGTCTAGCGCGGCCGCGAGGAGCGTGCGCCACGGCGTCAACCTGGTCCAGGCGAAATCGGTGTCTCCCGGCGCATGCGCGTCGCTTCGCGAACGCAGCACCGCTAGGGGCGTGCGCGACGCCGCGGCGTCCGTCACGCGACGTTGGGCGAGCAACCCGAGGGGGGACTGCGACGGCACAGCGGGCGCCTGCCCCGGCCACCACACGAGCACAGGAGCGTCCGGCAGCAGCAGCGGCAGCACCATCGAATCCGCCTGATCGCGCAGGTCGCCGTACATCCGAAGCACGATGACCTCGGCCAATGAGTTGTCCTCGCCGACGCGGATCTCCGCGTCCAGCCGCGGCGGCGCGCTGGCCGCGCGCCGGATCACCGTGACGATGCGACAGGGATGCTCGCGGGCGGCGGCGAGGGCGGCGCGCAGCGCGTCGTGGTGGTCAATCTCGTTGACGTCGACCACGAGGGTGAGCACCATGCCCAACGCGGCGGTGCCGGAGCGGTGTCGCGCGTCGGTGAGCGCGGTCAGGATCGCCGCGGACGTGGTGTGCTGCAGGTCGACGTTCACGGCCGCCGCCAGGTGCGGCCGTCGCGGGCCAGCATCGCGTGCGACGACGCCGGCCCCCACGTGCCGGAGCGATATTGCTCAGGCTGCCCCTGCGTCGTCCAGAACTCCTCGATCGGGTCGAGTATCTCCCACGACAACTCAACTTCCTCGTGCCGCGGGAACAGTGGGGGGTCGCCGAGGAGCACGTCGAGCAGCAGCCGCTCGTAGGCCTCTGGGCTGGTCTCCGTGAACGACTCGCCGTAGGCGAAGTCCATGTTGACGTCGCGCACTTCCATCGCGGTGCCCGGCACCTTCGAGCCAAACCGCATGGTGACGCCTTCGTCGGGCTGGATGCGGATGACCAACGCGTTGTGCCCCAACTCCTCGGTGGCGGTCGCCGCGAACGGAAGGTGCGGCGCGCTTTGGAACACCAACGCGACCTCGGTCACCCGTCGTCCGAGCCGTTTGCCTGCCCGCAGGTAGAACGGGACACCAGCCCAGCGCCGGGTGTCGACCTCGAGCTTGACCGCGGCGAAAGTCTCCGTGATCGACGTCGGCGGAATCCCTTGCTCCTCGAGATATCCGCAGACGCGCTCGCCGCCCTGCCAACCGCCGCTGTATTGGCCGCGCGCGGTGTAGGCCGCCAGGTCGGTCGGAAGCCGCACCGCCGACAGCACCTTCGTCTTCTCCATGCGCAGCGACTGGGCGTCAAAGCTCACCGGCTCCTCCATGGCCGTGAGCGCCAGCAGTTGCAGCAGGTGGTTTTGAATGACGTCGCGGGCGGCGCCGATGCCGTCGTAGTAGCCGGCCCGGCCGCCGATGCCGATGTCCTCAGCCATCGTGATCTGGACGTGGTCGACGTAGGAGCGATTCCACAGCGGCTCGAACAGCGTGTTGGCGAAGCGCAGCGCCAGGATGTTCTGGACGGTCTCCTTGCCGAGGTAGTGGTCGATGCGGAACACCGACTCGGGGGGGAACACCTCGCTCAGCATGTCGTTGAGCTCTCGCGCGCTTCGCAGGTCGTGCCCGAACGGCTTCTCGACGACGACGCGGCGCCACGCCGTGCTGTCGGAGGTCGACAGTCCCGAGCGCTTCAGTTGCGAGATGACGAGGGGGAAGAACCGCGGCGGGATTGACAAGTAGAACGCGTGGTTGCCGCCGGTGCCACGCACCCGGTCCAGGTCTTGAATCGTGCGGGCGAGCGTGTCGAACGCCTCGTCGTCGTCGAACTCGCCGGGCACAAAGCGAAAACCGTCGGCGAGCTGGTCCCACACCTCCTCGCGAAACGGGGTGCGCGCGTATTGCTTGACCGCGTCGTGCACGACCTGCGCGAAGTCCTCGTCCGCCCAGTCGCGCCGGGCGAAGCCCACGAGGGCGAACCCGGGCGGCAGCAGGCCGCGGTTGGCGAGGTCGTAGATGGCCGGCATGAGCTTTTTGCGCGACAGGTCGCCGGTGACGCCGAACAACACGAGCCCGCACGGCCCGGCGACCCGGGGGAGCCGCCGGTCGCGCGGATCGCGCAGCGGATTGACCACCTCGCCCGCCGCGAGGCTCATCGCAACGAACCGGCGGCGTCGAGCAGTTGTTGGATGCCGAGCGTGCGGTCCTTCAGATGCAGCCGGATCGCCGGCCGGGCACGCTGTTGCAGGGCCCGCAGGTCGCCGAGCGCCTGCGCCATCTGCAACCGGGCGAAGCCGAAGGGGCGGCCGGGAATCGGCAGGTCGTGCGCCACCGCCCCGGTGATCTGCAGGAACGCGCCGATCTGCGGTCCGCCCTTGTGGTACTGGCCGGTGGAGTGCAAGAACCGCGGCGCCCAGCCGAACGTCACCGGCCGCTCGGTGTGGCTCGCGAGCGATTTGCGCACCAGCGCGACCGACCCGTCGGCGTGCCGGTCGAGGTAGGCCATCACGGCCAGGTAGCCACGGTCCGGAACCGCGCGCAGCAAGGCGGACAGCACGCCTGCCAGGTCGCCGGCGCCGCCCAGCAGAATCGGGTCGTCGGTGTGGACGTCGACCGCGCCGTCGGTGAACACCGGCTTGCCTTCGGGCAGCGGACCGTCCCCCGCGGCCGCGAGCAGCTTGTTGGTGTTGTCCTTCGACTCTTGCACGTTCGGCTGGTCAAACGGGTTGATCCCGAGCAGCCGGCCGGCCACCGCGGTGGCGTACTCCCACGCGAGGAACTCGGCGCCCAAGTCGCCGGAGACGGTGATGCCGTCGATGTGCAAGGCGGTGCCGAGCGTGACGAGTTGGCGGTCGGGCGCCGGTGCGAAGTCGGGCGCCTCGACCGACTCGACGACGACGGGAAGCAGTCCAGTGCCGAGCTTCCCGGTGGACTCGGCGATCAGCTGCTCCGCCCAGTCGCCGAAACCGGGATGCCGGGAGCCGAAATCGGCCAGGATCACCTTGTCGCGACCCGCCCGACCGGCCTCGCCCAGTGCGGCGCCCAGCGTCAGGCCGGGGTTGTCGAGGTCGTTGCCCAGGCTCGGCAGCAAGGCTTCCGCGTCACGCAGCAGGCCCTCGACGTCGACGCCGGCGAGCGCGCTGGGCACCAAGCCGAACGCCGACAGCGCGCTGTATCGGCCGCCGACGTTCGGGTCGGCGAGGAAGACCCGGTAACCGGCGTCGCGCGCCAGCTTCTCGAACGGCGAACCAGGGTCGGTGACCACGACGATGCGCTCGGCCGGGTCGATCCCCGCCTCGCGAAACGCGTGCTCGTAAGCGCGGCGGTGACTGTCGGTCTCGACCGTTCCACCGCTCTTGCTGGACACCACCACGACGGTGTGCTCGATGTCCTCGGCGATCGCGGCCGCCACCTGCCCCGCGTCGGTCGTGTCAAGCACGGTGAGCCGCACACCCGCGGTCGCCGCGATCACCTCCGGCGCCAGCGAGGAGCCGCCCATGCCGGCGAGGACGACGCGATGCAGGCCCGCTTCCTCGAACTGCGCGCGCAACTCCGCCAGTTGCGGGATGTACTGCCACGACGTCCGGGGCAGGTCGAGCCAGCCAAGCCGGATCGCGGCCTCCTCCTGGGCGTCCGGCCCCCACAACGTGGCGTCCTTCGCCGCCAGCTTGGCCGCGAACCCCTCCGCCGCGAGCTCGCGTTCGGCGTTCTTCGCGGGGCTGACGTAGTCGGCGCCGGTCAGTCTGACATTGACGCCGGCGAACTCGGTCGCCTCGTGCACGTGGGCCATCAGCGCCCCGCCTTCTGCTGAAGTTGCTTCTCGATGGCCGTCGTCAGCTCGCTCCACGACATTGAGAACTTCTCGACGCCCTCGCGCTCAAGCGTTTCGACCACGTCGTCATAGCTAATGCCGAGCGAGGCCAACTTGTCGAGCACGCCTTGGGCGTCGGCGTAGTTGCCGCGAATGCTGTCGGTGGGGATTTCACCGTGGTCGTAGGTGGCCTGCAGCGTCGACTCCGGCATGGTGTTGACGGTGCCCGGCGCCACGAGCTCGGTCACGTAAATCGTGTCGGGCAAGGAAGGGTCTTTGGTGGACGTCGAGGCCCACAGCGGGCGCTGCGGCTTCGCACCGGCCGCGGCCAATCGTTGCCAACGCTGGGAGGCGAACTTCTCCTCGTACAGCTTGTACGCCAGCCGCGCGTTCGCGACCGCCGCCTTGCCCTTCAGTTCCAGGGCGTCGCCGCCGATTTTCTCCAACCGCTTGTCGACCTCGGTGTCTACGCGGGAGACGAAGAACGACGCGACCGACGTGAGCTTCGAGAGGTCGTGCCCTGCCTTGAGCGCGCGTTCCATGCCGTCGAAGAACGCGTCGATGACCGCCTCGTATCGCTGCAGGGAGAAAATCAACGTCACGTTGATCGAGATGCCTTCAGCGAGGCCTTGCGCGATCGCCGGCACACCCGCGACCGTGGCCGGGATTTTCACGTAGAGGTTGGGCCTGTCGACCAGCCACCACAGGGCCCGGGTCTCGGCGATCGTCTTGTCGGTGTCGTGCGCGATGTCGGGGGAGACCTCGATGGACACCCGACCGTCGACGCCGTCGCTCGCGTCGTACACGGGGCGCAGCACGTCGCACGCCCACCTGATGTCGAACGCCGTGATGGCCCGCATCGCCTCTCCGACGTCGACGCCACGCACGCCGAGGTCGTGCACCTGCTCTTTGTACAGTTCGCTCTTCTCAATCGACTTGGCGAAAATCGTCGGGTTGGACGTCACACCGACAACGTGGCGGTCGCGGACGAGGTCGGCGAGGTTGCCGGACTGCAATCGGTCCCGGCTGATGTCATCGATCCACACCGAGACGCCGGCCGCCGACAGTTGTGCGAGCGCGTCAGTCATGTTGTTCCTTTCGTCGCGGACCGGGGAGCCGGTTCCACACTTGAGTCTCTTCTTCAGTTTCCGGTCGTCGACCCTGGGATGCCACGCACCCGCGACAAGCTCGCGTGCGCCGCGGCGACGACCCGATCGGCGGTCAGCCCGAACTGCTCGTAGAGGACCTGGTAGGCGGCGCTCGCGCCGTAATGCTCGATCGACACGCACTCGCCGTGATCGCCGACAAAGTCGCGCCAGCCCATCGCGACGGCCGCCTCGATCGAAACCCGCGCCTTCACGCGCGGTGGCAGCACCTCTTGGCGGTAGGCGTCGGTCTGCTCGAGGAACCACTCCCGGCAGGGCATCGACACCACGCGGGTCGGCGTGCCCTCGGCTTCGAGCAGGTCCCTTGCGGCCAAGGCGATCTGCACCTCCGAGCCGGTTGCGATGATGAGCACCTCAGGCGCCCCGCTGCCGGCCTCCGCCAGCACGTACGCGCCCTTCGCGACGCCCTCCGCCGACGCGAGGTCGGTGCGGTCGAACACCGGCAGGTTCTGCCGCGACAGGCAAAGCCCGGCCGGACGGTCGGTGTGCTCGATGACGGTGCGCCAGGCCACGGTGGTCTCGTTGGCGTCGGCGGGCCGCACGACGTCGAGGCCTGGGATCGCCCGCAGCGCGGCGAGATGCTCGATCGGCTGGTGAGTCGGACCGTCCTCGCCGAGGCCGATCGAGTCGTGCGTCCACACGTAGGTCACCGGCAGCTTCATGAGCGCGGCGAGCCGCACGGCGGCGCGCATGTAGTCGCTGAACACGAGGAACGTGCCGCCGAACACGCGGGTGGCGCCGTGCAGCGTGATGCCGTTCATGATCGCGCCCATGGCGTGCTCGCGGATGCCGAAGTGCAGCACCCGGCCGTAGGGGTCGCCGCCATGTGCTGGGGGCAGGAACGAGCCGCCGTGCTCGATGTCGGTGAGGTTGGACTCCGCGAGGTCGGCGGATCCGCCCCACAACTCGGGCAGCTTCGCGGCCAGCGCCTGGATCACCTGACCGGAGGCCTTGCGGGTCGAGACCGCCTTGTCGGCCTCGAACGACGGCAGCTCGGCGTCCCAGCCGGCCGGCAGTCGCCGGGCCAGCACCCGGTCGAGCTCGGCGGCGCGCTCCGAATTGGCCGCCCGCCACGCGTCGAACCGCTCGGTCCACTCCTTGTTCAACGCGCGGCCGCGGTCGACGACCTCGCGCGCGTGCGCGAGCACGTCGTCCGGCACGAAGAACTTCTTCTCGGGGTCGAAGCCGAGCACCTTCTTGGTGGCGGCGACTTCCGCGGCGCCAAGGGCCGAACCATGCGACTTGCCGGTGTTCTGCGCGGTCGGGGCCGGCCAGGCGATGATCGAGCGGACGACGACGAGGCTGGGCTTGTCGGTGGTGTCGCGCGCGGTGACCAACGCGTTGTGCAAAGCCTGGACGTCGTTGACGTCGTCGACATGCTGCACGTGCCAGCCGTACGCCTCGTAGCGCTTGCCGACGTCCTCCGAAAACGCGACGCGCGTGTCGCCTTCGATCGAGATGTGGTTGTCGTCGTACAACAGCACGAGGTTGCCGAGTTGCTGGTGGCCGGCGACGCTCGCCGCCTCCGCCTGCACGCCTTCCTGCATGTCGCCGTCGGAGCAGAACGCCCAGATCGTGTGGTCGAAAACGCTTTGCCCGGGCGCGGTGTCGGGGTCGAACATGCCGCGCTCGCGGCGGGCGGCCATCGCCATGCCGACGGCGTTGCCGACGCCCTGGCCGAGCGGGCCGGTGGTGGTCTCGACTCCGGCCGTGTGGCCGTGCTCCGGGTGGCCAGGCGTGAGCGAACCCCACTGGCGGTAGTGCTCGATGTCCTCGATCGTCAGGCCGTAGCCGGACAGGAACAGCTGGATGTACAGCGTCAGACTCGAGTGCCCGCACGACAACACGAACCGGTCGCGCCCGACCCAGCCCGGGTCGGTCGGGTCGTGGCGCAGCAGCCGCTGGAAGAGCAGGTACGCGGCGGGCGCGAGGCTCATCGCGGTGCCGGGGTGGCCTGAACCGGCCGCCTCGACCGCGTCCATCGCAAGGGCGCGGACCACGTCGACCGCGGTCTTGTCGAGATCGCTCCACTCGAGGCCGGACGACGAGCTAGAGACGGGACGGGACTTGCTTTGCTCGGCCACGGGTGTCATCGCTCCTCTGGACAGCTCTTGACAGCTTTCGACAGCTATGGACAGCGCCGGGTGGCGCCAAAAAATGCCCGGGTGATCTCGTCCGTCAGCCTATCCAGCCGGTGCGCCCGCAGGCAGGTCTGGTCGGGCGCGAAGCCGGTCCGACCCGGATCGCTAGGATGCAGGGGCGGCGGCGGAAAGTCGCCGAACGTTTGAGAACCCTCACCGGCGAAAGCGGAGCGCGTGTCACTCATCGCCGAGCGGCTGCACGCGGGAGCGAAGGCCCCGCGTCATCGGCGGTTGTCCGATGTGGTGCGCGCCTACGTGGCGTTGACCAAGCCCCGTATCATCGAGCTGCTGCTGGTCACCACGGTTCCGGCGATGATCCTCGCCGAGCGCGGCATGCCGTCACTTTGGCTGGTCGCGGCGACGTTGGTCGGCGGCACGTTCGCGGCGGGCAGCGCCAACACCATCAACTGCTACGTCGACCGCGACATCGACCAGATCATGCGCCGGACCGCGCGTCGTCCACTGGCGAAGCACGTCGTGTCGCCGGCGAACGCGTTGCGGTTCGGGATCGCGCTCGGCGTCGCCGCGACCCTGTTGATGGGCTTCGTCGTCAACTGGCCGTCGGCGCTGCTGTGCGACGGCGCCATCTTGGTCTACGTCTTCGTCTACACGCTCGGGCTGAAGCGGCGAACCCCGTCCAACATCGTCATCGGCGGCGCGGCGGGCTGCTTTCCCGTGCTGGTCGGCTGGGCGGCGGTCACCGGGGGAGTCGACTGGCCCGCGTTCGTGCTGTTCGGCGTGATCTTCGCCTGGACGCCGCCGCACTTTTGGGCGCTCGCCATGAAGTTTCGTGACGACTACGCGGCGGCCGGCGTGCCGATGCTGCCGGTGGTCGCCGAGCCCACCGTGGTCGCCCGCAAGATCCTCTTCTACTCGTATGTGATGGTGGGCATCTCGCTGCTGCTGGGGCCGATCGGGCACGCCGGCCTGCCGTATCTCGCGTTCGCCACGCTGCTGGGCGGGTGGTTCCTGGTCGAAGCCCATCGATTGTCGGCGCGGGCGCGCGCCGGCGCCGATCCAAAGCCGATGCGGCTGTTCCACATGTCGATCAGCTATTTGACGCTGCTGTTCGCCGCGGTCGCGGTCGGGCAGTTCCTTCCGCTGCGTTAACGGCTCAGGCCGCTCCGCGGTGTGCGCGGCTCAGGCCGGTTTGACGATCGGCTGGGGCGACGCCTCCAACGGGCTGATGTCGAGCGGGTCGGCGAGGAGGGATTCGAACGCGAGCTCCGCGGCGCCGACCACCGCGGAGTCCTCGCCGAGGCCCGATGCCACGACCGGCACCGGATGCCGGCTGGTGAGGGTGGTCAAGGACGCGAGTTCGGCCTGCAGGCCTGGGCCGACCGCAGGCAGCATCCCCGCCAGCGTGCCGCCCAGAATCACCAACTCGGTGTCGAGGATGTTCACCAGCGAGGCCAGTCCCCGGGCCAGCCAGACGACGATCTGGCGCAGCCCGGCCACCGCGGCCGGCTCGCCTCGCCCGGCCGCGGAGAACACCTCGTGCAGGCCTGCTCGACCCGCGTCGCGCGGCCGACCGCAGGCCAGCAGAACCGACTCCTCGCCCACCTCGGTCTCGAAACAACCACGGCTGCCGCACCGGCACGGCCGCCCGTCCGGGTTGACCATCATGTGGCCGATTTCGCCTGCGTAGCCACAAGAACCGAGCAAGATCCGACCGTCGATGATGATCCCGCCGCCAACGCCGACGTCGCCACTGACGAAGAGCAGGTTGTCGACGCCCTGTCCGGCGCCCCGCAGGTGTTCGGCAAGACCGCCGAGGTCGCCGTCGTTGCCGACACTCACCGGGACGTCGAATCCCAACCGGTCGGCGAGCAGCCGGCCGAACGGCACCTCCCGCCACCCGAGGTTCGGCGCCAGCTCGACCCAACCGTCGCCGCCCTGGACGAGTCCGGGCACCGCGACGCCGACGCCGACCAGCCGCCCGCCCACCTGCGAGTCGAGGTCGGCGAGCTCGGTGGACAGCCGTTCGACGATGACTTCGACCGGTGAGGGAGAGGTGCTCACGTACTCGCGGCGGGCCAGAATCGCGCCACCCAAGCCGACGACGGCGACGGTGGTCGTGTCGACACCCAGCTCGGCCGCGAGCACGTGCACGGTGTCGGACCGCGGCACGACGACGTGCGAGGGACGCCCGGCGCGCGCCGCGGTGTCAGGGATCGTCTCGCTGACCAGGTCGCGGTCGACCAGCTCTCCGACCAACGCCTTGATCGTGCTGCGATTCAATCCCATCGTGCCGGTCAGCTCCGCGCGGGACTGGGAGCCGTGAACGTGCAGTTCGTGGAGCAGTGTGCTGACGTTGCGGCGCCGCACTTCCTCCTGTGTTGCTCCGCCGCTGGTGCTCATTAGCGTTCGGCCTGCAATCTCTCGACCGCCGGTCGCATCTCCTCCGCCCGCTATGCCTGCTGGCGAGCTCGCGACAGCGCGTCGACAGCGGCGCCCACCAACAGATATCCGCCGGTGATGACGTACTGATACGACGCGCCGATGCCCGGGTGCAGCTGCAGACCGTTGGGGATGATCGCGATCACCAAGCCACCGAGAACGGCGTCGCGGATCCGGCCGCGGCCACCGAACAGCGAGGTTCCGCCGATGACCGCGGCGCCGACCGCGAACAGCAGGGTGTTGCCCGCGCCCGCGTCGGCCGGCACGCCGCCCTGTTTGGACGCCAAGACGACACCGCCGATGCCCGCGAGCGTGGTGGAGATGGCAAACGCGGCGATCCGCATCCTAGGGACGTCGATACCAGCGCGCCGGGCCGCTTCGGCGTTGCCGCCAGCGGCGTACAGGTGGCGGCCGAAGCTCGTCTTCGACAGCAGCAGCGTCATGGCGACGAACACCACGAGAATCAGCGGGACGACCCATGGCACACCGCGAATCGGGTTGCCCTTGTTGGGGTTGCGGTTCTCGTTGAGGAAGTAGACCGCCAAGGCGCCAAGGACGAGCAGCACCACGAGTTGCGTGCCGAGGACGCTCATCGGCGCGGCAGGCAGCTGCTCCGCCCGCCGACGCAACGACCGGTAAATGACGAACACGCCGTAGCCGCCGACGAAGACCACCAGCAGCACCCAGCCCCAGGCCGGCGAGATGTTCGAGTTCTCGATCGCGTTGATGTGCTTGAACTGTTGCGTGGGGATCGCGTTACCGGCGCCGAGGAACTGGATCAAGACGCCCTGCCACGCGAGGAACAAGGCGAGGGTCACCACGAACGACGGGATCTTCACCCGCGCGACGAGAAAGCCGGTCAACACGCCGATCGCGGTTCCGGTGGTGACGGCGAGGAGCATGGCGAGGATCTGGTTGCTGCCCAGGTGCGTCGTCAAGATGACGATCCCGAACGCCACGAATGCGACCGCCCACCACATCCGCTGCCAGGCTGCGATCAATAGCCCGACCACCATGCACACGATGTACGCGCCGAACATGCCGCCTTTGAGCTGCGACGCGATGTCGCCGTGGTGGTTGACCGCGATCGCCATGCCGGCGGAGGACAAGCCCGCCGCCGTGCCTGCGGCGAGGTCGATCTCGCCGAGCAGTAGGACGAAGACCAGACCCATGGCGATGAAGATGATGGGGCCGGCCTGCGTGACGACGTTGGCCATGTTGCCCTTGGTCATGAACACCTTCGTCGTCATGGTGAACACCACCAGGAGGACGATCAGACCGAGAAAGGCCGGCAGGCCGCCGACTTCGCCGCCCTTGACGCGCGCGAAGTAGTTGGTGACCGCTTGCTTGAGGGTGGCCGCGCCGACGTCACCCGAGAAGTCGCCGCGCGCCGCCGGCGTAGCCGTGGCGGTCGGCGTCTCGGGGATGTCGGTCGCCTTGGGGGCGACGCTCTGGTCGCCCGAGATGTCCTGGCTCATGTCCCTTTTCCTATGCGCTCTCGGCCGCCGTGGAGGGCGCCAGACCGATGCTTCCGGATCGCCCCGCGGTGATGAGTTCGACGACCTGCGCGTGCGTGACCTCGCTCGCCTTGACCTCGCCCGCGATTCGGCCCAGGTAGAGGGCAGTCACCCGGTCGGCCACCTGCATCACGTCGTTCATGTTGTGGGAGATCAAGATGACGCCGTGACCGGCGTCGGCGAGCCGGCGAACCAGGTCGAGCACCTGCTTGGTCTGCGCCACGCCGAGCGCGGCGGTCGGCTCGTCGAGGACGACGACGCGGTTGTTCCACAGCACCGCTTTGGCGATCGCAACGGTTTGCCGCTGGCCGCCGGACAGGCTGGCCACCACCTGGCGCACCGACGACACGGTGCGCACCGACAGGCCGGCCAGCGTCGCGCGGGCGCGCTTCTCCATCGACGACTCGTCGAGGTTGCGGAACGGCCGCTTGCGTTGCTCGCGGCCGAGGAACATGTTTTGGACGATGTCGAGGTTGTCGCACAACGCGAGGTCTTGGTACACGAACTCGATGCCCAGGGCGGCGGCTTCGCGCGGGCCGTGGATGTGCACCAGCTCGCCGTCGATGAGGATCTCGCCGCTGTCGATCGGATAGATGCCGGCGAGGCACTTGATGAGCGTGGTCTTGCCGGCCCCGTTGTCACCGACCAGCGCCATGACCTCGCCTGGGTAGACGTTGAAGTCAACGTCGTGGAGGACGTGCACCGGGCCGAAGCTCTTGTTGATGCCCTTCATCTGAAGGATGGGTGTGTCGCTCACCGGGGTGGATTCTCCTCGTGTAGTCACAAGCGCGCGAGGGGTGCGCGACTCGACCATAGGCTTGCCTGCTCGCGGGCGCGAGACGTTCCGCCATGCCGAAACGGCGAGCAGCCGACACAGTTGGTGGCGCGGGCGGGCGGGCCCGGCCGCGCCACCCCCGTC
>DASVDW010000100.1:0-8958 GCA_036380925.1 Acidothermaceae bacterium
GGCGCCACGGTGGCGCCGGTGTTGCGGCAGGCGCGGACGGTGGCGGACCAGGCGGGGTTGTCGGTCTCGAAGAGAAGGGCCAACCTGAGCGGAGCGCTCACCGTGCGGTCGGCGGGTCATCGCCGGCGCGCCCGCGGCGCAGGCGTGGTCGTGGTCGACGACATCGTCACGAGCGGCGCGACCGCCGCCGAGGCGTGTCGCGCGCTGACCCAGGCCGGGGCGATCGTCACCGCGGTGATCGCGGTGGCGGGCACCCGGCGCTCGGATGGCGGCCGGCGCGCGAAGGAACGAGCGAAAGTGCCGCCGGTGGGCCGATCGGACGGTGTCACGTCGGGTTCGACCGGGCTAGGTTGAAGGTGTGGCGTTCGTCCGGGTCCGTGGTTGCGTCGGTGCGCAGCGGCGCGCCGGCAAGCCGATGCCAGTCGCAGGCAAAGCGGTCCACGTAAGGCGACTTCTCGTCGTTCGAGCACGGTGCGGCTTAGGAGTAAGCCCTGCCTCGTCGGCGGCCGTCCGTTGGGCGACCGTCGTTCGGGAGAAGGTCAGTAGTGGCATTGCAGCGCGCCCGCGCGCCGCGAACACCTCTGCAGGCGGATGTGGGGTCGAAGACCAGGTCGGCCGGGCGGACGCCACGCCCCAACCAGGTTGGGAGCCGGCTGCGGCGCGGTCCGCGGGTGTGACGACAGATTCGGGGGAAGGCTTGAAGCCTGTGTCGTAGCTGGATACATGGAACTGCCTGGAGTTGCCTTTTAGTCGAGTTGGCAGTCGAGTCGGCGGGAGGAGTTCACGGTGGACATCGTGGTCACGGGTAGGCGCATCGAGGTTCCCGCGCGGGTGCGGGCCCACGTGCAGGAGAAGCTCGCCAAGGTGGCGAAGCTTTGTCCGAAGGCGATTCGACTCGATGTCGAGATCTCCCGAGAACGCAATCCGCGGATGTCGGAGATCTGTGACCGCGTGCAGCTCACCTGTATCTCCCGCGGCCCGGTGATCCGCGCCGAGGCGCGCGCGGAGACGATGATCGCCGCCTTCGACCTGGCGTGGGCGAAGCTCGAGGCCAGGTTGCGCAAGGCCGCCGACCGGCGGCGGGTGCACCGCGGCGCCCGAACCCCGGTGTCGGTGGCCGCGGCGACCGCCGTGCTGCCGCCGGCGCTCGTCCCGGCCCTGGGCGGCGAGGCAGCCGGCTCCGACGGCGAGGTGGATCCGTACGCCGCGAAGGCGAACCACCCCGAGGCGCTCGCCGGCGAGGCGGGCGAGGGGCCGATGCTGGTGCGCGAGAAGCTGCACCGCGCAACGCCGATGACCCTCGACCAGGCGCTCTACGAGATGGAACTGGTGGGGCACGACTTCTACTTGTTCTGCGACAAGGAGAGCGGCCTGCCGAGTGTGGTGTATCGACGACGCGGTTATGACTACGGCGTCATCCGGTTGGAGACCCAGGACGGCACGGTTGAAACTTTCGGCGGGGAACCGGGCTCCGCCCAAGGCGCGTCGACAGAGCAAGATCTACCGCTTCGCAGCACGATGTGACCAGGGATGTCCGTACGATGGCCGGGTAGCCGGATGTGACCACGAACGATGACCAGGTCGCACGCCCGGCGAGTGGCGCGACGAGTTGGGTGACGCGATGAGGGAACGGGAGGCGTCGTGAGCGAGGGGCATCGAGAACCGGGAGACGGGCTCGGCCGACGGGGTGACTTCGCTCGTGGTGCGGCTCCCGGCACGGGTCGCGGCGCCGGGTCCGAGATGCCGGCCGGTCGGCCGCAGGCGCCTCGACCGCCCGTCGGCGGGTCGACCCTCGGCGGACCGCCCGCGGCATCGCCCGGCGCGACCGGCGCCCCCGCGGCGGCGTCGCACGCCGAACCCATCCGGGTGTTGGTGGTCGACGACCACGCGCTGTTTCGGCGCGGCCTGGAGATGGTGCTCAGCCAAGAGCCCGACATCGAGCTCGTCGGCGAGGCCAGCGACGGCGCCGAGGCGGTCGCCAAGGCGGGCCAGACGCTGCCCGACATCGTGTTGATGGACGTGCGGATGCCGAAGCGCAGCGGCATCGAGGCGTGCACCGCGATCAAAGACATCGCGCCGTCGGCGAAGATCATCATGCTGACGATCAGCGACGAGGAGGCCGACCTCTACGACGCGATCAAAGCCGGCGCGATGGGCTACCTGCTCAAAGAAATCTCCATCGACGAGGTGGCCGCTGCGATCCGCGCCGTGCACGGCGGCCAGTCGCTGATCAGCCCGTCGATGGCGTCGAAGCTGCTCAGCGAGTTCGCCTCGATGATCAAGAAGGGCGACTCTCGCCAGCAGGTGCCCGCGCCGAAGCTGACCGACCGCGAGATGGAGGTGTTGCGGCTGGTCGCCAAGGGCCTGAACAACCGCGACATCGCCAAAGAGCTGTTCATCAGCGAGAACACGGTGAAAAACCACGTGCGCAACATCTTGGAGAAGCTGCAGCTGCACTCGCGGATGGAAGCCGTCGTCTACGCGGTGCGGGAGAAGCTGCTCGAGATCACCTGAGCGCTCGGCCGGCGGCACGCTCGCGGTTGGCGGTGGCAAGCCGGTAGTACGCCAGGTAGCATCATTGGTATGAAAGTCAGTGTGAGCCTTCCCGCCGAGGATGTCGCGTTCCTCGACGAGTACGCGCGCAGCGAAGGGTTCGAGTCACGGTCAGCCGTCCTGCACAAGGCCGTCAGCCTGTTGAAGGTCGGCGAGCTCTCGAGCGCCTACGCCGAAGCCTGGCGTGACTGGGGCGGCTCCGAGGACGCCGCTGATTGGGAGACCACGACATCAGATGGTCTCGAGGCCTGATGCGGCGCGGCGAAATCTATCTCGTCGACTTCGATCTGACGCGCGGGTCCGAGGCAACCAAGCGTCGGCCCGCCATCATCGTCAGCAATGACGTCGCCAACTCAACAGCGACAACGCTCGGAAGCGGAGTCGTCACCGTCGTACCGGTGACATCGAACGTCGAACGCGTGTATCCGTTCCAGGTTTTCCTCCCTGCTGCTGGCACCGGCTTGGGGCGCGATTCGAAGGCGCAAGCCGAGCAGCTCCGATCGGTCGCCGTCGAACGGGTGATCCAACGGCGAGGTGGCCTACCACCTGATCTGGTGCGCGAACTCGACCGTGCTATCAGGCTGCACTTGGCGCTTTAGGCGAGGCGTGTTCAAAGCGCCGCGCGCACGAGCTGGTCGACCGGTTCGGGCACGACCCGATCGACCGCGACGCCGTCGCACCCGACCCACTGGGCCGCCTCTCGTAGCGCCGTTGCGATCGACGCGGCCGCCGCACCGATCCGGGCGGGCGTGGCGAACCGCGGCTCGACGGTGATCTGCCGGGCGACCAGCACGCCGTTCTCGCGCGCCGGGTCGACCCGGGCGATCAACGAGCCGCCGGCCAGCACCGGCATGGTGAAGTAGCCGTGCTCGCGGTTGCCTTTGGGGACGTAGGCCTCGAGCCGGTGGTCGAACCCGAACAACCGCGCGGTGCGCTTGCGATCCCACACCAGGGAGTCGAACGGCGACAGCAGCGTGCTGCGATGTCTCCCGCGCGCGGCGGCCGCCTCGAGCGCGGCCGGATCGGCCCAGGCCGGCGACCTCCATCCGGCCACGGCGACGGACGTCAGCTCCGTCTCCGGCAGCAACCGGACGACGTCGCGCGTGCGCAGCCGGAAGTAGTCGGCGAGGTCGGCCGCCGTCGCCACCCCCAGCGCGCGGGCCGCCCTGCGGATCAGCTCGACCTTGCACCGGTCGTCGTCCATGTCGTCGTGCAGCCAGTGCGACGGCACGACCCGCTCGGGGAGGTCGTAGACCCGCCGCCAGCCGACGCGCGTCGCGCAGACGAGCTCGCCGGCGGCGAGCAGGTACTCCGCCGCGCGCTTGACCTCCGACCACCCCCACCACTGCGCGGCCTGTTTCGCCCCGCCGAGATCGGACGCCGTGAGCGGGCCCTCGGCTCGCACGCGGGCGAGCACCTTCTCGGCGGTCGGCGCGTGGTGGTCGTCCCAGACCCGCTGCCGCTCGCGGAACTCTCGGCGCCGGAACGCGAACAGCGGCCACTGCGAGATCGGCAGCACGCTCGCCGCGTGCGCCCAGTACTCGAACGCGTCCCCGGAGCCCCAGTAGGCCCGCTCGATCCTGACCCGGCTGGTCACGCCGAGCCGCGCGTGCACGACCAGCTCGTGGGAGCGGGCGAGCACCGAGATCGTGTCGAGCTGGACGGCGCCGAGCGCGCGCAGCACACCCGGCACGCCGGCCCGGCGATCAGGTGCTCCGAGCAGCGACTGCGCTCGCAACGCGATTCGGCGGGCATCGTTCGCCGAGAGCTCGAGTGCGGCCATGATGGGTGATCGTAGGGTCGGCCACCGCCAATCCGACGCCCGCTCGCCTACGATGGCTGAGACGGCGCCCTCGCGCGCCGTCCCGCATCGGCGTGCCCGCCCGTTCGCGAACTCGAGGAGCAATTCCACGTGCCAGCGCTCTTAGACAAAGTCCTGCGTGCCGGCGAGGGCAAGACGCTTCGCCGACTGAAGCAGTTGGCCGACCAGGTCAACAGCATCGAGGAGGACTTCGTCGCCCTCTCCGACGCCGAGCTGCGCGAGCAGACCGCGGAGTTCAAGGAGAGGTACGCCGACGGTGAGAGCCTCGACGACCTGCTGCCGGAGGCGTTCGCCACCGTCCGGGAGGCGGCCCGGCGCACGCTCGGCCAGCGGCACTTCGACGTCCAGCTGATGGGCGGCGCGGCGCTGCACCTCGGCAACATCGCGGAGATGCGCACCGGCGAGGGCAAGACGCTGGTCTCGACGTTGCCGGTCTACCTCAACGCGCTGGCCGGCAAGGGCGTGCACCTGGTGACGGTCAACGACTACCTGGCCCGCCGCGACTCCGAGTGGATGGGCCGGGTGCACCGCTTCCTCGGGCTCGAGGTCGGCGTGATCCTCTCCCAGATGCCGTCGGAGCAGCGGCGGGCCGCCTACGCGGCCGACATCACCTACGGCACGAACAACGAGTTCGGCTTCGACTACCTGCGCGACAACATGGCGTGGAGCGCCGAGGAGCTCGTGCAGCGCGGGCATTTCTTCGCCGTCGTCGACGAGGTCGACTCCATCCTCATCGACGAGGCGCGCACCCCCCTCATCATCAGCGGGCCGGTCGAGCTCAACCTCAAGTGGTACAACGACTTCGCCGCGCTCGCGAAGCGCTTGGAACGCGGCGAGGAAGGCGAAGGCGACTACGAGGTCGACGAGAAGAAGCGCACCGTGGCGGTCACCGAGCGCGGGGTGCAGCGGGTCGAGGACTGGCTGGGCATCGACAACCTGTACGAGGCGACGCACACCGCGCTCGTCGGGTACCTGAACAACGCCTTGAAAGCCAAGGAGTTGTTCAAGCTCGACAAGGATTACGTCGTCATCGACGGCGAGGTGCTCATCGTCGACGAGTTCACCGGCCGAATCTTGTACGGCCGCCGCTACAACGAGGGCATGCACCAGGCCATCGAGGCGAAGGAAGGCGTCGAGATCAAGCAAGAGAACCAAACTCTTGCGACCATCACCCTGCAGAACTACTTCCGCCTGTACGACAAACTCGGCGGGATGACCGGCACTGCCTACACCGAGGCGGCCGAGTTCGACCAGACCTACAAGCTCGGTGTGGTGCCGATCCCCACCAACCGCCCCATGCAGCGCATCGACCAAAGCGACGTCGTCTTCAAGTCGGAGAAGGCCAAGTTCGAGGCGGTCGTCGACGACATCGCCGAGCGCCACGAGAAGGGCCAGCCGGTGCTGGTCGGCACCGTGAGCGTCGAGAAGTCGGAGCTGCTGTCCAGCATGCTGTTGCGCCGCGGCGTTCCGCACGAGGTGCTCAACGCCAAGTACCACGAGAAGGAGGCGGCGATCGTCGCCCAGGCCGGCCGCAAGGGCGCGGTCACCGTCGCGACGAACATGGCCGGCCGTGGCACCGACATCATGCTCGGCGGCAACCCGGAATTCCTTGCCCAGCTTGAACTTTCGGAGAGCGGGTTGTCGCCGGTCGACACGCCCGAGGAGTACGAGGCCGCCTGGCCCGCCGCGTTGGAGAAGTGGAAGGCGTCGGTCGCGTCGGAGCACGACGAGGTTGTGGGCGCGGGTGGTCTGTACGTGCTCGGCACCGAGCGGCACGACTCCCGTCGCATCGACAACCAGCTGCGCGGGCGGTCGGGCCGGCAGGGCGACCCCGGCGAGTCGCGTTTTTACCTCTCGCTCGGCGACGACTTGATGAGGCTGTTCAACGGCGCCGCGGTCGAGCGCATCATGGACACGCTGAACATCCCCGACGAGGTGCCCATCGAGTCGAAGATGGTCACCCGCGCGATCCGCTCCGCGCAAACCCAGGTGGAGCAGCAGAACTTCGAGATCCGCAAAAACGTCTTGAAGTACGACGAGGTGCTGAACAAGCAGCGCACCGTCATCTACGCCGAGCGGCGCCGGGTGTTGCACGGCGACGACCTGCACGACCAGGTCGTGCACATGATCGACGACGTCGTTCGCGGTTACATCACCGCGGCCACCGCCGAGGGCTACGCGGAGGAGTGGGACCTCGACGAGTTGTGGAAGGCGCTGAAGGCGCTGTACCCGATCAGCCTGTCGGTCGAGGATCTCGAGGCGGCCAGCGGTGGCGACCGGGCCGCGTTGACCAGCGAGTTCCTGATCGAGGAGATCGCCGCCGACGCCCAAACGGCGTACGAACGGCGCGAGGAGTCACTCGGAGTCAAGCCGGACGGCGAGCCGGTGCTGCGCGAGCTCGAACGCCGGGTGGTGCTCTCGGTGCTCGACCGCAAGTGGCGCGAGCACCTGTACGAGATGGACTACCTGCAAGAGGGCATCCAGCTGCGCTCGTACGGTCAGCGCGACCCGCTGGTCGAGTACCAGCGCGAGGGCTTCACCATGTTCACCACGATGATGGACGCCATCAAAGAGGAGTCCGTCGCGTTCCTTTTCAACCTCGAGGTGCAGGTGGCGCCCGCCGAGCCCGAGGCCGGCGAGGAGACGGTGGCCGCCGAGGCGCAGCCGAGTGCGGACGTCGAGGAGGCGGCACCGGCACCGGCGCCGGCGCCGGTGGGCGGTGGGGCCGCAGGCAACGGCGCCGGCGAGTCGTCGGCCGAGGCGCAGGCGAAGGTGGCCGCGCTTTCCCGGTTGGTGGCGCCCGGCTTGCAGACGCCGCGGCGGCCGGCTCGCCTGGAGTATTCGGCGCCGACGATCGACGGCGACGCCGGCTCAGGGCAGGCGGCCGCGGCGACCACCGACGGGCAGCCGACGCTGATGTACGAGGGCACGCCGCGCAACGCCAAGTGCCCGTGCGGGTCAGGCAAGGCCTACAAGCGCTGCCACGGCGACCCGCGCAACGTCGCCTGACCGTTCGCCCTCGCGCGTCAACCGACTTGCAGCACGGTGCACTGCCAGCGGCCGTCGAAGCCCTCGAGCCGCAGCGCGACCGCGCGGCACCGCGCCCCTTGCTGCACCACGGCGCAAACTTCGGCCACGCCGTCGGCGGGCTCGTCGACATGGATCGATCGCACGATCGCGCCGAGTCGCCGACCGCCGCGCGCGCCGTGGTTCGCCAACTCGGTGTGGGCGATCCGTCGCTGCATCGTCGCGTAGACGTCGGTCGTCGTCCAACGCACGAGTTGGGCGACCGGACGCACGCCCGACATGACCTCCACGATCGCCTGGACCAACCGGCCCGCCCACGGCTTCGGCTCTGGCAGCTGCGCGCGGGGCGTGTGCCGCGGGCCGAAGTCGTCATCTGGCGTCCGCCCCTTGCGCCGGGCCGAATGACCGGCCGTGCGCGCCGCTTTCGGCCCGACGGACGGGACCAGTTGGAGCCGCCGGTGGCTTCCAGGTGTCAGCTCGGTTGGCACCTCCGGTGACGCCGGCACGCCGCCGGGAAGCGTGAAGCCGAGCGCGAGCATTCCTTGCGCGTCGCGGTGACCGCCGCCGGCGGCGACGTCGGTGTTCGCCGTCTCGTCGTCGAACGGAGGGTCGCACAGCGGCACGGGCGCGCGGCGCAGGTCGGCCGGATCGTCCGGTGAGTCGCTTTCGGCGGGCAGGGCCAAGGCGGAGGCGGTGACGGCCATCGGATTCCTTTACTCGTGCGGCTGGTTCGGGTTCACTGCGCGGGGGCCTGCAAGACGAGGCCCGGGTGAATCAGGTGGGGGTTCGGCCCGATGGCCGCGCGGTTGGCCGCGTACCACTGCGGCCAAGCGCGGGCGATCTCAGCGGCGGTCGCCCGCGGCCCGAGGTGCCGCGCGGCGATGTCCCACAAGGTGTCGCCACGGCGGACGACGTAGCGGCCATCGTCGCGATGCCCGCTGTCGCGATGGGCGTTGTCGCGATGCCCGCTGTCGCGGTACGGCACGCCAGGGGCCGACGGCGGCGCGGCGAGCGCTGTGGGCGATGCCGAGGTGGTGGGTTCGGGGGCCGCCGCGAACATCGGCGATGACGCCGGGACGAGTGGACGGTCCAGACTTGGCGGCAGGGGCCGGTCGAGGTTGAGCACGGCGGCCGGGCGGTGCGGCGCCGGTGAGCCGCCGCCCGGTGACCCGCCGCCGGGTGGGGTGGCGACAGCGACGCCTGGGGCCAGCGGCCCGACGATCAGCGACACGCCGACGAGCCATCGCGCGCCGCTGAGCATGAAGCCCGGCGCGACCCGGTGGGCGATCCGCTGACTGGCGCGGGCCAGCGCGCCGGATCCCGACGCCAACAGGTGCAGCGCAACGACGACGGTGAACCAGCCGAGACACAGCCAGGCGATGGCGGCCGCGACGTCAACCAGCAGTTCGTCGAATCGCGCGGGCTGGCGGCGAACCAGCGCGAGTAGCGCGTCGCTTGGAGATCCGGCCGCCCACCACAGCAAGCCGCTCAGCGCCGCCACCCCGGCCGCCGCGCGGCCCGTTCGCCGACCCGCAAAAGCCGACATCGCCCCTCCG
>DASVDW010000101.1:0-37704 GCA_036380925.1 Acidothermaceae bacterium
GCCCGAACGCCGCTGTGTCGCGGTGCATCCGTTCCAGGCGCTGACGACGTCCTCCGACACCCTGACGCTGTTGCTCGCGCCGTCCGACACCGAGGTCGACGACGCGTTGGTCGGTCAGCGGTTGGCGCGAACGATCCCCCGCGCCGACTCGCGAGACGTCGTCACGGTGAGGCGCGCGGGCGCCGACGTGGTGAGCAGCCGCACCGACTACCTGGCCGGGCACGTGGCGCCGTTGCTGCTGCCGCCGGACGTCGCGGTGGTCGCGCTTCAGCCGCTCGCCGACCTGGCCACCACGGTGGTGTACACCCCGACCGGCGATGTCGGCACCGCACTCGGATTGCGCGCGCTCGACCTGCTGGTGTTGTCGCACGCGACCGTGCTGCCGATCGGTGACCGCGCCACCCGGCGTCGTCCGATCCGCATCGATCTGGAGCCCAAGACCGGCGAACCGCCGCTGCGGGTGGTGTCGGCGCAACGGGCGCCGTCACGGCGAGCTGCGGCCAGCGTCACGCCGGTCGCGAGCTGACCCGTCCCACGACGGCCGCGAGGTCACCGGTCGAGCGGCGAGCGGCCATTACGATCGAATGGTGGCCGCCGGACGCAAACCCGCAAAGCCCGCTAAGCCCGCCACCGCCCGCGCGGCGACCCGGCTTCGGCGGGTCGAGGAGACTTCCGCCGGCGGCCTGGTGATCGACACGCTGCGGGCCACTCCTTCCCGTCGGCCACGCGCGGCGCTGATCGCGCGGCACGACCGGCGGGGCCGGCTCGTCTGGTCGTTGCCGAAAGGACACCTCGAGGAGGGCGAGACCCCCGAGGTGGCGGCGGTCCGCGAGATCGCGGAGGAGACCGGCATCGCCGGACGAGTCGTCGCGCCGCTCGGTGTGATCGACTTCTGGTTCGTCGCCGAGAATCGGCGGGTTCACAAGACCGTTCACCACTACCTGTTGGTGGCCGAAGGCGGTGAGCTCTCCGACGACGACATCGAGGTCGTCGAGGTCGCCTGGGTTCCCCTCGACGAGCTGACCGACCGGCTGGAATACGACGACGAGCGGCGGCTGGTCGACCAAGTTCCGCGTTTGCTCGCGGATATCGCGTGACCTCGCGGCAGATCCGGGTCGCGGCGGTCGCGCTCGCCGCGGGGGTGGTGGCGAGCGGCGCGTTCGGTCTCGTCGATCAGGCGACGTGGGGCGGCCGCGAACCGACCGCCAGCGCCGCCACGCCGACGCCGTCCAGCCAGCCTCATCGGTTCGCCATCACGCTCGACGAGCTGTCGCCGAAGGCGGTGCGACCCGGAGACACCCTGACACTGGCCGGGACCATGGTGAACACCTCGGGGGAGACGTTGTCCTCCGTGTCATACGCGTTGCGCGTCTCGACCCAGCGCATCACCACTCGTTACGACCTCGCCAAGGACGCCGACCCCAGCGCCACCTTCGGGGTGGTGCTGGGCTCGACCCGCCAGCGGGCCGGCGATGACGGCGAGGTCGCGCCGGGCCAACGCGTCGCGTGGCAGTTGTCGCTGCCTATCGACCACATCGCCATGCCGACGTCGCCCGACCAGTTCGGCGCCTTCCCCATCGCGGTCGAGGTGACGTCCCGCGGCGACTCAGGCACCGAGCGAACCCGGCTGCCCACCACGATGATGTGGGTGCCGAAGGGGGCGCACCTCACGCCGACCAAGATCAGCTGGCTGTGGCCGGTGATCGACGGAATCCACCGCGGCCTGGGCGACACCTTCACCGACGACACGCTCGGCGCCGACCTCGCCCCGAGCGGTCGCCTCGGCAAGCTGGTCGACACCGCCGTGCAGGCCAAGGTGCCGCTGACCTACGTCGTCGACCCCGCGCTCGTCGACGACGCCAGCGCGATGGCGGTCACCGCCGCCGCGGGCGCTGGCGGCGCGGAGGGCGCCGGCAGCGGAAGCGGCCGAGAGGGCGGGTCGCCGTCGCCGACCTCAGGCGCGGCGAAACAGGACGCCGGGAAACCCGGCGCGGCAAAACCCGGCGCGGCGAAGTCCGGCGCGGCAGACAAGCCGGCGAGCTCCGCGACCGCGCAACCGTCGCCGTACCAGGTCGCGGAGGGCAAAGACCCGACGCGCACCAAGGACGGCACCGGCGCCGACGTCGCGGCGAGCTGGCTGGCGAGCTTGCGGGCCGCGGTCACCGCCCCCGGCTCGGCGCTGGTCGCGACGCCCTACGGCGACGCGGACCTGGTGGCGCTCGAACGCGCCGGGCTCGACAAGGAGATGGCGATCGCCCGCTCGATCGGTCAGTCGACGCTCGCCAGCGAGCTTGCCCGGCCCAGCCTGCCCGACCTGGTCTGGCCGGTCGACGGGCAAATCGACGAGGCCACCCTCGACGACCTCGCGACCGACCTGGTGACCGCGATCGTGCTCAACGGACGGGCCTTGCAACCGCGGGATCTCAACGCGGTCGCCGGACCGCGGGCGGACCTGCAGACGCCGTCCGGCCCGGTGCGGGCGTTGCTCACGGACGCCACGATCGACGACCTGGTGGCGAACCCCAACGCCTTTGCGGGCGGGACGCGCGCCGCCGAGCAGCGCTTTCTCGCCGAAACGATGCTGATCACCGAGCAGCGACCCGGGTCAGGCAGCTCGTTGGTCGTCGCACCGCCGCGGCACGTCGACGCCGACGGCTACCTGGCGGCGCTGCTGGCCGACAGCGGCCAGGTGCCGTGGCTCGACCCGGTCAACGCGGGCCAACTCGCGGCGCAACCGGCCGACCGGGTGGCCCGCCAGCAACTCGCGTACCCGTCGTCCGCCCGCGACGCCGAGCTGCCGGGCCACCTGCTCAGCGGGATCAGCCCGTTGCGCGACGGCTTGTCGGCGTTCAGCTCGATTCTCGGTCCGACGACCACGGATCCCTTTATCTCGCAGGCCAACGAGGCGCTGCTGCGAGCCGAGTCCAGTTCGTGGCGCGACCATCCAGAACGCGCGGCGGCCATCACCGACGCGGTGCGCGCGCAGTTGCAAGCGCGCATCAGCAAGGTGTTCATCAGCAAGCCCGGCTTGATCACGCTGACCAGCCGAAAGCAGAAGATCCCGCTCACCGTGGTCAACGAGCTGCCCGAGCCGGTCACCGTGCAAATCAGCCTGCGCGCGGTCAACGCCGCCCGGTTGAAGGTGACGCCGATCGAGCCGTTCACGGTCGACGGCAAGGGCAGCCGGCATGAGGTGGTCGTGGAGGTCGAGGCGGTGACCGGCGGACGATTCGAGGTCCAGGCCCAGCTGACGACCGCCGACGACCGACCGATCGGTCGACCGGTGGGCTTCGAGTTGAACTCGACCGCCTACGGCGCGGTGGCGTTGGCGATCGCCGGGGGCGCGGCGGCGCTGTTGGTCCTGCTGTCGGGCATTCGCATTTACCGTCGGGTCCGCCGCCGACGCAACGGTCCACCCGGCGAAGCCGCGGCGGTCGACGTCGACCTGCCGCCGACCCCCACCTCGCCCTCCTCGCCCACCCCGGCCGCGCCTGCCCAGCCGGTGCCATGACCACCGTGAACACCAACGGAGTCGACGGAGCACCCGGCCCGCCGACCCCACCAACTCGATCGGACGACGCGGCGCTCGCGCGCAACAGCGCCGTCATGGCGTTGGGGACGATTGCGTCGCGTGGCACCGGGATGCTGCGCACGATCGTCATCGCGGCCGCGGTCGGTTCGGCCGGCCAGCTCGCCGACGCGTACAACATTCCCAACGCGGCGCCGAACGCGGTCTACGACCTGCTGCTCGGTGGAATCTTGACCAGCGTCGTGGTGCCGCTGCTGGTGAAGGCGGTCAAGGAGGACGCCCGCGCCGGCGAGCTGTACGCCCAGCGGTTGTTGACCGTGGTCGCGGTCTTGCTCGGGGCGTGCACGGCGCTCACCGTGCTGTTCGCGCCGGTGGTGGTCGACGTCTACGGCGGCTTCACCGGTCAACAGCGCGAGCTCGCCATCACGTTCGCGCGTTACTTCTTGCCGCAGATCTTCTTCTACGGCCTGAGCGCGACCATCGGCGCGATATTGAACACCCGCGGCAGGTTCGCCGCGCCGATGTGGACGCCGGTGCTCAACAACATCGTGCTGATCGTCACCGGCGGCTTGTTCATCGCGGTCACAACACACCGACACGAAGTCGCGTTGACGTCGGGCCAAACGGCGCTGCTCGGCATCGGGACGACGGCCGGCGTCGTCGTGCAAACCCTTGCCCTGTGGCCGTCGCTGCGGGCCTCCGGCTTCCGGTTTCGGCCCAGATTCGACTGGCGGGGAACCGGTCTGGGCGCCGCGGGGAAGCTGGCCGGGTGGGTGCTGGTCTACGTCGTCGTCAATCAGATCGGCTTCGCGGTGGTCACGCATCTGGGTCGAGCGGCTGGCGCCGCGGCCCGTGCCCACAACGTCGGCCACGGCGACACCTTCTCGGCGTACAACTACGCCTACCAGCTTTTTCAACTGCCATACGCAATCGTCGCGGTCTCCGTCATAACCGCGCTGCTGCCGCGGATGAGCGGGCACGCGGTCGAAGGCCGGTTTTCCGCCGTCCGCGCGGACTTGTCGACCGGGCTGCGCACCACGGCGGTCGCCGTGGTGCCCGCCACCGCCGCCTTGATAGCGCTCGCGCCGCAACTGTCAGAGATCGTGTTTCGCCACCACAGCATTTCGCACGGCGACGCGCGATACATCGGCTGGGTGATCGTCGGATTCGCGATCGGGCTGATCCCGTTTTGCGTTTTTCAGTTGCTCCTGCGCGCCTTCTACGCGCTGCACGACACTCGCACGCCGGCGCTGATCAACATCGTCGCGACCGCCGCGAACATCGCGCTCGATGTCGCCTTGTACATCACGCTGCCGACCGGTTGGCGGGCGTTCGGTCTGGCGTTGGGCTTCTCCGCGTCCTACTGGATCGCCGCTGTGCTCACCGTTCGCTCCGTCGGCCGCCAGTTGGGCGGCGTCGACGGACGACGGGTGCTGCGCACCTACGTGCGGCTGACCGTGGCCTCCGCGCTGGCGGCGCTGGTCGCCTTCGGTTTGGCCGAGATCTCGACGACGCTGCTCGGCTCCGGGTTCGCCGGAGCGGTGGTCGCGGTGGTGGCGGGCGCGGGCATCGGCGGCGCGCTGCTGCTGACCTTGACCACCCGGATGCGCGTCGGCGAGGCGACCGCGCTCATGCACGCGATCCGCTCGCGGCTGCGCTGACGCGGGCTAGACCGGGACGGTGAACGTCCAGCCGTCGGAACGCATCCGCGGGATGAACTCGGCGACCGCCGCGACGGTCTGACTGCGGTCACCGCCGCCGTCGTGCAGCAGCAGCACACCGCCGGGCATCACGCCGGACATCCGGCGGACAAGCTCCGCGACGCCCGGCGGCTCCCAATCCCACACGGCGAGCTGCCACCCGAGGGGCCGCATACCCAGTTCGCCGGCCACCTGGATGGTCCGCCCCCAGTGCCCGTACGGCGCTCGGAAGAACGGCACCCCGACGTCCGGCGCCGCGTCGTGGATGGCGGCGAGCGTGCGCTCGAGGTCGGCGCGAACGGCTTCGGGCGCCCACTCCTCGAGATCGTCGTGGCGGAACGAGTGGTTGGCGAGCACGTGGCCTTCCCGGACGATCCGGTGGGCCACCTCGGGATGCGCCATCACTTGCGCGCCGACCAGGCAGAAGACCGCGCGCACCTGCTCGCGGGCGAGCAGGTCCAACAGGTCCAGCGTGTCGGGCGGGTTTGGGCCGTCGTCGAAGGTCAGCGCGACGGTCCGCGCGGCGCCGGAAGGGTCGACGCGCTCGATGACGTCGCTGCGAGAAAGCGGTGTGGCGCTCACGTCGTCCATCGTGCCCCCGTCGCACCGCGCGCCACCGCAACTTGGGCCGATCGGCGGCGTCGGTCGGCCGGCCGATCGGCTGACCGGGTTAGCAAGGCGCCGCCATTTGCGCCAACCGTCCTCAAGACGGCGGCCCGCCACGCCGACCTAACCCACGGGTGCATCGCGCCCTGAAGACACAAGACAGGTTGGTAGGCCGAGTGCGGCGAATGTGGTGGCCGGGCGCGGCCGGGGTTGACGCACGCGAGCGCGGTGACATCATCCTCGGCTGGCTGACGAAGCTGGTGATCGGCATCTCGATCGCCGGCGTCGTCGCGTTCGACGGCGTGTCGATCGGCGTTGCCCACGTCAGCGCGATCGACGACGCGAACTCCGCGGCCCTCGCGGCCAGCCGCGCCTGGCAGACCAGCCACGACATGAGCCAGGCCCTGCAAGCCGCCCAGCAGACCGCCGCGCAACACGGCGAGACCGTCATCGACGCCAGCCTGCATTTCGACGGCGACGGAACCGCGCACATCGACATCCAGCGCGACGCCACCACGCTGATCGTGCGGCACATTCACGCGCTGCGCTCGTGGATCGAGATCACCGCAACCGGTTCCGGGCGGTCGGTCGGCGAATGAAACGCCGCGCGATGGCCGGGTTTTCGGCGTCCGCTTTGCTGCTGAGCGCGCTGTTGGCGGTCAGCGCGCTGACCCGGCCGGCCGTGGCGGATCCACTCCGCGACGCCAAGGCGCAGGCGGCGAACCTGCAGCAGCGAGTCGCCCAGTTGCAGGTGCAAGCCGAGCAGGCCTCGGAGCGGTACAACGCGGCGGAGGCTGCGCTCGGTGAGCTCGTCGGCCAGCAGCGGCTGGCCCAACAACAGCTTGCCGCCGCGCAGTCCGTGGTGGCGGCGAACCGCGCGGTCATCGACGAGCGGGCGCGAGCGCTGTACATGTCCGGGGGCAGTTTCACCTTGTACGCAAGCGTTTTGCAGGGTGCTGATCCCACCTTCGTGATGGCTGCCCTGCATGATGTGCAGTCTCAGACGAACCGCGACAAGGTCACCTTGGCCAATGTCGACGCGGCCAGCAAGACCGCGGCATCCGCGCAAGCGCGCGTCGACGAGCTGCTGCAGCGGCAAAACGACCTGATGGCGCAGGCGGCGAACGCGTCGCGCGACGTTGAGGACGCGTTGGCGCAATCGCAAGCCGCGCTCGACGCGGCCAACAACCAGATCCGCGAGATCGAGGCGCAGATCCAGGCGCGAATCGACGCGGAGAGCGCGGCCCGCGCCGCCGCCCAGCTGGTCGCCGCCCGGACCGCCGCGCTGCAGGCCGGCTTCGTCGACGGCGGAGGCAGCGCGGTGGGGCAGGCGGCGATCGCCGCGGCGAGCACCCAGCTCGGGAAGCCTTACGTGTACGGCGGCTCCGGCCCCGACGTCTGGGACTGCTCCGGTCTCACGCAATGGTCGTACCGCCAAGCCGGCGTGCGGCTGCCCCGCACCGCGGCCGAGCAGTACCTCGCCGTCCCGACCAAAGTGCCGCTCGGCGAGCTGGAGCCCGGCGATCTGCTTTTTTGGGCCACCGACCTGTCGAACCCGCTGACGATCCATCACGTGGCGATCTACCTGGGCAACGGCCAGATGCTCGCCGCGCCGCACACCGGCACGGTGGTGCGGATTCAACCGGTCTACCTCGACGGCTACTACGGCGCGGTCCGCCCTGGTTGACCCGGCTCGACCCGGCTCGACCCGGCGTGGATAAGGCCGCGTCTCACCTGCTCTAAGGAGTCTTCGGCCGGCGTGCGCGACCGATTCGCGGGAATAGCATGGAATCGGCGTCCGCAGCGCGGCGACGCCGAGCACCCGACCTGCCGGTGACGAACTGACCGGCCACTCCTGAAAGGTCCCACAGGGGCACACTGTGAGCGGCGCACCAGCTGTGGCGCCCGGCCTCCTGGTCGCCGAGCGCTATCGCCTTGACGCCCCGATCCCGGATCGGTCGGCTTCGGCGGTCCCTGGCCGCAGCGCGTCGAAGGTCGGGCAGTTGTGGCACGCCCACGACGAACTGCTCGCCAGGTCCGTGGCGGTCCTGCTCGTCCCGGACGACGACCCCCTGGTCGATCACGTGCTCGCCGGAGCGCGCGCGGTCGCCGGCCTCGGGCATCCCGCCCTGGCCAACGTGTACGACGCGGGTCGGGCGCCGGGTTTGGCCTTCGTGGTGACGGAGTACTTCGACGGCGCCTCGCTCGACCAGCAGTTGCGAAGCGGCCCGCTCGACCCCACCGCCGCCGTCGACCTGGTCGCCGCGGTGGCCGACGCGCTCGCCGCCACGCACGCCCTCGGCGTTTACGGACTGACGCCGGCGCCGAGCCGGATCCTGTTCACCGCGTCCGGACTGCCGCGACTGGCCAGCGTCGCACTAGCCGACGAGTCACGCGGCTCCGACGATCCGAGCCGGACCGACAACGCGCGCGCCGACACCATCGCGCTGGCGCGGCTGCTCTACGCCGCGCTGACCGCCCGCTGGCCGGGCGAGCCCGACACCAGCGCGCTCGCGGCGGCCCCTTACGCCGAGGGCCATCTGTGCACGCCGCGCCAGGTGCGCGGCGGCGTGCCGCGCGAGCTTGACGTCGTGGTCAGCCGGGCGATCGGGGAGGAGGACGTCCGCCGCGGGTTGCCCGAGATCGCCACGCCGGAGGCGCTGGCCGCCGCGTTGTCGCCCTTGCGCAGCCTGCCTGACGCCGGGCATCCCTACGGCACCGACACCGCGATCATTCCCGTGGTCGACGGCCGTGGTCGCACCGGACGCAACTCGCTGCTGCCCGGGCAGGTCAACCCGCTGCGCGCCCGGCGGCGCCGCAACCGCCTCGGGGTGGTGGCCGGGGTGGCGGTGCTCGGCGTGGCGGTCGCCGGCTTGTTCTGGCGCGGCCCCACGATCTACCCGCACTTCATCACCCACTCCGGCGGGTCGTCCACGCCGACCCCGTCGTCCGCGGCGGCCGGCCAGGCGGGCCACCTCGTGACGCCGAAGTCGGTGGCCGAGTTCGACCCGTACGGCGACCACACCGATCCGCATGTTCGCGAGGCGCCGTTGGCGATCGACGGCAAAGCCGACACCAGTTGGCGGACGCAGACGTTCGGCACCGCCGCGCTCGGCAACCTGAAGCCGGGCGTCGGCCTGATCGTCGACCTCGGCGAACCCCGCCCGATTTCCGCCGTGCACGTGGTGTTGCTCGGCGAGGGCACGACGGTGTCGCTGCTGGAGAGCGACGGCGACCAGCCGCCGACGTCCGACAAAGACATGACGCAAGTCGATCAGGTGGTCGACGCCCCGAGCGAGGTCACGCTGCGCCCGACCGAGCCGGTGACCGGGCGCTACTGGCTGGTGTGGTTGACCAAGCTGCCCGCCGGAGGCGGGGGTTTCCGTGGCGGCGTGGCGGAGATCGCCTTCCGCTCCTGACTTGACCGGTAGGCTCCCGACGTGCCCGGGGACTCCGACGCGTCGCAACCGCAGGATGCCGAGTTGCTGCGCCGTCACCTCGACGGCGACCCCGACGCGTTCGGGCAACTGGTGCGACGCCATCGCGACCATCTGTGGGCGGTCGCGTTGCGCACCCTCGGCAACGCCGACGACGCCGCCGACGCGCTCCAAGACGCGCTCATCTCGGCGATGCGGCACGCCGCGTCGTTTCGCGGCGACGCCCAGCTCGGCACCTGGCTGCATCGCATCGTCGTCAACGCCTGCCTTGACCGGCTGCGCCGGCGGGTCGCCCATCCGACGACGGCGTTGCCGGCGGACGATCACCACGGCGCGGCAATGCCCCTTGCCACCCGCGACGAGTTCGACGAGCGCGACACCGCGGCCGACGTGCGGGCCGCGCTCGCGACGCTGTCCCCGGAGCAGCGTGCCGCGATCGTCTTGGTCGACATCGAGGGCTACCCCGTCGAGGAGGTCGCGGCGATCTTGGAAGTGCCGTCCGGGACGGTGAAAAGCCGCTGTGCGCGGGGCCGCGCCAGGCTGCTGCCACTGCTCGCGCACTTGCGTGGCGCCGAGTCGGGGAACCCGGCGCGCTCCGGCGGCGTCGAACCTCCGACGACCGCACCACGAGAGGACCTCCGGTGAACACCCCCCACCCGGAGCTTGAGCGCCTTGCCGCCCTCGTCGATGCCGAACCCGAAACCGGCGCCGGCGTCGACACCGAGGCGGGCAATGCCGCCAACGCCGCCGCGCCGCCCGACACCAGCGACCTGCGCGCACACCTCGCCGGCTGCGCGCAGTGCGCCGCCGACCTCGCCGCGCTGCGCGCTTTGCGGGCCACCTTGCGCGCGTTGCCGCCGGTCCCGATGCCGGACGACGTGGCACAACGACTTGAGTCGGCGTTGCGTGCGGCCGCCGCCGAAGGCGCCGCGGCAGTGTCACCCGCGCCCGACGCGCCCGCGCCGCAACCGGTCGCCGCCGCGGTCTCGGTGCTGCCCGCGCGCGCGGCGAGCCGGCGGGGCGCCCGCCGCGGCAGGTCGAGCGGGTCGCCCAACTTCTCGGTGGCGGCCGCGGTGGCCGTCTTCATGGTGCTTGGACTTGGGGTGGGGCTCGCGGTCGCGTTGAGTCACGGCGGTGAGGCCAAGAAGAGCACCGGCACGAGCGCCGCCTCAGGCGTCGGGTCGGTCGTCATGGCGTCGGGAACGGACTACACCCAAGACACCATCCGCAGCCGGGTCGCCGACCTGGTGCTCGCGCGGGTGCCGGACGCCCACACCGAGTACAAGGGGCTCGCTCCGCTGGCGGCCGGCGGGGCGAACGCGCCAACCCTCGCGCCCGCCGCCAGCTCGGCGGCGGCGACGAGTTCGGCGCCCGCCACGAGTTCGGCCAGCGACAAGTCAGCGGCGACGCCGAGTCCCACCACGGCCAGCGCGAGCAGCCCGACGCTGTCGAAGCGCGAGGCCTTCAGCGGTCCGCTTGGCGATCCGGCGCGGCTGCAGGCGTGCGTGCAAGCGTTGCTTGATCAACCGGCGACCCCGGTGTTGGTCGATTACGCGTACTACGCCGGCAAACCGGCCACCATCATCGTGCTGAAGGACCCGGCGAACCCCTCGACGCTGGACGTCTACGTCGAGGCCGACACCGCGGACTGCGCGAAGGCGGGCGACGTGACCTTCGTCGCGTTCTTGCCGAACGCCTCCTAGCGCGCGGCGCGCGGCGCGCGGCGGCGGAGACCCGAGTGGGAATCCCGGGCGCCTAGGATCTGTTCACCGGACAGTCGAGACGCCACATCGGCGCCTCGGACTTCGCACCTGAGGTAGGTCTCGCGTGAGCACTGCATCGACGTCCACCGAGCTGCGCGACGTCATCATCATCGGCTCCGGGCCGGCGGGGTACACGGCCGCGCTCTACACCGCGCGCGCCGACCTGCACCCGCTGGTCTTCGAAGGCGCGATCGGCGCCGGCGGCGCGCTGATGACCACCACCGAGGTCGAGAACTTCCCCGGCTTCCCCGACGGGATCATGGGCCCCGACCTGATGGACAACATGCGCAAGCAGGCCGCCCGGTTCGGCGCCGAGCTCGTGACGGACGACGTGACGGAGGTCGACCTCACCGGTCCGGTGAAGACGGTGAAGGTCGGCGACGACGTGTACCAGGCGCGCGCGGTCATCATCGCGACCGGTTCGAAGTACCGGTTCCTCGGCCTGGAGAACGAGTCTCGGCTGCTCGGCCATGGCGTGTCGGCGTGCGCGACGTGCGACGGATTCTTCTTCCGCGATCAAGACATCGCGGTCGTCGGCGGCGGTGACTCCGCGATCGAGGAGGCGACGTTCCTCACCAAGTTCGCCAGCAACGTCACGCTCGTGCATCGGCGCGACGCGCTGCGGGCGAGCAAGATCATGCAAGACCGGGCGTTCGCCAACGACAAGGTCGGCTTCCGCTGGAACGCCGAGGTCGTCGATGTGCTCGGCGACGACAAGGTCTCCGGCGTGAAGTTGCGCGACACGCGGACGGGTGAGGAGTCGGAGCTGCCGGTGACCGGCTTGTTCCTCGCGATCGGCCACGACCCGCGCAGCGAGTTGTTCCGCGGCCAAGTCGACCTCGACGAGGCCGGGTATGTGGTGGTCGACTCGCCGTCGACCCGCACCAACCTCGACGGCGTGTTCGCCTGCGGCGACGTCGTCGACCACATCTACCGGCAGGCGATCACCGCGGCCGGCAGCGGCTGCGCCGCGGCGTTGGACGCCGAGCGGTGGCTGGCCGCGCGCCACGCCGAGCACAACGCGGCGCTCGCCGCGTCGCCGTCCTAAGAGCCTTAGATCATTCACCGACCCTGATAGAACACCGATAGAACAGGAGCCCACCGTGGGAGCCACCGCATCCGTTACGGACGCCACCTTCGCCAACGAGGTGTTAAGCAGCGAAACGCCGGTGCTCGTCGATTTTTGGGCGGAGTGGTGCGGCCCGTGCCGGATGGTCGCTCCGGTGCTCGAGGAGATCGCCAACGAGCACGCCGACAAGGTCCGCGTCGTGAAGCTCAACATCGACGAGAACCCGGAGACCGCACGGGCGTACTCGATCTTGTCGATCCCGACATTGAACGTGTACAAGGGCGGTCAAGTGGTGAAGCAGATCATCGGCGCGAAGTCGAAGTCTGCCCTGTTGAAGGATCTGGAAGCTTTCCTCTAGACCGATAGCATGGGCGAGCCCCGCGCCACCGCCACACCGCGGAGGAACTCGCCCATGCAGGAACCACACGCGTATCTCGCGCCTCGAGCTGAGCCACCGCTGCGCCTCGGAGTGCGCAGTCCGGCGGTGCTCGAGTTGCGCCACCGCTTGGTGCAGCTGGGTTTTCTCTCGGCCGCTCCCACCGACCCTGGAGAAGGCGTGGCGGCCGCCGCAGAGTTCGCGACGCTGGACCTCTTCGACGAGGCGGTCGACCGCGCGGTGCGGAATTTCCAGCAGGAGAGGGGATTGCGCGTCGACGGGGTGGTCGACCGCGAGACCTACCGAGTGCTCGACGAAGCACGCTGGCGCCTGGGTGACCGCATCTTGTCGTACGCGGTGCGCCATCCCTACGTGGGAGACGACGTCGCCGCCCTGCAACATCGGCTGATCGACATGGGCTTTGACTGCGGGCGGGCCGACGGCGTGTTCGGGCCAAGCACCGAGGCCGCGTTGCGCGAGTTCCAGCGCAACGTCGGGCTGCCAGCCGACGGCACCTGCGGCCCGGCTACGTTGCGCGCGCTGCGCCAGCTCGCCCGCACCGTCGTGGGCGGGAAGGCCAACGAGTTGCGCGAGTACGAGCGGCTGCATCACGGCGGCCCGACGCTAGCCGGCAAGTTCATCGTGATCGACCCCGGTCATGGCGCTTGCGACCGCGGGTCGACCGACGGCGTCGTCGACGAGGCCTCGATCGTCGACGACATCGCCAACCGCATCGAAGGGCGACTGGCCGCCGCTGGGGCGCAAGCATTTCGCACCCGCGGCGGGGAGGGCGTCCTCGACCGCTCAGAGCGACCGCCGACCGACGCCGACCGCGCCGCGTTCGCCAACGCGGCGGAAGCCGACCTGCTCGTGTCGCTGCACGTTGACGGCGACGAAAACCCCGCGTGCCAAGGACTGTCGACCTACTACTACGGCACCGCCAAAGACCGCTCGCTGGTCGGCGCCCGTCTCGCCGAGTTGTTGCAAAGCGAAATCCTGGCGAGCACGGACCTCCTCGACTGCCGCAGCCACCCGAAGAGTTGGGAGCTCCTGCGCAGCACCCGGATGCCCGCGGTGCGCGTGGAGATGGGCTACCTCACCAACCCTCGCGACGCCGGCCGGCTGACCCAGCCGGAGTTTCGCGACACCATCGCTGAGGCGATCGTGGTGGCGATTCAACGGCTCTACGCCCCCACCGAGTTGCCGGTGGCCCAGGCGATCGAGCTCGCCCGCGCGGCCGTCTTCGCCTAGCCGGTGAGGCGGGACGACGTGACGAGCTGCTGCAATCCCAAGGGCTACGACCGCGTGTTCAACCAGCGGTTCGCCCGTCATACCGCGACGCGTTATCGCAAACGGGGCCTTGGCAAGGCGGCTCAGGCGATTGTCGACGTCGCCACCCAGCATGGTGTGGCCGGTCTGACGATTCTGGAAATCGGCGGCGGCGTCGGCAGCATCCAGGTTGAGCTGCTGAAGCGGGGTGCCGCGCACGCGACAAACCTTGAGCTGTCGTCGGCCTATGAGTCGCAGGCGCGGCAGCTGTTACTCGACAACGGCCTGGCGGAGCGGGTTGAGCGCCGCATCACCGATATCGCGAGACATCCGGACGACGTGCAGCCCGCCGACGTCGTGGTCTTGCACCGTGTCGTGTGCTGCTATCCCGACTACCAAAGGCTTCTCGGCGCGGTCGCCGCGCACGCTCGGCGCCTCGTCGTCTTCAGCCACCCACCTCGAAATGTCTTGTGGCGAGCGTTCATCGCAGCGCAGAACCTGTGGTTTCGCTTGCAGGGCAGCGATTTTCGGGTGTTCGCGCATCCGCCATCGGCGATGCTGCAAGCGCTCGCGGCGCATGGCCTGACGGTGGCGACGACGAAGTCCGCCGGCGCCTGGCGGATCGCCGCCGTGACGCGCTGATCAGACCGGCCGCAGCGCGCCCTCGGGCGTGACCGACCCCAGCAACCGCTCGAGCGCGCCCTCGACATCTTCTTTCCACGACAAGGCGGTCTTCAGGTCGAGCCGAAGCCGCGGGTGTCGGGGGTGCGGACGTATCGTCTTGAATCCGAGCGCGAGAAGGAAATCCGTCGGCAGCATGCAGGCTGGCGCCGCCCATTTGCTGTCACCGAACGCCTCGATCGCCTTCACGCCTCGCCGGGTGAGGTCTTTGGCCGCCGCCTGCAGCAACATCCGGCCCAGCCCGCCACCGGTGAACTCCGGCAGCACATGCGCGGTCATCAACATCGCGGCGTCCGGGCTCACCGGACTCGTGGGGAAGGCGACGGATCGCGGCACGAACGCGGGGGGCGCGTACAGCACGTAACCCGCCGGCACGCCGTCCACATACAACAGCTTTCCGCAACTGCCCCACTCCAGGAGCATCGCGGAGACCCACGCCTCCTTTTCCAGCGCCGGGTCGCCCGCCTCCTGGGCGCGTTCGCCGCTGACCGGGTCGAGTTCCCAGAAGACGCATTTGCGACAGCGACCGGGGAGGTCGTCGAGGTTGTCGAGAGTGAAACTCACGACCCGACGCGACATGCTGGCCTCCAACCCGCAAGGTGAAGCCCGAAGGCGGCGTTGCTCCCCATTCGCGGATTCATCGTAATTTCTCCAGTCGGCCGCTGATGACTCCTTGGTAAGCGGCCGAACAGTAAAGGCGGGGACCGGCGCCAGGAGCTGCCGGTAGCCTGATGGTCTCATCAAGCCGCTGCCGGCAGCACGTCACGCGGACGCCGGCGGCCAGGAGGTAGTCACGGTGGAGATCTCAAGCGGATCGCGTCTCGATCCTTACGTCGACCGGTACGCCGCGCGCACGCACGGCATGACGACGTCCGAGATTCGAGCACTTTTCGCCGTGGCAAACCGGCCGGAGATCATCAGCATGGGCGGCGGCTCGCCGTTCGTGAGCGCGCTGCCGCTGGAGATCATCGCGGACATGACCGCCAAGCTCATCGCGGAGCAGGGGGCTCAGGCGCTGCAGTACATGGGCGGCCAAGGCGATCCCCGGCTGCGCGAGCTGATCTGCGGCGTGATGGCGCTTGAGGGCATCTCGGCCTCACCCGACGACGTCGTGGTCACGGTCGGGTCGCAGCAGGCCCTCGACGTCGTGTCGCGCATTTTCCTCGATCCAGGCGACGTCGTGCTCGCGGAGGCGCCGTCCTACGTCGGCGCGCTCGGCACCTTCACGCAATACCAGGCCGACGTTGTGCACGTGCCCATGGACGACGCCGGCCTGGTGCCCGAGGCGCTGCGGGAGGCGATCGCGGGCGTCGCCGCGGCCGGCCGGCGAGCGAAGTTCCTCTACACCGTGCCGAACTATCACAATCCGGCCGGCATCACCTTGGCCGAGGAACGGCGCGACGAGATCATCGCCATCTGCGCCGAGGCCGAGCTGCTGATCTTGGAGGACAACCCGTACGGGCTGCTCGGCTTCGACGGGCCGCCGCTGCCCGCACTTCGCGCGCGGGTCAGCGAGGGGGTGATCTATCTCGGGTCCTTCTCGAAGACGTTCGCCTCCGGGGTGCGCGTCGGCTGGGCGGTGGCGCCCCCGGGGGTCAAGGAGAAGGTGGTGATGGCCAGCGAGGCCACCACGCTGTGCCCCGTCGCGCTCTCCCAGCACGTGGTGGCCGAGTTTTTGGCCCACCACCCCTGGCAGGAGCAGGTGAAGGTCTACCGCGAGTTGTACCGCGCCCGCCGCGACGCCTGCCTCGACGCCCTTGAGGCCTCGTTTCCCGCCGGCTCCTCGTGGACGCGACCGGCGGGCGGCTTTTACGTCTGGGTCACGTTGCCGGAGGGTGTCGACGCGAAGGCGATGCTCCCCCGCGCGATCCAAGGCCGAGTCGCCTACGTTCCCGGAACCGGTTTCTACGCTGACGGCCAAGGCAGGCGGAATCTCCGGCTTTCATACAGCCTGCCCGATCCGTCGCGGGTTCGAGAGGGGGTCCGCCGGCTCGCCGCAGTGCTCGACGACGAGCTCGACATCGTGTCAACGTTCGGGGCGGGGGCTGTTGATGAGTGATCTGGGCCATGTGCTCGTGCTGGCCGGGGGCGTCTCGTTCGAGCGCGAGGTGTCGCTGGCCTCCGGGCGCCGGGTCGCCGAGGCGTTGCGCCACCTCGGGGTCGACGTCGAACTGGTCGACGTCGACGCCCACCTGTTGCCGCGGTTGGTCAACGAGCCACCCGCCGCCGTTTTCATCGCCGTCCACGGCGTCGAAGGCGAGGACGGCGCGCTGCGCGACGCGCTCGACCTGTCCGGCGTGCCTTACGTCGGCGCCACCGGCGCGGCCGCCCGGCTGGCCTTCGACAAGGCGGTGGCAAAGGCGATCGTGGCGCGGGCAGGAATTCGAACACCGGCGTCGGTGGCGCTGCAACACGCGGCGTTTCGCGACCTGGGCGGCCCGGTGTTGCTCGACCGCGTGGTCGGCCGGCTCGGTCTGCCGCTGGTCGTCAAGCCGGTGCGCGGCGGCTCCGCGCTTGGGGTCAGCGTCGTCCGCGACGTCGGTGAGCTGCCGCAGGCGATGGTGGGCTGCTACTCCTACGACAGCGTCGCGCTCCTCGAGCGGCACGTCACCGGCACCGAGTTGGCGGTGAGCGTCGTCGACACCGGCGACGGCCCCGTCGCGCTGCCGGCCGTCGAGATATCGGCGGTGAGCGGCACGTTCGACTACGCGGCGCGTTACACCGCCGGGATGACCGAGTACCACACGCCGGCACGGCTCGACCCCGACGTCGCGACCGCGGTCGCCGGCATCGCGGTCACCGCGCACCGCGCGCTGGGGCTGCGCGACATGTCGCGCACCGACGTCATCGTCACCGCGGACGGCGTCGTGGAGTATCTCGAGACCAACGTGTCACCGGGCATGACGCCCACCAGCTTGCTGCCGCTCGCGGCCGCGGCCGCCGACATCGACCTCGGCACGCTGTGCCGAGACCTGTTGCAGCGCGCGGCGGCTCGGGGCATGTCCGCGCCCGGAGCGCCCGCCTGAGCGGATCAGCTGCCGGCGGCCGCGCGCGCCTGCGGTGACAACTCCGGCGCCATGGTGGCGACGATTCGCTCCAGGTCGTCGATCGAAGCGAACTCGATGGTGATTTTCCCTTTGCTGCGGCCGAGCTCGACCTTGACCCGGGTCTCGAACTGGTCAGACAAGCCCGCCGCCAGATCGTCGAGGGCGGGAGCACGCCGCCGCGCCGGTCGCGCCGTCCGCTTGCGCGGCGCGCCTTCCTCGCCCACCGCGACGAGCTCCTCGACGGCGCGCACCGACAGGCCCTCAGCGACGATCCGCTGCGACAGGCGCTCCTGCGCGTCGGCGTCGGCCAGTCCGAGCAGCGCCCGCGCGTGGCCGGCGGACAGCACCCCGGCCGCCACCTTCCGTTGCACGGTCGCCGGCAAGTTGAGCAGCCGGATCGTGTTGGTGACCTGCGAGCGGGAGCGGCCGATCCGCTTGGCCAGCTCGTCATGGGTGGCGCCGAACTCCTCCAGCAGCTGGGCGTAGGCCGCGCCCTCCTCAAGCGGATTGAGCTGCTCGCGATGCAGGTTCTCCAGCAATGCGTCGCGCAAGAGCGCCTCGTCGCCGGTGTCGCGCACGATCGCCGGGATCCGGTCGAGACCGGCCTGCTGGGCGGCCCGCAGGCGCCGCTCTCCCATCACCAGCTCGTACGCCGGCCCGTCCGGGGCGCCGGTCTCCCGCACGACCACCGGTTGCAGGAAGCCCACCTCACGCAACGAATGCGCGAGTTCGGCCAGCGCGACCTCGTCGAACACCTGGCGTGGCTGTTTGGGGTTCGGACGGATGTCGCTCACCGCCAACTCGGCGAATCGCGCGCCCGGCACCGGCACCATGTCGCCGGCCGTCGTCGAGGCGGTTGTCGTCGAGGTAGGCGCCGTCGAGCCCGGCGGGCGGGCTGGCTCGGACGACGCGTCAGCGGCGCCGCGCTGGGCGGCCGCCGCTTGCTGCCCGACCGCAGGCGCGGGCGGCTGCTGCACCGGCGCCGTCGGGATCAGCGCCCCAAGTCCGCGACCGAGACCGCCACGACGGGTGTTCACCACGGGTTGCCCTCCTGTGCTCGTCCAGTCGCGTCGGCGCCGCGAGCGGCGATCTCCCTGGCCGCGTCCAGGTAGCACAGCGCGCCCGGCGACGCGGGGTCGTACGTCATCACGGTCTGGCCGTAGCTCGGCGCCTCTGAGACCCGCACGCTACGCGGGATCACCGTGCGCAGGACGGTGTCGCCGAAATGCGCGCGCACGTCGTCCGCGACCTGGGAGGCCAGTCGGGTGCGTGCGTCGTACATCGTCAGCAAGATGGTGGAGACATGCAGGCCGGGATTCAGATGCGACTTCACCAGTTCGATGTTGCGAAGCAGCTGGCCAAGCCCCTCGAGCGCGTAGTACTCGCACTGGATGGGGATGAGCACCTCTTCGGCGGCGACGAGCGCGTTGACCGTCAGCAGACCGAGCGATGGCGGGCAATCGATGAGGACGTAGTCGACGCCGCCGTCAACCAACCCGGTGACGTCCGCAAGCGCGCGCTGCAGCCGCGACTCCCGCGCGACCAGCGACACCAACTCGATCTCCGCCCCGGCGAGGTCAATGGTGGCGGGAACGCACCACAGACCGGTGATCTCCGGCACCTGCACGGCGACGTCGCCAAGCGACTTGCCCTCGACCAGCAGGTCGTACACCGAAGGAATCTCCGCGTGGTGATCCACACCGAGCGCGGTCGAGGCGTTGCCTTGCGGGTCGAGGTCGACGACGAGGACCTGTAGGCCGTGCATCGCCATCGCGGCCGCGATGTTGACGGCCGACGTCGTCTTGCCGACGCCGCCTTTCTGGTTGGCCACCGTGATCAGCCGGCGGCGCCCCGGGCGGGGGAGCGCCTCGCCAAAGCGCCCCATCACCCGCACCGCAGTGGCCGCGGCGGTGGCGATAGGTGTGTCGTCGTCGGGTGTTTCACGTGAAACATCGACGCTCGCAGGCGCGCGGGGCGGTGTTTCACGTGAAACCTCGCCGCTCACCAACTCATCCACGGCTCTCCCTCCGTCCTGCGAGCACGTCAGCCTAGACCAATCACCGCGACCGACGAGAGGCGCTGCGAGAACCTCGTAGCGCGACCACCAGCGCGCCCGCGTCGGGCGGTGTGACGTCCACGACCTGCCCGGCCTCGGGCCAGCGCGCCACCTCGTCGACCGTGACACCCACCGGCGCGGCGGCAAGCGAGAGCGAGACCAGTCGAGCTTCCGTGACGCCAAGCCGGCGCAGCATTGGCCAGGCGGCCGACACCTCTTGCGCGGCACCCACACCCTTCAGCGCGAGCACCGCGCCGTCCGGTCTGGTCAACGGCAGCGCCCACCGGGCCAACTTCTCGATCGGCGCCACCGCGCGCGCCGTCACGACGTCCGCCAGTTCACCCTCGGTCAACGTCCGCGCCAAGTCCTCCGCGCGAGCCCGCCGCACCGCGACCTCCGCCAACCCGAGGTCGGCGACCACCTCGGTCAAGAACGCGCTGCGCCGCAGCATGCTCTCCACCAACACGACGGTGAGGTCCGGCCGCGCGATGGCCAGGGGCACACCCGGCAGACCGGCGCCCGAGCCGATGTCGATGACGCTCGCGCCGGTCGGGATGAGGGCTTCGACCACCGCGCAGTTCAACAGATGCCGATCCCAGAGCCGGTCGGTCTCCCGCGGCCCGACCAGACCGCGCTCCACCCCCGCACCCGCGAGCCAGGCCGCGAATCGGGTCGCCAGCGGCAACCGCTCACCGAACACCGCCGCGGACGACGACGGTGGGGCCGGCGGCTCCGCCCACATGCCCGGCATCATGCGCGGATCAGCAACGCCGCGACACCGTCACTCCTCGCCGACCTCGGCGACCTCGGCGGTGTCCGCCGCACCGGCGGTGTCGGCTGCGGTGTCGGCTGCACCGTCGACCATGCTGTCGGCCGCCGCGTCGGCTGAACTGTCGGCCGTGGCGGCGCCGTCGGGGTCGCGTCGCGTCGGCAGGACCACCACGTGGCGGTCGGGCTCAACGCCATCGGACTCGCTGCGCAGTCCCGCAGCGGCGACCGCGTCGTGCACGACCTTTCGCTCGAACGCGGACATCGCGGTCAGCGCCACCGGCTCACCGGTGGCAAGCGCCTTCTCCGCCGCCTGCGTGCCAATCTTGGCCAGCTCGGCGCGTCGACGCGCCCGATAACCGCCGATGTCCAGCATCAACCGACTGCGCACACCGGTCTCTCGAGCGACGGCCAGCCTGGTCAGCTCCTGCAAGGCGTCCAGCACCGCCCCGCCCGGACCCACCAGATGACGCAGTCGGTCACCGATCACTGCGACGACGGCGCGGTCGCCGTCGACGTCCATGTCGATGTCGCCGTCGGCGTCAATGATGTCGAGCAATCCCTCGAGGTAATCCGCTGCGGCCTCGCCTTCGCGCTCGAGCAGATCAGCGCCGACCGCGGCGTCGTCCGCAGCGTCGTCCGCAGCGTCGTCCGCACCACCTTCGCCCGCGGTCTGCGCGGCCGCGGCGGGGCCGGCGTCGATCGGCTCGGCGGGCTGGATGGGGTCGTCGGTCGCGCTTGCCACCGTGGGCCTCCCGTAGGTAACTCGATGTGAGAAAACTGCTCTAACCGCCAGCGCGGGCCGACGTTCGCCACGGCCAGGGCTATCGCGGGCTTCCCGGCCGCTGCGGCCGGCGACCGTCCCGCTTGCTCTTCGGCGGTCGGCTGGTCTGCTGGCGCCGGATCACCACCGGGGGTGGCGGAGGCGGCGGCTCCTTCTTGCCGCGCTTGCCGAGCCCACCGAGAACGCCGCCCGAGCCACCGCCGGCGCCAGAACCGGCGCCAGAACCGGCGGTCGCTTGCGCGCCGGCGGCGCCCGCGCCTTCCTGCACAATGGGCATCGCCTTGATGACGAAGTGCTGCTGACCGAGCGACCACACGTTGCTCGTCACCCAGTAAATGAGCACGCCCATCTGGAAGTTCAAGCCGAACAAGGCGAACAGCGGGGGCAGCACGTAGAGCAGCATCTTTTGCTGCGACGCCATCGGGTTGCCGGACTTCGCGTTGCGCGCCATCAGCTGCCGCTGAGTCAAGAACGTGGTGGACGCCATCACGATGATCGCGACCACCGTGATGACCTTGACCGTCGTCGCACTGGCCTCGAACAGGCTCGCCTTGTCAGCGGTGCGGAAGCCGAGCGCGAGGGGAACGCCGAAGACGTGCGCGTGGCCGGCGCTTTGCAGCAGGTCGACGGTCCAGCCGTACTCGGGCTTGAATCCCGCCGGGGGATGCGCGCTGCCGCCATGGTTGGAGATGTAGCGCAGCACGTGGAACAGCGCGTAGAACACCGGCGCCTGCAAGACCAGCGGCAAGCAGCCCATCAGCGGGTTGACGCCGTGCTCCTTGTACAGCGCCATCGTCTCCTGGCCGAGGCGCTCGCGATCGTTCTTGTGCTTGGTCTGCAGCTCTTTGATCTTCGGCGCGAGCTCCGACATCGCGCGCTGCGACTTGATCTGCTTGACGAACAGTGGGAACAGCAAGATCCGCACCAGGATCGTCAGGAAGAAGACGGACAGCCCCCAGGTGACACCGCTGCTGTCGCCGAACAGCGGCGCGAGCACGCTGTGCAGTGCCAACACGACCCTGGTGACGATGTCGTACAGCCAGTTCAGCACCTGGTCGCTCCTGCCACTTCTGCGTCAGCCCGGTGGTCCGATCGCGCGCCCGCGCGGTGGGACTCGCTCACCGGCGGAACGGGGTCGACGCCGCCCGGGTTCCACGGGTGGCAGCGGCCGATTCTCCGGACCCCCAGCAAGAGCCCGCGAAGGGCGCCGTGCCGGGCGATCGCGACCGCCGCGTACTCGCTGCAGCTCGGATAAAACCGGCAACGTGGGCCTAGCAACGGGCTGATGAACCGGCGATACCCGGCGATTGGGATCAATAGCGCACGAGCCGCGAAGCCGGGCGGTCGCTGCGTCGCCGGACCGCTCATGACGCCGCCCGCAGCACTCGCGCCAGCGCGGAGTCGAGGTCGCGGGCCAGCTCGGCGGACGTCGCGTCGGCGGCGGACGGCAGCGCGCGCACGACCAGCCGGGCGCCGCTGGGGAGCGCTGCGAGACGACCCCGGACGACGTGCCGCAAGCGCCGCTTCACCCGATTGCGGGTCACCGCGTCACCGACGGCTCGCCCGACGACGAAACCCGCGCGCGCGGGCGCGCTCCCGTCGTCCAGGAGGTGATCGCGGTGCGAGGCGTCGTCGGCGACGTCGTCGCGGGAGACGTCGAGATGCACGACGAGACGCGCGCGACCGGCGCGACGGCCATTCCGGATCGCCGCGGCGAAGTCCGAACGTCGCCGCAGCCGGGAAGGCGCGGGCAACACCACCGAATCCGAGATGTGGTCAGGCCGACAGCGCCTGGCGACCCTTGCGGCGACGCGCCGCCAGGATCGCTCGACCGGCACGGGTGCGCATGCGCAGCCGGAAGCCATGCGTCTTCGCGCGGCGGCGGTTGTTCGGCTGGAACGTGCGCTTGCTCACGGGAGGGCTCCAGGAAAGGTCGGGCTCGACGGGTTCGGCGGGCTACGGTGACGCAGCCAGGTGCGTCGGTGTCAGGTCATAAGGACCTACCACGGTACGTGTGGGACGCGGGCACGGTCAAACCGGCCCCTTCGGCTGGCCGGTCGCCCGCCGCGAACGCCCATCGGTCACAATTCAGCAGGTCAAGAGCAGCTTGTGGAGAACGCCTTGAAGCGCGGGCCGTGCCGCTGTTAGCGTCCCACGGCCGGACGTTTGAAGGCTGACGTCACGCACGCGGCGACAATCGCCACGCTGCGTACACAGGTTGTGGACGACGGTGTGGACGAGTGAAAGAGGTGTCGCGTGTCTGGCCCGCAAGACACCCCCGGCCGAGATGGCCACGACCTGGCCAAGCTGTGGGAACGCACGCTGCACCGGCTGAGCGACCAGGGCGAGTTGTCCGCCCAGTTTCAGGCCTGGATCTCGCTGATCCGCCCGTTGGCCGTGGTCGAGGACACCGTGCTGCTGGCGGCCCCGCACGACTTCGCGAAAGACGTCCTGGAGACCCGGTTGCGGCCGCCACTCGCCGCCGCGCTCGCGGCCGAGCTGGGTCGGGAGACCCGGGTGGCCGTCACGGTGGAGCCCAGCGCCGAACCGCCGGCCGACCCTGGGGCCGACTTTGACCACGACGCGTCACACGTCCACCACCCGATCGATCACACTCCGGACGTTCGCGACCTTCGCGACGAGCGCGACGCGACGCCGTCGCCGGCGCGCGCCATCGGTTCGGCTCAGCCGCCGAGCCCCGGCGCCCTCGGCACCGGCCGCGAGGTGAGCGGCCGGCGCGACGTCGAGCCGGCGAGGCTTAATCCGAAGTACACATTTGAGACATTCGTCATCGGCGCAAGCAACCGGTTCGCCCATGCCGCCGCCGTCGCGGTGGCCGAGGCTCCCGCCAAGGCCTACAACCCGTTGTTCATCTACGGCGAGTCAGGTCTTGGCAAGACGCACCTGCTGCACGCCATCGGGCACTACGCGATGAGCCTTTTCCACGGCGCCCGCGTGCGCTACGTCAGCTCCGAGGAGTTCACCAACGACTTCATCAACTCGATTCGCGACGGCAAAGCCGAGGGATTCCGCCGGCGCTACCGCGACGTCGACGTGCTGCTCGTCGACGACATCCAGTTCTTGGAGAACAAAGAGCAGACGCAGGAAGAGTTTTTCCACACCTTCAACACGCTGCATAACGCGAACAAGCAGATCGTCATCTCCAGCGACCGGCCGCCCAAGCAGCTGGTCACCTTGGAAGACCGGCTGCGCAACCGGTTCGAGTGGGGATTGCTCACCGACGTCCAAGCGCCCGAGCTTGAAACGCGTATCGCGATTCTGCGCAAGAAGGCCGCGCAAGAGCGGCTCAACGTGCCGAACGACGTCATGGAGTACATCGCCAGCAAAATCGCGAGCAACATCCGCGAGCTCGAGGGCGCGCTGATTCGGGTCACCGCGTTCGCCAGCCTGAACCGGCAAGACGTCGATCTGTCGCTGGCCGAGGTGGTGCTCAAAGACCTCATCCCCGACAGCCAGGGTCCCGAGATCACCGCGGCCACGATCATGGCCGCCACCGCGTCGTACTTCGGCATCTCCCTCGAAGACCTCTGCGGCTCGTCGCGCAGCCGGGCGCTCGTCACGGCACGCCAGGTGGCGATGTACCTGTGCCGTGAGCTCACCGACCTCTCGCTGCCGAAGATCGGCCAGCACTTCGGGGGCCGCGACCACACCACGGTCATGCACGCCGACCGCAAGATCCGCTCGCTGATGGCCGGACGACGCGCGGTCTACAACCAGGTCACCGAGCTGACCAACCGCATCAAGTCACAGGCGCGGTGACCCCGTGACCGCCACCGTGGCTGACGTCGCTGGTGATGCCGCCGTGTCCGATGTGGCGGACGAGACCCACGCACTAGTCCGTGCGGGGCACTGTGCACAGGTTGGGGACAACCTTGTGGACCAAGTCCGCGAACCGGTGGGAACCGCCGGGCAAACCCGGGATGCACTGTGGTTGACCGTCGCTACGATGAGCGGCGTCCCCATGAAATCCCGATCGACGCCCGCGCCGTCCACACCCGGCGCCCAGCCGAAACAGCCGTTGACCTGCGCGAACCCGTGGTTTCCACAGAATCCACCGGCCTTATGACGACGTCCCTGAGATACGGATAAGAAATGACACAAGACGTAAGGCGGATCTCGACAGCCGATCGTCGTTGCTTGAGCGATTCCCAGCAGGTGGGTGGTCACGCATGAAGTTCCAGGTCGAGCGAGACGTCTTCGCGGAGGCCGTCGCTTGGGCGGCCCGGACGCTGCCGCAGCGGCCGCCGGTCCCAGTGTTGGCGGGTCTGCTGCTCGAGGCCGACGGGTCGGGCGGGCTGGCGTTGTCGAGTTTCGACTACGAGGTCTCGGCCAACGCCCAGATCGACGTGACCGTCGCCGAACCCGGGCGCGCCTTGGTGTCTGGCCGGCTGCTCGCCGAGATCAGCCGCAGCCTGCCCGCCCAACCGATCGACGTCGCCGTCGACGGCGCCCGCGTCGTCCTGTCGTGCGGTAGCGCGCGGTTCACGCTGCCGACGCTGCCGGTCGACGACTACCCGACCCTGCCCGACATGCCGTCCACCGCGGGAACCATCGGCGCGGACGTGTTCGCCACCGCCGTGGCGCAGGTCGCGGTCGCGGCCGGGCGCGACGACACGCTGCCGGTGCTCACCGGTGTGCGCGTCGAGATCGACGACGACCGGGTCACCCTCGCCGCGACGGACCGCTACCGGCTCGCGGTTCGCGAGCTGCGCTGGCAGCCGGAGCGGGCGGGCATGTCCGCCGTCGCGCTGGTCCCGGCGCGCACGCTCGCCGACACCGCCAAGGCGCTGACCGGTGGAGCGCAGGTCAGCGTCGCGCTCTCGACCGGAGACGACGCGGGCGCCGGCCAGGGACTCATCGGGTTCGCGGGCAAGGGCGCCGCCGGTCAGCACGGCGAGCGCCGCACCACCACCAGGTTGCTCGACGGCGAGTACGTGAAGTACCGCTCGCTGCTGCCCGATTCCTGCGCCGCCTACGCGCAGGTCGACACCGCGTCGTTCGTAGAGGCGGTGAAACGCGTCGCCCTGGTCGCTCCGCGCAACACCCCGGTGCGGCTCACCTTCACCTCCGATCAAGTGCTGCTAGAGGCGGGCGCCGGCGAAGACGCGCAGGCTTCCGAGACGCTGGACTCGCTGTTCGAAAGCACCGACGCGCCCGCGGAGGAGTTCTCGATCGCGTTCAACCCGGCCTACTTGCTCGACGGGTTGCAGGCCGTCGACGCGGAAACCACTCGGCTGGAGTTCACCACCCCGACCAAGCCGGCGATTTTGCGCGGCGGCAAAGAGTCCGAAAGCGCCGCCCCAGGAAACGACTACCGCTACCTGCTGATGCCGGTGCGGCTGTCGGGCTGATCACGCGGCGGCGTAGGTTCGAAACGACGCACCACACAGCCGAACGACGAGCAGGCGGGCGGGGCATGGCGGACAACTCCACCTTCGAGATCGGTCTCATCGGCCTTGGCCGCATGGGCGGCAACATGCGTGAGCGGATGCGCGCGGCCGGCCTCACCGTTGTCGGGTACGACCGCAACCCCGACGTCAGCGACGCGTCCAGTCTTGAAGATCTGGTGGCCGGCTTGCGGGCGCCCCGCAAGGTGTGGGTGATGGTGCCCGCCGGAGAGCCAACCCGGCAGACGATCGAACAGCTGGGGGAGCTGCTGGACGCCGGTGACGTCGTCGTCGACGGCGGCAACTCCAAGTACACCGACGACCAGGTGCACGCCGACAAGCTCGCCGCGAAGGGGATCGGTTTCGTCGACTGCGGCGTCTCGGGCGGCGTGTGGGGGTTGAAGAACGGTTACGCGTTGATGGTCGGCGGCGACCCCGAGCACGTCGCGTTGGTGCAGCCCGCGTTCGACGCGTTGAAGCCGCCTGGGGAGTTCGGCTATGTGCACGCCGGCTCGGTGGGCGCCGGCCACTTCGCCAAGATGGTCCACAACGGCATCGAGTACGGCATGATGCAGGCCTACGCCGAGGGCTACGAGCTCCTCGCCGCGGCGGACGTCACCACCGACGTCCCGGCCATTTTCAGGAGTTGGCGCGAAGGCACCGTCATCCGATCGTGGTTGCTCGACTTGCTCGACGCCGCGCTGTCGGCCGATCCCAAACTCGACAAGGTGCGCGGCTGGGCCGAGGACTCAGGCGAGGGCCGCTGGACCATCGAGGCGGCCATCGACCACGCGGTTCCGATGCCGGTGATCACCGCCTCGCTGTTCGCCCGGTTCGCGTCTCGACAAGACGACTCCCCTGCGATGAAGGTGGTCGCGTCGCTGCGCAACCAGTTCGGCGGCCACGCGATCCTCCCCGAGACCGCCGCGGGCGCGCAGACCGGCGAGGGCGCCGGGGCGACGTCCGGCGCCACCGAGCACAGCGGCTAGCGCCGCGCCGTCCGTCCTTCGCAACGGCCGTGCACATCGCGCACCTGTCACTGACCGACTTCCGGTCATATGAGTCGGTCGAGTTGGCGCTCGAGCCGGGCGTCACGGCGTTGGTCGGCCCGAACGGGCAGGGCAAGACCAATCTGGTCGAGGCGATCGGCTACCTCGCCACGTTGGGCAGCCACCGGGTGGCGAACGACACCGCGCTGGTTCGCATGGGCGCCCAGCACGCGGTCGTCCGCGGGCGGGTGGTCCGCGACTCCAGGTCAATGCTGGTCGAGATCGAGATCAACCCCGGGAAGGCCAATCGAGCCCGGCTCAACAAGAGTCCGGTGGGCCGCCCGCGCGAGGTCCTCGGCGTCTTGCGCACGGTTTTGTTCGCGCCCGAAGACCTGTCGTTGGTGAAGGGCGACCCTGGTGAGCGCCGGCGTTTCCTCGACGACGTGCTGGTGGCACGCGCTCCGCGGCTCGCGGCCGCGCGATCCGACTACGAGCGGGTGCTCAAGCAACGCAACGCGTTGCTGAAGACCGCGGCGGTCGCCCGCCGTGGCGGTGGCGCCGACCTGCGCACGCTCGACGTCTGGGACGCGCACCTTTCTCAGGCCGGGGCCGAGCTGTTGGCCGCGCGCCTCGAGTTGGTCGACGCGCTGCGCCCGCTGGTCGACAAGGCGTACGCCGCGGTCGCGCGCGGCACGACGTCCACCGGTGTGGACTACCTGAGCTCGCTCGGGCCGGACGTCGCGCTGCAACCCAACCGCGACGTGCTCGGCGCCGCGCTGCAGGCGGCGCTCGCGGCGGCGCGGGCGGACGAGCTCGAGCGCGGTGTCACGTTGATCGGTCCGCACCGCGACGAGCTGATGTTGCGGATCAACGACTTGCCAGCGCGCGGCTACGCCAGCCACGGGGAGTCGTGGTCACTTGCCCTGGCGCTGCGGCTGGCGGCGTACGACCTGTTGTGCGCGGACGGCGGCGAGCCGGTGTTGATCCTGGACGACGTGTTCGCCGAGCTCGACGCGGACCGCCGTGAGCGGCTGGCCTCCTTGGTGGCGCCCGCCGAGCAGGTGCTGATCACGGCCGCTGTCGCGGCCGACGTGCCCGAGGAACTCGCCGGCGCACGCGTCGACGTCATGGGTGGGCAGGTGCGCCGTGTCCGATGAGCCGTCCTCGGACGGCGCGGGCGCCGAACCCGACGCCGCACCGCCGACCCGACCGCTGTCGGGTGTCGACCTGGCCAGGGCGGCGCTGGCCCGCGCGCGCGAAGAGGCGCGGGCCAAAGGCGCGGCGCCGGCTCGTCGTCGCCGCGGCTCGTCGTCCGGTTCGACGTCCTCGGCGCGTCGTCGCGACCCCGGGGAACCCGAACCGCTCGGCGAGACGCTCGGACGGTTGCTGGCCGAGCGCGGCTGGGACGTCCCGGCCGCGGTGGCGGGCGTCACCGAGCGCTGGCCGGAGATCGCCGGCCCGGACCTTGCCGCGCACTGCCGGCCGGAGAAGTTCCACGACGGCGTGCTGACCCTTGTCGCTGAGTCGACCGCGTGGGCCACCGAGATCAGGCTGCTGGCGCCGAAACTGCACGGCCGACTCGACGAGGTCGTGGGCAAGGGGATCGTGCGGCGGGTCGAGGTGCGCGGGCCGGCGGGGCCGGACTGGCGGCGCGGGCCGCTTCGGGTCCGCGGACCGGGACCGCGCGACACCTACGGCTAACCCGCGCGCCGCCCTCGCGGGCCCCTTCCGGTTGCCTCCGGTTGATCACGTTTTGGACGTGTACGGGTCCCTCGGCACCTCCACAGGCCTGTCCTGGGGCAGGTAGACGTCCTTAACGTGATCAACCCGGACGGCGGCTCGTGGGCGGTCGAGACTTGCGCTTAGGTATGGGGAGTCATAAGGGTCCGCGATAGGCGCGCAAATCCACAGCTAGGGGCCGCGGCGAGCCGGTTCTTGTCGCCTGCCAGGTACACTGGAAGTCCTTCCTCACATCCAGCGGCGCTGTGCGCAAACGTACGCGAATCACAGCCAGACCACATGTGCCCACCCCGGGTGCGGTGGAGACCGGCAGGAGGCAACCGCACCCGTGACCCACGAGTCCGTCGCGACCGCGACCGAAGATCTCGTTCCCACCTCTGACAGCTCAACCAACGGCGCCTCGCCCACCAGCTACAACGCCGAGTCGATCCAGGTGCTCGAGGGTCTGGAGGCCGTTCGCAAGCGACCCGGCATGTACATCGGCTCGACGGGCGAGCGCGGCCTGCACCACCTCGTCTACGAGGTCGTCGACAACGCCGTGGACGAAGCGCTGGCCGGGTACTGCGACACGATCAAGGTCGACCTGTTGGCCGACGGTGGGGTCCGGGTGATCGACAACGGCCGGGGGATCCCGGTCGACGAGCATCCCGTCGAGAAGAAACCGGCGGTGGAGGTGGTGCTGACCGTCTTGCACGCCGGCGGCAAGTTCGGCGGTGGCGGCTACAAGGTCTCCGGCGGCCTGCACGGCGTCGGCGTCTCCGTCGTGAACGCGTTGTCGAGTCGGCTCGACGCCGAGATCAAACGCGACGGCTACGTGTGGCGGCAGAGCTACGAGTACGGTGCGCCGACCGGCCCGCTCGAGCGGGGCGAGCCGACCTCCGAGACCGGCACCACCATCACTTTTTGGGCCAGCTCGGAGATTTTCGAGACCACCGAGTACAGCTTCGAGACGCTGTCCGACCGTTTTCGCGAGATGGCCTTTCTCAACAAGGGCCTCACCTTGTCGCTGTCGGACGAGCGGCCGGCGCGGCACACGCCAACAGAGGACGACGAAAAGCCCGCGGTCGGCGCCGACCCGTCGGAGGTCGTGTACCGCTACGACGGCGGCCTCATCGACTACGTCGAGCACCTCAACGCGGCGAAGGAGCCCGCGCATCGCAGCATCATCGCGATCGAGTCGCATGACCCCACCAGCGGTATGAGCCTGGAGATCGCGATGCAGTGGAACACCGGCTACACCGAGTCGGTGCACACTTTCGCCAACACCATCAACACCCACGAGGGCGGCACCCACGAAGAGGGGTTCCGAGCGGCGCTGACCTATCTGGTCAACAAGTTCGGCGAGGACTGGAACCTCATAAAGAAAAGGGAGGACCGGCTTTCTGGAGAGGACGTTCGCGAAGGACTCACCGCGATCGTCTCGGTGAAGCTCACCGAGCCGCAGTTTGAAGGCCAGACCAAGACGAAGCTGGGCAACACCGAGGCGAAGTCGTTCGTGCAAACGGTGTGCAACGACAAGCTCGGTGAGTGGTTCGAGAAGAACCCCTCCGAGGGCAAGGACATTGTCCGTAAAGGAATTCAGGCGGCCTCCGCCCGCGTCGCCGCGCGCAAGGCGCGCGACCTCGCGCGCAACCGCAAGGGATTGCTGGGCGGCGGTGGGCTGCCCGGAAAGCTCATCGACTGCCAGAGCTCGCACCCCGAGGAATGCGAGCTGTTCATCGTCGAGGGCGACTCGGCCGGAGGCTCGGCGCGGCAGGGTCGCGACCCGCGCACGCAGGCGATTTTGCCTATCCGCGGCAAAATTTTGAACGTCGAGCGGGCGCGCATCGACCGCGTTCTGCAGAACAACGAGGTGCAGGCGGTCATCTCCGCGCTGGGCACCGGTGTGCATGACGACTTCGACATCGAGAAGCTGCGCTACCACAAGATTGTGCTGATGGCCGACGCCGACGTCGACGGCCAGCACATCCGCACCCTGCTGCTGACCTTGCTGTTCCGGTTCATGAAGCCGCTGGTTGAGGCGGGCCACGTCTACCTCGCGCAGTCGCCGTTGTACCGGCTGAAGTGGAGCAGCGGCGCCCACGAGTTCGCCTACTCCGACCGTGAGCGCGACGCGTTGGTCGCCGCGGGTCGCGAGGCCGGCCGCAAGATGCCGAAGGACGGCATCCAGCGCTACAAGGGTCTCGGCGAGATGAACGCTGAGGAGTTGTGGTCCACGACGATGGACCCCGCTCAGCGCATCATGCTGCAGGTCAACCTCGACGACGCCGCGCGAGCCGACAAGACATTCAGCATTTTGATGGGCGAGGACGTCGAACAGCGCCGCTCGTTCATCCAGCGCAACGCGAAGGACGTTCGCTTCCTCGACATCTAAGTCGCCCACCTGTCGACAGGCGACATCGCCTGTCTTGGAGGAAATCCGAGTGAGCCAGGACACCACACTCCCGCCCGAGGGTGGCCGGATCGAGCCGGTCGACCTGCAAGGCGAGATGCAACGCAGCTACCTCGACTACGCCATGAGCGTCATCGTCGGACGCGCGCTGCCCGACGTCCGCGACGGCTTGAAGCCGGTGCACCGGCGGGTGCTGTACGCGATGTACGACGGCGGCTACCGTCCCGACCGCGGCTACAACAAATGCGCGCGCATCGTCGGCGACGTCATGGGTCAGTACCACCCGCACGGCGACAGCGCGATATACGACGCGTTGGTGCGGTTGGCCCAGCCTTGGTCGCTTCGCTATCCGCTCATCGACAGCCAGGGCAACTTCGGCTCTCCCGGCAACGACCCGCCGGCGGCGATGCGCTACACCGAGTGCCGCATGGCGCAGCTCGCCATGGAGATGGTGCGCGACATCGACAAGGACACCGTCGACTTCACGCCGAACTACGACGGCAAGACAAACGAGCCGCTCATCTTGCCGAGTCGCTTCCCGAACCTGCTGGTCAACGGATCGGCAGGCATCGCGGTGGGCATGGCCACCAACATTCCGCCGCACAACTTGCGCGAAGTTGCCCAAGGCGCGCAGTGGGCGCTCGATCACCCCGAGGCCACCCGCGAGGAGCTGCTTGAAGCGCTGATGGAGCGCATCAAAGGCCCGGACTTTCCGACGGGCGCTTACATCGTCGGCCGGCGCGGCATCGAAGAGGCCTATCGCACCGGCCGCGGCTCGATCACGATGCGCGCGGTCATCGACGTGGAGGAAGACAACCGCGGTCGACAACTGCTCGTCATCACGCAGCTGCCGTATCAGGTGAACCCCGACAACCTCGCGCTACGCATCGCCGAACTGGTCAACGATGGCAAGCTCGCCGGCATCGCCGACATTCGCGACGACTCCTCGTCGCGCACCGGCCAGCGGCTCGTCATCGTGCTCAAGCGCGACGCAGTCGCCAAGGTGGTCATCGCCAACCTGTACAAGCAAACGCAGCTGCAAGACACCTTCGGCTGCAACATGGTCGCGCTGGTCGACAACGTGCCGCGCACGCTGTCGCTGGACGGTTTCATCCGGCACTGGGTGACCCACCAGATCGAGGTCGTTGTCCGCCGCACTCGCTACCTGCTCGCGGAGGCCGAGCGGCTCGCGCATGTCGCCCGCGGGTTGGTGAAGGCGCTCGACCAGCTCGACGCCGTCATCGCACTGATCCGTGGTTCTGCCTCTGCTGAGGCGGCGCGCAGCGGGTTGATGGAGTTGCTCGACGTCGACGAGGTGCAAGCCACCGCGATCCTCGACATGCAGCTGCGCAAGCTGGCCGCCCTCGAGCGACAGAAAATCATCGACGACCTCGCCAAGCTCGAAGCCGAAATCGCCGACTACAACGCGATTTTGGCGAGCGAGTCGCGGCAGCGCACGATCGTCAGCGAAGAGCTGGCCGGAATCGTGGAGAAGCACGGCGACGAACGGCGCAGTGTCATCGTGCCGTTCGACGGCGAGGTCAGCATGGAAGACCTGATCGCCGAAGAGCCGGTCGTCGTCACCATCACCAACGGCGGCTACGCGAAACGCACGAAACTCGACTTGTATCGCGCGCAGCGCCGTGGCGGTAAGGGCGTCATCGGCGCGCAACTTCGCCAGGACGACGTCGTCGAGCACTTCTTCGTCACGACGACGCATCATTGGGTGCTGTTCTTCACCGACAAGGGCCGGGTGTACCGCGCGAAGGCTTACGAGTTGCCCGAGACCGCTCGTAGCGCTCGCGGTCAGCACGTCGCCAACCTGCTCGCATTCCAACCGGATGAGAACATCGCGCAGGTGCTGGCGCTGAAGGACTACGACGTCGCCCCGTACTTGGTGCTGGCCACGCGGGACGGTTTGGTGAAGAAGTCCGCGCTGCATGACTTCGACTCCAACCGCTCAGGCGGAGTTATCGCGATCAACCTGCGCGAGGGCGACGCGGTCATCTCAGCGCGTCTCGTGTCGCCCGACGACGACCTGCTGCTGGTGAGCCACAAGGGCCAGTCGATCCGATTCAGGGCGGACGACGACGCGTTGCGGCCGATGGGCCGCGCGACGTCCGGTGTGATCGGCATGCGCTTCAAGGCCGGAGACGAACTGCTCGCGATGATGGTCGTGCGGCCGGACGCGTTCGTGTTCACGGCCACTGACGGTGGCTATGCGAAGCGGACGGCGATCGAGGAGTACCCGGTGCAGGGGCGCGGTGGCCAAGGCGTGCTGACCGCGAAGCTCACCGACGATCGCGGCGGCCTGGTGGGAGCGCTGATGGTCGACGCCAGCGACGAGGTCTTCGCCATCACCTCGAGCGGAGGCGTCATCCGCACCCACGCTGACGAGGTGCGGCCTACGTCCCGCGCGACGATGGGCGTTCGGTTGATCAACTTGGCAGACGGCGACGCGGTTGTCGGCGTCACGCGAAACGCCGAGTCGGCGTCCGGCGTCGATGAGATCGACGACGCCGAGGCCGCGGGCTTGATCGACGCCGACCTCGCCGAGGGATCGGCGGGGCAGCCTGCGGGCGGCGGCCCAACCGGCGACAATGAGCCGCACGACAGCGGTAGTGTCGCTGAAGCGCAAGACGACTCTGCCGCCGATGACTCTGCCGCCGACCCGGAACAGGGAGATTCGTGAGCGATCCCACCCGGCCCGGCTCTCGCCGTCCGCCAACGGTCCCGCCACCCGAACCGTCGAGGTCGGTGGCCTCGGCTGCCGCGGGTTCGCTCGGCGCCGGCACGGTCGTCGAGGAGGCGCGGGCGCCGGTGCGGGTGGCGGCGGTGAAGCGCGGGTCGCGACGGGCCCGTCTGGTCGTGAAGCACGTCGACCCGTGGACCGTCATGAAGGTCACCTTCGTGGTGACGCTCGTGATGCTCGTCGTCTTGGTGATCGCGACCGCGATCATCTACGCGGTGCTCGGTCAGATGGGCGTGTGGGACCAGATCAACAGCCTGGTGAACTCGGTGGCCCCGACCACCTCGAGCGAGTCGCTGCGCAACCCGCTGACCGGCAGCCGGATCATCGGCATCGTGGCGATCGTCGGCGCGATCAACGTGGTGTTGATGACCGCGCTCGCCACCTTGGCGGCGGCCATCTACAACCTGATCTCCGACCTGGTCGGGGGCGTCGAGGTGACCCTCAGCGACCCCTGAGCTTGTCGCGGCCGCGGATCCCCGCCCCGGCAACCCGTGAGTTGGGCGGGCACGCGCCGATCAGGTACCCTCGCTAGGCACGCTCGGGCCTGTAGCTCAGTCGGTTAGAGCGCATCCCTGATAAGGATGAGGCCGGAGGTTCAAGTCCTCCCAGGCCCACCGAGGTCGACGAAAGTCCAGGTAGGTGAAGGTCGATGAAGAAGCTCATCTTGCTCGCGCTCGCCGCTGTCGGCGGGTTCTTCGCCTATCGTCGCTGGCAGGCGGCGCAGGCGGAGGAGGACTTGTGGATCGAGGCCACCAGCGCCGAGCCGGCTGACACCGTCGTCGGCAGCTGAGCTGCGGGCGGCTGAGCTCCGCAGTCCGCGCGAGTAGGTCAGCGCCGTCCGCGCGAACGAAAGTAACCGGCTCGCACGCGTGCGTTCATCCGCGCGGTCGCCGACCCGCGCCGCGGGAACCTGTCGGCGCCTTGCGCCGGACCGAGGAACCAGCCGAGAAACCGCAGCGCACGGCGCACCGGCCCGGGTGGGTGCGCCGGCTTCGCGAGATTCGACCCGCGCCGTCGATGCGCGTGATTGCTCACTCGTCGAGCATGGCACGTCGCCGAGACCGCCAGCCGCGGAGCGTCTCGAGCCCACGAGCGGCTATTTCCCGGACGACGGTTGCCCAGAAACTGCCCAGAAACCTCGTGCGCGAACGTGTGGGAGGATGGGCGTTGCGCGACGGATCACGATCCTCCGGCGACACGGTCCGAAGTGGAAAACCGCAGGTCAGAGGCCCGATTGCGATACCCCGGGGACGTAGCTCAATTGGCAGAGCACCGCCTTTGCAAGGCGGGGGTTAGGGGTTCGATTCCCCTCGTCTCCACCGACGGCGTTGCGTTGAGGTGGACGCCGGCTTTGCCAAGCAGCCCGACGCGTCGGCGAATCATTGGTGAATGAGGGCCAGACGTGCGCGGGTGTCGTCGTCGGCGGGCGTGCAGACGATGATGCGATGTTCAGGCAGGCCGGAGACGGCAAGGCTCGTCGACATCATCCGCAACTCGCCCGCGACGTCGTGCCAAAAGACCTTCTGCTGCTGACCCGGTTGAGCGACGTCGTGGCGCTCCCATAGCCGGCTGAAGTCAGGGCTGCGCGCCGACAGGCAGGCGATGAACCGCTGCCACACCGGCTCACCGACGTGCTGCGCGTACGCCGAGCGGAATGTCGCGACGATGCGGGGCGCCTCGGCATCGAAGTTCAGGTAGTGCCGGCGCACCTCGGGCTCGGTGAAACAGCACCACAACACGTTGCGTCGTTCGCACGGTTGGGTGTGCCAATCGCGCAGCAATGCTTGGTACGGCTCGTTTTGCGCGAGGATGTCGTAGCGCGCGTTGACCAGTATCGCCGGCAGCGGCGAAAGCGAGTTGAGCACCTCCAACACCTCGGCGGGCACCGTCGCGCGTTCTTCCTGGGTCGGGAAGATGTGCATCCCGGCCAGTCGCAGCAGGTGGTCGTGCTCGGCGTTGTCGAGTTGCAGCGTGCGAGAGATCGCGCTGAGCACCTGGACGCTCGCGTTGATCGGCCGGCCCTGTTCGAGCCAGGTGTACCAGGTGACGCCAACGCCGGCCAGTTGTGCGACCTCCTCGCGGCGAAGGCCCGCGGTGCGACGCCGCAGACCGGGCGGCAACCCGACGTCGGCCGGTGACAACCGGGCCCGGCGGGTGCGCAAGAACGCCGCGAGCTCGTCGCGGCGCGCGGCACTTGGCCGGGCGGACGCCGCGCGGAGCTCAATCGCCGGTTCGGCCACCATGTCGACCATCATCGGCGCTCACTCGCGCGCTTGCCAGGTGGCGTCAATACCAGGATGCACAGGCTCTTAGTAACAGTGTGCGAGCCATCGCAGTCTCGAATCATGACCACCACCACGCAACCTCGCACCGTCGTCCGGACAATGTCGCCTAGCGACCGGCAGCGCTGGATCACTCTGGCGCTGATGATGGTCGGCCAGTTCATGGCCCTAGTCGACGTCACCATCGTCAACGTCGCGCTGCCGACCATGCAATCCGATTTGCACGCGTCTGGCGCGGCGCTCCAGCTGGTGGTCTCCGGCTACACGATCTCCTACGCCATGCTGCTCATCACCGGCGCGCGGCTCGGCGACATGCGCGGGCCGAAGGCGCTCTTCCAAGTCGGGCTGATCACCTTCACCACGTCGTCCTTGATTTGCGGGGTCGCGCCCAACGTCGGGTTGCTCATCGCGGCGCGATTCGTGCAAGGCGCGGGCGCGGCGGCGATGGTCCCGCAGTTGTTCAGCGTCATTCAGCGCCAATTCACCGGCTCGGCAAGGCTGCGCGCCCTCGGCCTTTACACGGCCACCCTCGCGTTGGGCTCGGCGGTCGGGCAGGTGGGCGGTGGCTTGCTGGTGACGTCGAACGTGTTCGGCTTGACCTGGCGGTCGGTCTTCTTGGTCAACGTGCCGATCGGCGCGGTGCTGGCCGTTCTCGTCCCACGCTTCGTCCGGCAAACCGCGGACGACGTGGGCACGTCACGGCGCCGACTCGACCTGCAAGGGCTCGCCGTCGTCGCGTCGTCCGTGTTGCTTGTGGTGCTTCCGCTGGTGCTCGGCCACGAGGAGGGCTGGCCGGCCTGGACGTGGGTGAGTCTCGCGGGGGGCGTGCTCGGGCTGATGTGGTTCGTCCGGCTGGAGCGCCGGGTCGCGGCGAGCGGCGGTCACCCGCTGCTGAACCTCGACGTGCTGCGGGCACGCGGCATGCCGGCCGCGCTGGCCGCGCTTACCGTGGGCATGGTCGGCTACGGCGGGTTCCTGTTCAGCCTGGCGCTGCATCTGCAAGACGGTCTCGGCGACAGCGCCTTGCGCGCCGGGCTCACGCTCCTGCCAGCCGTC
>DASVDW010000102.1:0-26643 GCA_036380925.1 Acidothermaceae bacterium
CACCAGCTTTGAGTCGCAATCCGACTCAGAACAGCAAGCGGGGCGGGACCAGCCACACCGCTACACCGGCGTCACGCCGTGCCGCCGACGCGAAAAGCTGCGGTCCTTGGTGCGCGCCACGGCGATCCGCCGAATCAACGAGGAGCGCAGATCCTCCGGCTCAACGATGTCGTCGACCACCAACTCCGAGGCGAGCCGCACCACATCGATGTCCTCGTCGTACTCGGCGCGCAACCGCGAGATGGTGGCCGCCCGCTCGTCGTCGTCCGAGATCGCGGCGAGCCGCTTGGCGTGCACCGCGTTGACGGCCGCCTCGGCGCCCATGACTGCGATTTTCGCGGTCGGCAGCGCCAGCGTGGCGTCGGGCTCGAAGCCGGGCCCGGCCATCGCGTAAAGCCCTGCCCCATAAGCCTTTCTGACCACGACGCAGAACTTCGGCACGGTCGCCTCAGACACCGCGCTGATCAACTTGGCGCCATGCCGGATGATTCCTTGTTTCTCGACGGCCGTGCCGACCATAAAGCCAGGCACGTCCGCGAGAAAGACCAGTGGCACGTTGAACGCGTCGCACAACTGAACGAACCGCGTCGCCTTGTCGGCGGAGTCGACGAACAGCACGCCGCCCTTGTGCATCGGGTTGTTCGCGACCAACCCCACTGGGCGCCCGTCGAGCCGCGCAAACCCAACGACCACCTCGCGCGCCCATAGCGCGTGAATCTCAAAGAAACTGTCGGCGTCGACGAGCCCGCGCACAAAGCGCTTCATGTCGAACGCGACCCGTTCGCTCTCCGGAACCAGCGCCCGCAGATCCACCGATTCAGCCGGCCGCGCCTCACTCGCCGGCGGATCCCCCTGCCAATTCGACGGCAGATACGACAAGTAACGCCGGACGACGTCGAGCGCGTCCCTCTCGTTGTGCACGAGCACGTGGCCGACGCCGGACTGCGCGCAGTGCACCCGCGCGCCGCCCATGGCCTCGAGCGTGGTCTTCTCGCCGGTGACCATCTCGACCATGCGGTCAGAGCCGAGGTACATCGACGCGTTGCCCTCGACCATGACGACGATGTCGCAAAACGCCGGGATGTAGGCGCCCCCAGCGGCGCTCGGGCCGAACAACGCGCAAACCTGTGGAATCGAGCCGCTTGCCCGCACCTGCTGGTGAAACAGGTGCCCGGCCCCACGCCGTCCGGGAAACATCGCCACCTGGTCGGTGATGCGCGCGCCCGCGGAATCGACCAGGTAGACCATCGGAATGCCTGTGCGGTAGGCGAATTCGAGGATCCGGATCATCTTCTCGACGGTGCGGGCTCCCCAGGAGCCAGCCTTGACCGTCGAGTCGTTCGCCAGGATGGCGACCGGACGCGCGTCGATGGTCGCGACGCCGGTGACGACGCCGTCGGCGGGCAGGTCGCCGGCGAGCGCGTTGGCGAACGCGCCGTCCTCGGTGAACGAGCCCTCGTCGACGAGCAACCGCACCCGCTCGCGAGCGAACAGCTTCCCCTTCGCCGCGTTCGCCTCGTGATAGCGCGCCGGCCCGCCGCCCTCGACGTCGTCGCGCAGCTGGGCGATTTTCGCGGCGTGCGTCGGCTGCGAGGCCGCAGGTTCGGCTGATTCGCTCACCCGGCGAATGTATCGCCAACCTGCGCGCGGCGGCGCTAACGCGATTCGGCAACATGGGCCAGGTGACCGAAGCTGATCCGACCTCCGTCTTGGCATACCGCGACCCGCCGGGCGAGGCGCCGTGGGCGCTGCCGATCGTCGTCCGAGTCGAGAAGGGCGCGGAGCCGACGGCGGTCGCGGTGGCCGAAGCGACCGCGACCGCCGTCGTCCAACTGCTTGCCGACCCTCGATCGACCGACGGCGAATGGGCGCCGCCGCTGCAGCGGTGGTTGGACGGTCGGATCCGCAAGGTGGCCCGGCGCGCCCGCGGCTCCCGCTGGACGGCCGTCAGCGAGTTGCCCGGCGTCACCGTCGACCATGACGGCGCGCAGGTTCGGGCGCTGCTGCCCACCCCGACCGACGCGGTGCCACCGCAAGTCGCCAAGCTGCAGGTCGCCGGGCTAGAGCTCTCCCCCGGCACACCGACGCCGCCCAAGCCGGGCGAGCTGCCGGTCGCGCTCACGCCGCACGTGACGATGTCGCCGCTCAAGGCGGCGGTGCAGACCGCGCACGCCGCGCAACTCGCCTACTTCGCAATCTCGGACGACGAGCTGTCGTGCTGGCGCGACGCCGGCTTCCAGGTGCGGGTCAGTTATCCGGACGCCGCCACGTGGGGCCGCCTCGCGTCGTCCGCCCGGGTCGTGGTGCGCGACGCCGGATTCACCGAGGTACCGCCGGGCACCCGCACCGCGCTGGCGCTGTGGCGAGCCTGACAATCAGCGCACCAGCGAACGCGCCGCCGCGGCCGCGCGCGAACCGTACCCGCCGCCGAACAGGCTGGCGTGCACGAGCAGCGGATGCAGCTGATGCAACGCGACGCGGTCGCGCCAGCCGTCGGCTAACGGCGCGACTTCCTCATACCCAGCGAGAATCTCGTCGAGGTGGGGCGCGCCGAACAGCGCCAGCATGGCGAGGTCGGTCTCGCGATGCCCGCCGTGGGCGCTCGACGCGTCAACCAGCCAAGCCGCCGAACGCGCCCACAACACGTTGCCCGACCACAGATCGCCATGGATCCGAGCCGGCGGCTCGGCAGGCCCGGCGATCTGCTCGACGCGCGAGCAAACGCGCTCGACCGCATCGCGTTCAGCGGCTGACAACGCAGGCATGAACGGCCGGATCCGGCGCTCGACGTAGAACTGCGGCCACGACGGCGCAGTGGTGTTCGGCAGCGGCAGCGGGCCGATGAAGCCGTCGTCGTCCAGCCCGAACGACGGCAACCACGCGGTGTGCATCGCGGCGAGCCGTCGTCCAAAATCTCGCGCCACCGCGAGGGAGGGCGGCGCGGGCTCGACCCACCGCAGCACCAAGCCGTCGTCCGACGCCGCGATCACCTGGGGGATCGGCGGCCCGCCGTCGACGCGCAGCAGTTCCAGCCCGCGAACCTCCGCGGCGAACAGCCCCGGCGGCGCGTCATCCAGCACCTTCGCGAACACCGGTTGGCCGGACGACGTGCCGCGCCAGGCGCGGCAAATGTCGCCGCCGTGCACCGGCTGGGCGGCCGCCACCTCAACGTCAGCGATCCTCACGCCAGCACTTGTGTTCGCAGGTGCTCGATCAGCCCGCGGCAGGAGCGCTCAACCATGTCGAGCACGTTCTCGAATCCGCGCTGGCCTCCGTAATAGGGGTCAGGCACATCGCGGTCGCCGTCGGCGAGTGGGTCGAACTCCCGCAGCAGCCGCAGTTTCTCCGAGCTCTGGTTTGGGTCGAGGGACCGCAACCTCGAGTACGTCGCCTCGTCGACGGCGAGGACCAGGTCGTTGTCGTCAAACCAACGCGCGGCGAACTGCCGCGCCCGGTGCGACTCACCGTCGTACCCCCTGCTGGCGAGTGTCGCGCGGGCTCGCTCGTCGGCATGGTCGCCGACGTGCCATCCTCCCGTGCCCGCGCTCGACAACTCGATCTGGTCTTCGAGGCCCGCATCGCGCACCATCGATCGCATGACCACCTCGGCCATGGGCGAGCGGCAGATGTTGCCCATGCAGACGAAGCAGATTCGGTAGCTCATGGGGACACGTTGTCACATCGAACGCAGACGGCCGGCGGCATGATCCGGCGATCGACGGCGGCGGCGATCACCCTGGCAGCCACGCTGGTCATCGTGATGGCGGCCGCGGTGGCCGCCTGCACGTCGTCCGGCCGCCAAAGCCAGGCGTCGAGCGGGCCGCCGACGTCCACCGCGACGCCGGCCGCGAGCGGCGGCGCGCCTCCGAGCAGCGCGAGCGCCCCCGCCGTCAGTTCGCCCGCGACCTCGTCGGCGGCGCCCCCAGCGGCGGTCTGGCCGACCTATCACCACGACGCGGCCCGCACCGGCGCGGCGGCGAACGCCAAGCCGGTCACGAAGCTGACGGTCGTCGCGTCGGCCAAGCTGGACGGCGCGATTTACGCGAGTCCGCTGGTGCTGCGCGACGCGCAAGGCCCGCTCATCGTCGCCGCCACCGAGAACAACTCGATCTACGCGCTACGCGACGACGGAACCGTCGTGTGGCAGCGGCACGTCGGCGCGCCGGTCGACGGCGAGTCGCTTCCGTGCGGCAACATCGACCCCAGCGGCATCACCGGCTCGCCCGCGTACGACCCGTCGTCCGGGCTGATCTTCGCCGTCGCTTTCCTGACCGGACGCCACCACGAGTTGGTGGCGGTCGACGCCAGCACCGGCAAGGTGGTCTGGAGCAAACTGGTCGACCCGCCTGGCTCGCATCCCGAGGTGCAGCAGCAGCGGTCGGCGTTGCTCGTCTCCGGCGGCCGGGTGTGGGTGGCGTACGGCGGCCTGTTCGGCGACTGCGGGCCATATCACGGCTACGTCATGAGTGTGCCGACGACCGGTCAGGGCAGCCCCTCGATCTACCGGGTTCCGAGCAGCCGCGAGGCCGGCATCTGGACGCCTGCGGGGCCGGCCGCCAACTCCAGCGGTCACATATTCGTGTCCGTCGGCAACGGTGCGCAGACCAACCCCAAGGCCGAGTACGACATGAGCGACTCCGTCATCGAGTTCGATCAAAACCTCAAGCCGGTCTCGTTTTTCGCACCTTCGACATGGGCGCAGGAAAACGCCCGCGACCTCGACCTAGGAACCACCGGCCCAGTGCTGCTGCCGGGCGCGCAAGTCTTCGTCGCGGGCAAGGCCGGCAACGCATACCTGTTGCGACAGGGAAACCTGGGCGGCATCGGCGGCGACGTCCCCAGCATCGCGCTGTGCAAGGCGTTCGGCGGCGCGGCGTACGCGGACAACACCGTCTACGTGCCGTGCGCCAACGGCATTCGGGCGCTGCGCGTCAACGGCGCCACGATGACGCCGTTGTGGCAGGCGAAACCCGCAGGGTCACCGGTCGTCGGAGGCGGCGCGGTGCTGTCCGTCGACGCAGAATCAGGAACGCTCCACGCGCTCGACGCCGCCTCTGGCGCCACGAAGGCGAAGGTGTCGCTCGGTGACTCGACGACGCGGTTCGCCACGCCCGCGCTCGGCGACGACGGCCACGCGTACGTCGGCACCGCGCACGGCAGGTTGGTGATCGTCGCCACCTCGTGACGGTTTTCCCCTCGCGCCACAGGGGCACGACACACGCGTGACCGGCACGCAGCCGAGCGACTTGCTGGAGTCGCTCAAGAAAGTGGCCACGGTGTTGCGCGAGGCGGGTGTCCGGTTCGCGCTGGCCGGCAGCGCCGCGGTGTACGCGCGCGGCGGCCCGCCGGGTGAGCATGACGTCGACTTCGTCGTGCACGTCGAGGACGTCACGAAGGCGCTGGCTGCGGCAAGCGAAGCCGGCCTGCGCACCGAACGGCCGCCCGAAGGCTGGCTGGTCAAGGTCTACGACGGCGACTGCCTCGTCGATCTGATCTTTCGCTTTTACGAAAACGTCGTGGACGACGCGATGATCGGCCGCTCCGAGACGATGTCGGTCGCCGCGGTCGAGACGCCGGTGCTCGACGCCAGCGACCTCGTGGTCGCCAAGCTGCTGTCGTTTTCCGCGCACAACTGCGACTTCGGTCCCTCACTACTGATGGTGCGCGTGCTGCGCGAGCAGATCGATTGGGGCATCGTGCGCGGCGCCTGCGAGGAATCCCCTTACGCCAAGGCCTTTTTGTGGCTGGTGCGACTGCTTGGCATAGCGGACGACGCGAGCGAGGAGCGGCCATGGACCGCGGCGTGAACCCGGGCGTCGACGTCTATCTGGCGAAGCAAATCGAGGGCGCGATAGCGGGCGACGAGCGCACGGCCGAATTGGGCGTCACCGTCGCGGTGCGCGCCGGCCGGGTTTTCTTGCGCGGGACCGTGTCGACCGCAAACCGCAAACAGGCGGCGGGCGAAGTCGCCGCGGAACACGCGCCGGGCCACGAGATTGTGAACGAGATCCAGGTCGAGGACCCCGTCGACCGCGGCTCCGTCGCGACCGAGGAGCGAATCAGATGACCTGCGTGGCGGCGGTGGGCGACATCCACCTCGACCGCGACCTGGCGGGCCACCTGCGCCCGGCTCTGGACGAGGCCGCGACCCAAGCGAATCTGTTGCTGCTCGCCGGCGATCTCACACGGCACGGCACGATCGACGAGGCCGAGGTGGTGGCCGACGAGCTCGCCGGGCTGCCCATCCCCGTGGTGTGCGTGCTGGGCAACCACGACTACCACAGCGACCAGCAGGACGCGATCCGGCGACTGCTTGAGCGCGACGGCGTCGTCGTCCTCGAAGGCGAGACGTTCACCACCGACGTCGGAGGCGTGACCGTCGGCGTCGCAGGGGCGAAAGGGTTTGGCGTCGGATTCGCCGGCCGCTGCGCGAGCGACTTCGGCGAGCCCGAGATGAAGGTGTTCACTCGCTACGCCAAGTCGTCGGCGCAATCGTTGCGCAACGCGTTGGAAGAACTCGACGCGGACGTGCGGATCGCCATGACGCATTACGCGCCCGTCGAGGACACGCTGCGCGGCGAACCGCCGGAAATCTGGCCTTTCCTCGGCAGCTACCTGCTCGCCGAGGCGGCCGACGCGGTCGGCGTCGACCTTTACGTGCACGGGCACGCGCACGCCGGCGCCGAGCAGGGGATGACGGCCGGCGGCATCAGCGTGCGCAACGTCGCGCAACCCGTGCTTCGTCGTCCGTACGCGTTGTACCGGGTCGGAGAGGGATCAGAACCGCAAGAGGGCGCCGACCCCGTCGCGCGACGTGGAACGCTGACCGCGAAGTCGCGCTAATGCAGTGGCGTGCGCCGGGTGCGAGGCCCGGCGCGCAGCACCTGGGAGGGCAGCTGGCGTCCGACGACCCGCTCCGCGGCACGGGCGACCTCGAGCAACGCGTCAAGATCGACCCCGGTGTCGATGCCCATGTCTTCGACCATGTGCACCAGCTCTTCGGTGGCCAGATTTCCCGACGCCCCAGGCGCGTACGGGCAGCCGCCGAGCCCGCCGACGCTCGCGTCGAAGTCGGCGACCCCGAGCTGCAACGCGGCCAACACGTTCGCGAGGGCGGTGCCGCGGGTGTTGTGAAAATGCAGGTTCAACGGGACGTCGGGAAGCACCATGCGGGTCTCCCCGACCAACCGGGTGACCCGCGTGGGCGTCGCCATGCCGGTGGTGTCGCCGAACGACAACCCGTCGGCGCCGTCGGCCACCGCGCGGTTGGCCACCGACACCACCCGTTCCACCGGCACGTCTCCCTCGTAAGGGCAACCCCACGCCGTCGACACGGTCACATGACAGGCGGCGCCGCGCTCGTGCGCCAGCTCGATCACCTGAGATATCTCATCCAGTGACTCCGCTGTCGTCCGGTTCACATTCGCTTTGTTGTGAGTGTCAGACGCCGACACCACTATCTCGATCTCGAGACACCCACGATCGAGCGCGCGCTGCGCGCCGTGCAGGTTGGGCACGAGCGCCGAGTAGCGCACCCGTGGGTTGTGCGCGATGCCGGTCCAGACTTCGTCGGCGTCGGCCATCTGCGGGATCGCGCGCGGATGCACGAAGCTCACCGCCTCGATGCGGCCCACACCGGTCTGCGAAAGCGCGTCGACCAGTTCGATTTTCGCTTGCGTGGCAACCGGTTCTTCGTTTTGCAGGCCGTCCCGTGGGCCGACCTCACGCAGGCTGATCCGGCTCGGCAGGTCGCTCATCGACCGGTCCAGTTCGGCGCCCGCTTCTCGGCGAACGCGGCGATCCCCTCGCGCCGGTCGGCCGACACGGCGGCCGCGTGCCAAGCGGAGTCCTCGACGTCGAAACCCCTTCGGGCGTCGAATGCGGCGCGCACCGCCTGCTTCGCGGCGCGCACCGCGAGCGGCGAGTTTCCCGCGATCGTCTCGGCTACGTGCAAAGCCATGCCGCGCGCGTCTCCCGTGGGGGCCATTCGATCAACGATGCCCAGCCGGAACGCCTCCCCCGCGTCGACCCTGCGTCCGGTGAGGATCAGGTCGGCGGCCCGCCCGGCGCCGACCCGGCGCGCCAGCAGCTGGGTTCCGCCGCCGCCTGGCACCAGCCCGACGGTCACCTCGGTCAGGCCGAACACCGCGGTCTCGTCGGCCACGATCAGGTCGCACGACAGCGCCAACTCGAAGCCGCCGCCAAGGGCAAAGCCCTGCACGGCGGCGATCGCCGGCACCGGAAGGTCGCGCACCGACGCGAACAACGACTTGATCACCGGCCGTTGGGCGAGCAGGTCTTCGTCGGTGAAACCCGCCCGCTCCTTCAAATCGGCCCCTGCGCAAAAGGCCTTGTCGCTGGACGACGAGATCACCACCGCGCGCACCTGCGGATCGCGCGCGACGGCGCGGAAGGTGTCGGTCAACGTGAGCGCGAGTCGCGTGGAGATCGCGTTGCGCGCCTCCGGCCGATTGATCGTGACCTCGTAGGCCCCCGAGCCGTGCCGACCGGTGATCACATCGCTCATACGGCCGACCCTACGCCGCCGCGCGACGTCCGATGATCACTCTTGTTCGGCCGACGGCGTGGCGCCGTAAGAGGCGTGCCGGCGCTGGTTGTCCTCAACCATCCGGTAGAGCTCGCGTTGAACGTGCTCCACGTGTGGGACGTTGGCAAGCGTCACCTGCCCGCGTTCCCCGGCTGATTCGATCACCAAAGTGCCGCTGCGCAAGAGCCGCTCCAGCAGGTTCTCGGAGAACGAGACGTCGTTGACGCGGTTGAGCGGGACGTCGCGACCGTGCCGAGCAACGACGCCTGTGCGCAAGATCAGCCGGTCGGTGGTGAGGACGTACCTGGTGGTGACCCAGCGCAGATAGGGCGCCACGGTGAACCACACGATGAGCACGACCGCGACGCCAAGCACGATCCACTGCACGATGCGATGCGCGCCGCCGTCGGGCGCCGCGGCGATGCCGAAACCGCCCAGGCCGCAGACCACGACGAGCACCAGCGCCGGCACGACAAGTTGGCTCCAATGCGGGTGCAGGTCGAGGACGATCTCCTCGTCGTCGTTCATCCTCATGCCCATGCCGCACATGGTGGCACGGCGCGCGGCCGCCGCAGGCCAACTCGCCGATGATCACCGAAACTGGCGGTCAGGAGTAACGGGTCACGTAACCGCGCTCCCGGAAGACGCGCAGCATCCAGCCGGCGTACAGCAGCGCGAGGACGACGAGCGCGACCGTCGTGGCGGCGGCGATGCCCAACTCGTCCCACGGCATCGGCCCGCCGCGCGCCAGCGTCTGGCCGACCACGAAGGTGTGCGTGGTCGGCAGCGCGTGCGCGATCGGTTGGATCAGCCCGGGTAGCGCGCTGACCGGGTAGAAGACACCCGAGATCGGCATGATGCCGAAAAGGATTCCCCACGCCAGCGCCTCGGCGCCGCTGCCGAACCGCAGCACGAGCCCGACCACGAACAGCGCGATGGCCATCCCGATCGCCATCAACAGCGCGACGACCGGCAACAGGCCGAAGCCCAGGCTGGTGATGTGAAACGCGTACACCGTCCACGCGATGAGCGCGACCGCCCCTACGCCGACCACGAGTTTCACCAGCCCGAACAGCGCGACGCCGGCCATGTACTCCCACTCCCGGGTCGGCGTGGTGAACAGGTTGAGCAGGTTGCGCGACCAGGTCTCCTCGAGAAACCCGGTGGATAGCGCGATTTGCGCCTGGTACACGACGTGCCACAACACGATCCCGGCCATCAGATACAACGGCACCTGCGCCGCGCCATGGGAGCTGCGCGCCGCGAACACGCCGATCGAGCCGAACAGCATGGTGTCGACGACCGGCCACATGACGACGTCGAACAGCCGATGCGGGCTGCGCTTCAACACGTAGGCGTGCCGGGTGGCAACCGCCGCGATGCGCCAAAGGCTCGCCGGCACTCCGCTGTGGGTCGACGCGGTCACGACGCGACCTCCGACGACGCGACGTCCGGCGACGCCACCCGACTCGCGTCCCGCAACTCGGCCAGGTGCAAGAACACGCCCTCCAGGTCGTCGCGACCGAACTGCTGCGCGATCTCGTCGGCCCGGCCGTCTGCGACCACCTGCCCGGCGCTCAAGAACACCACCCGATCGCACAGCCGCTCGACCTCGACCATGTTGTGACTCGTCACCAGCAAGGCGGTGCCGTCGGACTCGCTGAGCTCGGCCAGCCCGCTGCGCACTCGCAGCGCCACCTCGGGGTCGAGCGACGCGGTGGGCTCGTCGAGCACCATCAGCCGCGGCCGGTGCAGCGAGGCCTTCACCACGCCGATCAAGGTTTTTTGGCCGCTCGACAGCTCGGTGCCCATCGCGCGCGCCAACTGCCCGACGCCGAACCGCTCGAGCCCGCGGCGGGCGGCGGCCTTGGGGTCTTTCAACCCGTACAGCCGCGCGAACATCACCAAGTACTCCAGCACCCGCATCCGCTCGGGCAACGGCAGATACCCGGCGACGAAACCGACCTGCTCCATCGCCGCGTACCGGCCGCGCGGCATGGCGTGACCCAGCACCTCGACGCTGCCCTGGTTAGGCCGGACCACGCCAAGGCACATCAGCAACGTGGTCGTCTTTCCCGCGCCGTTCGGGCCAAGCAACCCGACTCGCTCGCCCGCGCGGATCTCGAGGTTGACGCCGTCGACAGCGCGACCTCGTCGGTAGTCCTTGACGAGTCCGCGCGCGAGCAACACAAAATCCGCTGATGTCACGAGGGTCTAGCCTCGCACGAATCGGCGGTCTGCCGCGCGGATTAATCCGCCGCGGTCAACGCGGTCAACGCGCTCGAAGATGGACGACGTCGCCCGCGGTCACCGGCCGCCGCCCGTCCGCCCCTTCGATCACCAACGCGCCGTCGGCCCGGACGTCGACCGCAAGTCCCTCGACGGCCCCGCCGCCCGGCAGGTCGGCGCGCACCCGCTGCCCGATCGTGGCGCACAGCTCGCGATAGCCGGCCAACACCGGCGCGCCCTCGCCACCGGCCGCGACCCATTCCCGGTAGCCCGCGCCGATGTCGCGCAACACCGCCCGCAAGATCGTGTCGCGGTCGGTCGCCGCGGCGCCCGCCAACGACAGCGAGGTCGCGGCCGGCACCGGCAACTCGGCCTCGCGAAGCGTCACGTTCAACCCGACCCCCACCACCGCCGCCGGAGGCGCGCCGGCGCCGGCGTCCACCCGCTCGGCCAAGACCCCACCCAGCTTCCGATCACCGATCATCACGTCGTTCGGCCACTTCAATGTGACCGCGACGTCGCAGCCGCGGGCGACCCCGCGCGCCACGCCGACGCCCACCAGCAGCGGCAGCAAGGTCCACCGGCTCGCCTCCACCTCAGGACGCAGCAGCATCGAGAAGAACAGACCGGAGCGCGGCGGCGCGATCCACGGCCGGTCGAGCCGGCCGCGCCCGCTGGTTTGGTGCTCAGCCACCAACACAACGCCCTCGACCGCGCCTTCGCGCGCCAGCGCGCCGACGTCCGCGTTCGTGGAACCGGTGGCGTCGACCACGCGGATCTCCCGCCACAAGGGATCGTGCGCGAAGGCGCGACTGAGTGCGCGGGCGTCGAGTGGCGGGCGCTCGAGGTCGCTCCAGCGCGACGCCATCTCAGCCGGTGTTCTGCAAGCCGGCGGCCACCCCGTTGACGGTGAGCAGCAACAGCCGTTGCGTGCGGCCGTGCTCGTCGTCGTCCGCGATCCCGGCGCGCAGTCGTTGCAACGCGCGCAACTGCAGGTGTGACAACGCGTCTACGTATGGGTTTCGCAGCTCCACCGCACGACCGAGCACCCGATGCGATTCAAGCAATCGCTCCTGGCGCAGCACTTTCAGCAGCCACGACGTCGTGCGGTCGAACTCGGCGAGGATGGCGTCGGCGATGTCGGGACGGCCGCCGAGCGCGAGGTGGCGTTCGGCGATGTCGCGGTCGGCCTTGGCCAATGACATCTCGATGTTGTCGAGCATCGCGGTGAACAGCGGCCACTCCTCGTACGCCGCCCGCAGCACGTCGACGTCGCCGACCGCCTGCAATCCGCTGCCCAGCCCGAACCAGCCGGGCAGCGTCGCGCGCGTCTGCGACCAGGCGAAAACCCAAGGGATGGCGCGCAAATCGGCGAGCCCGCCGCCCGACGCGCGCCGGGTTGGGCGTGATCCGATGCGCAGCGAACCGATCTCCGGCAACGGGCTGACCGCCGCGAAGAACTCGGCGAACCCATCGATCTGGACAAGCGAGCGGTAGGCGTCGCGGGCCGCGTCGCTCACCTTGTCGAACGTGGGGCGGTGCCGCGCCGCGACCTCGAGCCCGCGCTCCTCGATCGCCGGCGTCGAAGCGAGCAACACGGCGGCAGACACTTGATCGAGGTGTCGATGGGCGATGACCGGATGCCCGTATCGCGCGAAGATGACCTCGCCCTGCTCGGTGACCTTGAACCGGCCGTCGATGGAACCGGGCGCCTGCGACAGCACCGCGCGATTCGCCGGCCCACCACCTCGACCGACCGCGCCACCGCGACCGTGGAACAGCGTGAGCTCGACGTCGTGGCGACGCGCCCATTGCGCGAGCGCCGCCTGCGCGTCGTAGAGCGCGAGCGTGGCCGACACCGGTCCGACGTCCTTCGCGGAGTCGGAGTAGCCGAGCATGACCTCCAGACGCCGACCGTTCGCCGCCAATCTCGCTTGCACCGCAGGCAACTCGAGCGCTTCGTCGAGCACCGAGACGCAGCGCTCGAGGTCGTCTTCCGTCTCGAACAACGGGACGACGTCGAGCACCGGCGGGTTGCCGTCGGTCGCCAGGTCGGCCAGCTCGTACACCGCCGCGATGTCGGCGGCCGAGCGAGTGAAGCTGATGACATACCTGCGACAGGCGTCAACACCGTATTCGTCTTGCAGCCAGGCGATCGCGCGAATGGTCTCCAGCACCTCGGCGGTCATCGGCGACAGCTCGCCGCCCCTGCGCGCCTCCTTTAGGGCGGTGGCGTGCACGGCGCTGTGCTGGCGCACCTCAAGCTCCGCGAGGTGGAACCCGAACGTCTCGACCTGCCAGATCAGATGCTGCAGCTCGCCGTAAGCGAGCCGCGCCGCGCCGGCCTTGGCGAGCGAGTCTTGCACCAACCGCAAGTCGGCGACCAACTCGTGGGGACGCCGATACCCGCTGGGTTGTCCGAGCCGACGGGCCCGAACGCGCGCTGCCGCGTAGAGCACGTATACCCGATGCGGCTCGCCGGGCGCCCGTAACGTCAACTCCTCGATCAGCGCGCGATGGTCGGGCGCCGCGTCGTTGATCGCCGCCGTGAGTTCAGCGCTGGGCGGCGTCGTCGACTGCTGCGCGGTGAGCGTGCGGCCGATCCGGTTCGCCGCCCGCTCCAGCGCGATGAGCACGTGCGCCGACTGGGTGGCCAGCGCCTCTTTCGTGATGGACGACGTCACGTTCGGATTGCCGTCGCGGTCGCCGCCAACCCAACTGCCGAGTCGCAAGAACGCAGGAGCGGCAGGCGGTCGCGCGCCCGACTGGTCGCCGAGGAGAAGATGGTCGAGGCCTCGATAAAGCGCGGGCACCACCCTGAACAGCGTCTCGTCAAACACCGCCATCGCGGTGCGCACCTCGTCCAGCGGATCGACGACGCTCGAGCGCAAGTGCGCCGTGCGCCACAGGATGTCGATCTCCTCCAGCATCCGCCGCCGCGCGTCGTCGCGCTCGGCCGAACCGCCCCTGGGGTCGTCGAAGCGGTCCAGCTGTTCGCCGACCCGGGAAATCGCGGTCACCACCGCCCGGCGCCGGGCCTCCGTGGGGTGCGCGGTCAAGACCGGATGCAGCGACAACCCCTCGAGCAAACCGGCCAGGCGCTCCTCACCGTGCAGCCGCCTGACCTCCTCGACGGCGGACGGCAACGAGTCACCCACCCGGCCGGCGCCGTGGTCGCGCGAGCGCAGCACCCGGACCCGGTGGTGCTCCTCGGCGAGGTTGGCGAGGTGGAAGTAGACGGTGAACGCACGCGCGACGTCCTCCGCGCGCTCCAGGGGCCAGCCGCCGATGAGCTCCACGACGGCGTCGCTGTCGCCGGCGCCGGTGCGCGCCGCGATGACCGCGCGTCGCAGGGCCTCGACGTCGGCGAGCAGGTCGGGCCCGCCGTACTCGCGCAGCACCTGGCCGAGCAATTCGCCAAGGAGGCGCACGTCGCGACGCAACAGCTCAGGCATTTCGAGGCGCGCCCGTTCGCGAGGCGCGTTGGTTTCGGTGGTTTGGGCCCCAGACACGCCGACAGCGTACTGTCAGCGCCATGAGCGCCGAGCAACCCGCCCACACCACCGCGGCAAAACTCGCCGATCTGCGTGCCCGGTACGAGGAAGCGGCGCACGCCGGCTCATCCCGCGCCGTCGAACGCCAGCATGCGAAGGGAAAGCAAACCGCCCGCGAGCGCCTTGACGCCCTCCTGGACCCCGGCTCGTTTGTCGAACTCGACGAGCTCGCGCGGCACCGTTCGTCGTCCTTCGACCTGCCCGCCAACCGCCCTTACGGGGACGGCGTCGTCACCGGGCACGGCACGATCGACGGCCGGCCGGTCTGCGTGTTCTCGCAGGACTTCACCGTGTTCGGAGGCAGCCTCGGCGAGGTCTTCGGGGAGAAGATCCTCAAGGTGATGGACCTCGCGCTCAAGGTCGGCTGCCCGATCATCGGCATCAACGACTCCGGCGGGGCTCGAATTCAGGAAGGTGTCGTCGCCCTCGGGCTGTACGGCGAAATTTTCTATCGCAACACGATCGCCTCGGGTGTCGTGCCACAGATCTCGCTAGTGATGGGACCCTGCGCCGGCGGCGCGGTCTACTCCCCCGCGATCACCGACTTCACCGTGATGGTCGACGGCACGTCGCACATGTTCATCACCGGGCCCGACGTCATCAAGACGGTCACAGGGGAAGAGGTCGGCTTCGAGGAACTCGGCGGCGCGCGCACGCACAACACGCGGTCGGGCAACGCGCACTACCTGGCCGCTGACGAGGCCGACGCCATCGACTTCGTCCAGCGGCTGCTGGCGTTCCTGCCCTCGAACAACACCGAGGACCCGCCCGCGGCCGACACCGCCACCGACCTCGACCCCACCGCCGACGACGCGGCGCTCGACGCGTTGGCGCCCGACTCCCCAAACCAGCCGTATGACGTCCACCAGGTCATCGCCGCGGTGCTCGACGACGCCGATTTCCTGGAGATCCAGGAGTTGTTCGCGCCCAACATCGTGTGCGGCTTCGGACGGGTCGAGGGCCGACCGGTGGGTGTGGTGGCCAACCAACCGCTGCATTTCGCGGGCTGTCTCGACATCAAGGCGTCCGAGAAGGCGGCCCGCTTCGTGCGCACCTGCGACGCGTTCAACGTGCCGATCATCACCTTCGTCGACGTGCCCGGGTTCCTCCCCGGCACCGACCAGGAGTGGAACGGCATCATCCGCCGCGGTGCGAAACTGCTGTTCGCATACGCCGAGGCGACCGTGCCAAAGGTGACGGTCATTTTGCGCAAGGCGTATGGCGGCGCCTACGACGTCATGGGCAGCAAGCATTTGCGCGCCGACGTCAACCTCGCCTGGCCCACCGCGCAAATCGCGGTGATGGGCGCGGCCGGCGCGGTGAACATCTTGTACCGCAAGGAGTTGGCGGACGCCGACGACCCGATCGCCGCTCGGGAGTCGTTCGTCGCGGAGTACGAGGCGCACCTCGCCAACCCATACGTCGCCGCCGAGCGCGGCTACGTCGATTCGGTGATTCTGCCTTCGCAAACCCGCGCGGCGGTCACCAAGGCGCTGCGCGTGCTGCGCAACAAGCGCGACGCCCTCCCGCCCAAGAAGCACGGCAACATCCCGCTATGACCACCCTGCGCGTCGTCAAAGGAACACCCGACGACGACGAGCTCGCCGCTATCGTCGCGGCGCTTCTCGTGGTGGCCGGCCGCCGGCCGGAAAGGCCTCGGCCGGCGCGTGCGGCCGGGTGGCGCGCCGCGCTGCCGCCGGGTCCGCCGCCCAGGGGCCCAGGCGCGTGGCGCGCGGCCGCCCGGGCGACATAGGTTCAAGGATGTGGCGATGCGCCGGCGACGCCGAAAGGGCGCCGTGCGGACGCGGGAGGAGGGTCGGCACGTGACCAGGAAGCGCGCGGCAGCCGTCGCCACCAGCGCGCTCGCGGTCGTCGCGCTGCTGGCTGGCTGCACCTCGCATCAGCGCGCGCTGCGCGAATCCGCGCCCTCTGGCGAGCCGCCGGTCGCGGCGTCGTCAACCGCCGCGCCGCCGTCAACCGCCGCGCCGCCGACGTCAACCGGCCTGGAGACGGACGCCGCGGCCACATCTCAGTCGACCGATCCGCTGCCGGGAATGCCGCCGGTCGACAACCCGGCGAACATCTACAGCGACGCCGGCGCCGGCATGCTGAGCGCAGCGGTCCGCGACGACCCCCCGCTGATCTACGTGCCGAACAGCAACAGCAACACGGTCGACGTCATCGACCCGAAGACGTTCCAGATCGTCGAGCATTTCGCGGTGCCGGGTCAGCCCCAGCACGTGGTGCCGTCCTATGACCTCAAGACGCTTTGGGTGAACAGCGACACTGGGAACGCGCTGGTGCCGATCGACCCGGCGACTGGAAAGCCGGGTCCTCCGGTGCCCGTGGCGGACCCGTACAACCTGTATTTCACCCCCGACGGCAAGTTCGCCGTGGTGATGGCCGAGCGGATGAAGCGGATCGACTGGCGCGACCCGCACACCATGGCGCTGGAAAAGAGCACGGACGTCAAGTGCTCCGGCGTCAACCACGCGGATTTCTCGGCCGACGGCCGCTATTTCATCGTGAGCTGCGAGTTCGACGGGCAGCTGTTGAAAATCGACACCACCACCGCGCAGGTCATCGGTCGGTTGTCGCTCGGTCACAACGCCGCGCCGCAAGACGTCAAGACCTCGCCGGACGGCAAGGTGTTCTACGTCGCCGACATGAACAGCAACGGCGTGTGGATGATCGACGGCGACAGCTTCAAGAACATCGGGTTCATTCCGACCGGCAAAGGCGCGCATGGCGAGTACGTGAGCCGCGACTCCAAATACCTGTACGTCACGAACCGCGACGAGGGCTCCATCTCGCTCATCGACCTCGCGACCCGAAAGGTCGCCACCAAGTGGGTGCTCCCTGGTGGCGGTTCGCCCGACATGGGCAACGTGTCAGCAGACGGCAAGGAGCTTTGGCTGTCCGGCCGCTACAACGGAGTCGTGTACGACATCAGCACCGTCGACGGACGCCTGATCAAGACGATCAAGGTCGGCGCCGGACCGCACGGATTGTGCGTCTTCCCGATCCCCGGCCGCTACTCGCTCGGCCACACCGGGGTCACCCGCTGACAGATCCGTAGACTCCGAGCAGCAAAGCCGCCGCCGTCGTGAAGGGTCCCGCGTGCGCAAGGTGTTGATCGCCAACCGCGGTGAGATCGCGGTGCGGGTGGCTCGAGCGTGCCGTGACGCGGGCCTCGGCAGCGTCGCCGTGTACGCGAGACCCGATCTCGACGCGCTGCACGTGAAGGCCGCCGACGAGGCACACGCGCTGGACGGCGACACCGCCGCCGACAGCTATCTCGACATCGCCAAGCTGATCGCGGTGGCCCGCCGCTCCGGCGCCGACGCCGTCCACCCCGGCTACGGCTTCCTCTCCGAGAACGCCGAGTTCGCCCGCTCGGTGATCGACGCCGGGTTGACCTGGATCGGCCCGCCTCCCGCGGCGATCGACGCGCTCGGCGACAAGGTGCGCGCCCGTCACATCGCGGCCTCGGTCGGCGCCCCGCTGTCCCCTGGCACGGCCGACCCGGTCGCGAGCGCCGACGAGGTCGTCGAGTTCGCCCGCGAGTTCGGCCTGCCGGTCGCCATCAAAGCCGCTTTCGGCGGCGGCGGCCGCGGGCTCAAGGTGGCGCGGTCGCTAGACGAAATCCCTGCGCTGTACGACTCGGCGGTGCGCGAGGCGGAGGCGTCGTTCGGTCGAGGCGAATGCTTCGTCGAGCGGTATCTCGATCGTCCGCGGCACGTCGAGACGCAGTGTCTGGCCGACGCCCACGGACACGTCGTCGTGGTCTCCACCCGCGATTGCTCGCTGCAGCGCCGCCACCAAAAGCTGGTCGAAGAGGCGCCCGCGCCCTTTCTCACGAACGCGCAAGTCGCGACGCTGTACGCGTCGTCCAAAGACATCTTGCGGGCCGCCGGCTACATCGGCGCGGGCACCTGTGAGTTCCTCGTCGGGAGGGACGGCTCGATCTCATTCCTCGAGGTCAACACCCGGCTGCAGGTCGAACATCCGGTGAGCGAGGAGATCACGGGCATCGACCTGGTGCGCGAGCAGTTCCGCATCGCGGACGGCGAGGCGCTCGGCTACGACGACCCTCCTGCCCGCGGTCACGCCATCGAGTTTCGGGTCAACGGCGAGGACCCCGGACGGAATTTCCTTCCGGGTCCGGGAAAAGTGACGCTCTGGCGACCGCCGTCGGGCCCCGGGGTGCGGCTCGACTCCGGCGTTGAAGCGGGCAGCGTCGTCGGCCAAGCCTTCGACTCGCTGCTCGCCAAACTTGTCGTCACCGGCACGGATCGCACGCAGGCCCTGCAGCGCGCGCGGCGCGCCTTGGCCGAATTCGACATCGGTGGCCTGCCGACCGCGTTGCCGTTTCACCGCGCGGTCGTCGACGACCCGGCGTTCGCACCAAGTGAGCCTACCGCGGCGTTCGCGGTCCACACTCGCTGGATCGAGACCGAGTTCGACAACCAGCTCGCTCCCTTCGACGCGACCGCCGAAGCGGACGCCGCCGCAGCCCGCGAGACGATCACGGTCGAGGTCGGCGGAAAGCGATTCGAGGTCACCCTTCCGGCCGGGCAGTCTGTCTCGCGCCCCGACGGCGCGGTGCGACCGCGACCGCGGTCACGGGCCGCCCGCGGCGCGTCGTCCGCGCACGCCGGCGACACGCTCACCGCGCCCATGCAGGGCACGATCGTCAAGGTCGCCGTCGCGGACGGCGACGAGGTCGCGGCGGGCGATCTGATCGTTGTGTTGGAGGCGATGAAGATGGAACAGCCGCTCACCGCGCACAAATCCGGCGTGGTCACTCACCTGGCGGCCGCCGCCGGTCAGGTGATCTCCGGCGGCGCGGTCGTGTGCGAGATTCGGGCTGCCGAAGAAGGCCGTTGAGTCAGCCAAGCGCCGGATGGTCTCGCCAGGCCGGCATCGTGCGCATGTGGTCGCGGGTGCGCGCCGCAGCGGTGTCGCGGTCGAGACCCTCGCTGCGGATCATCCACTGCGTCATCCGCTCGAATCGCTCCTCGAACGACTGCAGCACGCCGTTCGGCGCGCAGTGTTCGCAATAGCGCGCCGCGGTGTGACGCTCAGCCAGCGGCATGCCGCAGCTCTCGCAGCGCTCATTGGTTGTCATGGCCGTTTCGCTCCCTCCGTCAAGCGCCCGCACGACGCGAGGTGACGTGGCAACGCCAGCACGCGTCCGCAAGGCGTGTCAACTACGGTCGGGTGATGAGCCGAATCCCCGGTGACCCAGGGCCGCTGCGCTGGCTTTGGTTCGCCATCGGCTTTCGGCTACCGGCCGAGAATCGCGACTGGGTGCGCCATGAGCTGACCGACGCGGGCTGGCGGGTCCGCGCGCTGTTCCGGCAGTTGGCGGTGCTCGCGCCGATCGCCGGGGCGCTGCTCGCGCTCCCCGGCGCGTGGACCATTCGGGCCGCCATGGCGGCGCTGCTCGTCGTCGGGGGTGGGTTGATCGCGCTCGCCTACGGTGACAGCCTGCGGGCGTCGCGATTGCGACAGCACCGGCTGCCGGTGCCAGAAGACCCCGACCTTGGGCGGCCGACCGACGCCACCTGACAGGATGAGACGGTGTCCGGGCCACCCCGCGCGAACCGTCCGCTGCTGCCGGGCCTCACCATCGGCGCGGCCGAGCGAACGCTGCGGCGCACCCTGCGGCGGGCGTCGGCGCTTGACTTCAACTACGCCGACGTCGGCGCGAGCCGCGAGCAAACCGTGCCGACCGGCTGCGACTCCATCGCCGAGTCGGCCGTCGTCGGCGCCGGCTTGGCGCAGTTCACGTTGCTGGCAGAGGGAATTCGCAACTGGCAAATCCATCGGCACGCCGACTTGCAGATCGTCGCCGACCATCCTGCGCGGGAAGGCGTCAACGTGGCGATCGGGCAGCGGCTCGGGCCGGCGACGGTTGTGCTGTCATGCCGCGTGGTGTGGACGCTGGACGAGCCGGACCGAAACGGCTTCGCGTACGGCAGCTTGGTTGGCCATCCCGAAGCGGGTGAGGAGGCGTTCGTCGCCGAGCTCGAGCCCGACGGCGCGGTGCGGTTTCGGGTTTACGGATTCACCGCGCCGGGCACGGTCGCGACCGCGGCCGCCCGGCCTCTGACGCGGGCGCTCGCCCGTCGCGCGTTGCTGCGCTACTTGCCCGCGGCGCGAGACATCGCCTCGAGGTGACTAATCGATGTGGGTCTCCATCAGCTGACGGCCCGCCTCGGTGATGCTGCCCGACAGCGACGGGTAGATGGAGAAGGTCTGCGCGACCTGGTCGACGGTGAGCGCGAGATGCACGCCCATCGACACCGGCAGGATCAGCTCGCTGGCGCGCGGCGCCACCACCACGCCGCCGAGCACCAGCCCCGTTCCGGGCCGGGCGAACAACTTCACGAATCCGTCGGTGATGCCGGCCATCTTGGCGCGTGGATTGCGCGACAGCGGCACCTTCACCACCCGCGCCTCGACCTCGCCGTTGTCGATCGCCCGTTGTGACACGCCGACCGTCGCGATCTCCGGGTCAGTGAAGACGTTCGCCGCCACGGTCGACAGCCGCAACGGATGGACGGCCTCCCCGAGCGCATGCCACATCGCGATCCGACCCTGCATCGCGGCGACCGACGCGAGCATCAACACGCCGGTGCAATCGCCGGCCGCGTAAACGCCCGTCGCCGAGGTCCGCGACACCCGGTCGACTTCGACATGGCCGGACGACGAGACCCGCACCCCCGCGTCGTCCAAGCCGATGTCCGCGGTGTTGGGCAGCGAGCCCACCGCCATCAGGCAATGGGTGCCCTCGACCACGCCGCCGTCGGAGAGTTTGACCACAACACCGTCGGACGTGCGCTCGACCGCGGCGGCGCGAGCGCGGTTGACGACCGTCATGCCGCGCCTGGTGAAGACCGATTCGACGACGTTGGCCGCGTCGGCGTCCTCGCCGGGCAGCACCCGATCCCGCGACGACACGAGCGTCACCTGCGACCCGAGCGCCTGGTAGGCGCCGGCGAACTCGGCGCCGGTGACACCGGAGCCGACGACGACGAGTTGTTCTGGCAGCTCGTCAAGCTCGTAGACCTGGTGCCAGGTGAGAATCCGATCGCCGTCAGGTACCGCGGTCGGCAGCACCCGCGGCCGCGCGCCGGTGGCCAGCAAAACGACGTCGGCCTCGATCTCCTCCGACCCGCCCGCCGCGCCGCTCACCACGACCCGGTTGCCGGAGGCGGTCGCGCCCTTCAGCCGGGCCGTTCCGCGCAGCAACGTCACGCCGTCGACGCGCAGCCGGGTCGCGATGTCGTCGGACTGCGCCTGCGCCAGCGCGCGCACCCGAGCGTTCACCTGGCGCAGCTGGACCGCGACGGCGCCGGCGTCGTGGTCGCGACCGCCGTCGAACCGGACGCCGAGCCGCGGCGACAACGCGAGCGACGTCATCGCCTCCGACGTGGCGATGAGCGTCTTCGACGGCACGCAGTCGGTCAACACGCAGGCGCCGCCGACGCCGGCGCGCTCGATCAACGTCACCTCGGCGCCCAGTTGCGCCGCGACCAGCGCCGCCTCGTACCCGCCTGGACCACCGCCGACTATCGCGATTCGTGTCACCGTGGCATTGTTTCGCACCGTCTTGGGTGTCGCGCGGATCACCTGGGCACGGCAAGCCCTAGCCTCAACCCGTGCCCCTTTACGCGGCGTACGCCAGCAACCTCGACCCCGAGCAGATGCTGCGCCGCGCCCCGCACTCGCCGGCTCGCGGCGCCGGCTGGTTGACCGGCTGGCGGCTCACCTTCGGCGGCGAGGAGCTGAGCTTCGAGGGAGCGCTCGCCACCGTCGTCGAAGACGACGACAGCCAGGTGTTCGTGATGTTGTACGACGTCCCCCCCAGCGACGAGCCAGAGCTCGACCGGTGGGAGGGCAGCGCCCTCGGGCTGTACCGCAAGATCCGGGTGCGGATCGCCACCTTGGACGGCGACGAGGCAGCCTGGCTGTACGTGTTGAACGGCTACGAAGGCGGCTTGCCCTCGGCCCGCTATCTGGGCTTGATCGCCGACGCCGCGGAGGCGGCTGGCGCGCCCGACGACTACGTGACGGCGCTGCGCAACCGCCCTTGCACGTGACGTGCGCGCCGGGGTTAGGGGCGTAACCTCCCCGCATGACTTCGATGACGATCGACGCCGCAGACCCCGCCGCGCAAGCCGCGAACGCGGCGGCTCGGCTGGCCGAGCTCACCGGCGTCCGCACCCACGACATGGCCGTGGTGCTCGGCTCGGGATGGGTGCCAGCGGCCGACGCGATCGGCGACGCGAGCCACGAGCTCGCGGTGACCGACCTGCCCGGGTTCGCGCCGCCGGCGGTCGCGGGGCACGCCGGGCGGTTGCGCTCGATCCCGGTGGGCCAGCGGCGGGTGCTGGTCTTCCTTGGGCGCACCCACCTGTACGAGGGGCGCGGGGTCGCGTCCGTCGTGCACGGGGTGCGCACCGCGATCGCGGCCGGCTGCCGAACCATCGTGTTGACCAACGGGTGCGGCGGTCTGCGTGACGACTTCGCTCCCGGCCAGCCGGTGCTCATCAACGACCACCTCAACCTGACCGCGGTATCTCCTTTGCAGGGCGCGATTTTCGTGGATCTCACCGACCTCTACAGCCTGCGGCTGCGCACCATCGCCCGCGAGGTCGAGCCGACCCTCCCCGAGGGCGTTTACGCGCAACTGCCTGGACCGCACTACGAGACGCCCGCCGAGATCCGCATGCTGCGCACGATGGGCGCCGACCTGGTCGGGATGTCGACCGCGCTTGAGGCGATCGCGGCTCGGGCCGCCGGCGCCGAGGTGCTGGGCATCTCGCTTGTCACGAACCTCGCCGCAGGCATGTCCGGGGAACCCCTCAACCACGAAGAGGTGCTGACGACCGGGCGCGAGTCGGCCGAACGCATGGGCGCGCTGCTCGCCAGACTCGTGAGCCGGATATGAGCCTGCTCGCCGACGCGCGCTCATGGTTGACCGAAGACCCCGACCCTGACACGCGCGCCGAGCTCGCCGCGTTGCTGGAGAAGTCCGATGACGCCGCGATAGCAGACCGGTTCGCCAGCCGGCTGCAGTTCGGGACCGCGGGCTTGCGCGGCGCGCTCGGAGCGGGCCCGAACCGGATGAATCGCACCGTCGTCATGCGCGCCGCCGCCGGGCTCGTCGGCTACCTCGAGCAGCACGGCGGCGACTCCGTTGTCATCGGCTTTGACGCCCGCCACAAGTCCGACGTGTTCGCCCGCGACACCGCGGCGATCGTCGCAGGCGCCGGCATGCGTGCGCTGCTGCTGCCGCGTCCGCTGCCGACACCCGTTTTGGCCTTTGCGATAAGGCATTTGCGCGCCTCCGCAGGGGTGATGGTCACCGCGTCGCACAATCCGCCGCAAGACAACGGGTACAAGGTGTACCTCGGCGACGGCGGCCAGATCGTGCCGCCGGCTGACAGCGACATCTCAAAAGCGATCGACGCGGTCGGCCCGCTCGCGTCAATACCAACAAAAGACGATTGGACGACGCTCGACGACTCCGTCGTCGAGGCTTATGTGCGGGCGGTCTCGGCAATGCCGCTGCTTCGACGGATTCCGCATCGAGACGTGCGCGTCGTTTACACGCCGCTGCACGGCGTCGGCCGCGACACCGTGCTCATGGCGTTCAATGCGGCGGGATTTCCTGCCCCAGAGGTGGTCTCACGGCAGGCCGATCCCGACCCCGACTTCCCGACCGTCGCGTTTCCCAACCCTGAAGAGCCTGGCGCGATCGACCTCGCCGTTGCCGCCGCACAAGCGTCGTCCGCCGACATCGTCATCGCCAACGACCCTGACGCCGACCGATGCGCGGTCGCGGCGCCGGACGAAGGCGGCTGGCGCATGCTGCGCGGCGACGAGGTCGGCGCGCTGCTAGCGGATTTCCTGCTGCGCAACGGTGTTCACGGCCGCTACGCGACGACCATCGTCTCGTCGTCCTTGCTCTCCGCGATGGCGGCGCGCCACGCGATGCCGTACTCCGAGACGCTCACCGGCTTCAAATGGATCGTCAAAGCCGGCGACGACCTGGTGTTCGGTTACGAGGAGGCGCTGGGCTACTGCGTGGCGCCCGGCATCACCCGTGACAAGGACGGCATCAGCGCGGCGCTGCTCGTCGCGCTGCTTGCGGCGCAGCTGAAGGCGGCCGGCTCGTCGTTGCCGCAGCGGCTCGACGAAATCGCCCGCGAGTACGGGCTTTTCGCGACCGACCAGTTGTCCGTGCGGGTTGATGACCTCGCGCGAATCGCGATGGCGGTCGACAAGTTGCGGACGGCGCCGCCGAGCGCGCTCGGCGGCCTGCCGGTCACGTCGGCGGAAGACCTGGCCAGCGGTGTCGCCGGGTTGCCGCCCACCGAGGGCTTGCGCTACCGGTTGGACGGATCCCCGCGCGGTCTTGGCGCGGCGCGGGTCGTCGTCCGGCCGAGCGGCACCGAGCCAAAACTCAAGTGCTACCTCGAGGTGGTCACCCCGGTTGGCGTTTCGATCGGCGACGCGCGAAGCGCGGCGCGCGCGGCCCTGAACGCGATCCGCGACGAGCTGGTCGCGGTCCTATGACCTCATAGATTTCGCGATCATCGAATCGTCCGCTGCCGGCTCTGCCACCGGAAGCGGCCGGCAGGCGGCGGCGATCAGCGCCGCCAAGCCGAGCAAGAACGCGACCGCGATCAGGGCGTGCCGCACCCCGAGATGGTCGCCGAGAAAGCCGATGAGCGGCGGGCCGGCGAGAAACGCCGCATAGCCGATGGACGCCACGACGCTGACCCGGGCGGCCGCGTGCAGCGGGTCGTCGGACGCCGCGCTCATGCCGACCGGGAAGCCGAGTGACGCGCCGAGCCCCCACAGCAACGCGCCGACCATCGCCGTCGGGATCGTGCCGGAGAACACGACGAGCACCAAGCCCACCAGCGCGAGGACCGCCGTGGCGCGCAGCATCGCGACCCGCCCGTGCCGGTCGATGAGGCCAGGACCGAACCAACGACCGATCGTCATCGCGCCGACGAAAACCGCGAACGTGAGCGACCCGATCGCCGGGGCGGAGTGGTAGCCGTCGATCATCGCCACGCCGAGCCAGTCGTTTCCGGTGCCCTCGGTGAACGCGAAGCACAACACGAAGACTCCGACGAGCAGCGTGCGCGGCTCGGTCCACGCCTTGAACGGGCTGCGCCTGGCCTCGCCTTCGACCGGCCTCGCGTCGTTGCCGACCGCGAGGAAAGACCGGGTGCCCAACGGCACCGCGATCGCCACGAGCACCGCGACCGCCACGAGTTGGGGCGTCACGCCGACGTGGATCGCCACCATCAAGGATCCGATCAGCGCACCGGCGAAGGTGCCGACGCTCCACCCCGCGTGGAAACGGGGCATGATCGCGCGCCCGAGACGTTGCTCCACCGCGGCGCCCTGCACGTTCATCGCGACGTCCCACATGCCGCTGCCGAAGCCGGCGAAGAACAGCCCGACGACCGTCGGGACGATCCCGTGCTGGTAGCCGACGGCGACCGTGGCCAAGCCCGCCGCCAGCACCAGCGACATGACCGCGACCGCGCGCGCCGTGCCGAAGCGGGTCACGACCCAGCCGGCCAGCGGGATCGCGATGATCGAGCCGCAGGCCATCGCCAGCAGGATCAACCCGAGCTGGCCGGGAGTGACGTCGAGTTTCGCGCGCACCTGCGGGATGCGCGCCGCCCAGCTGGCGAACGAGAAGCCGTTGGCGAAGAACGCGAGATAGACCGCGAGCATCGCTCGGCGAACGGAAGCCTCCGCTCCGTTGCTGCTGCTCATCCCAACCCTTCGCCACCGCCCGTCGCATCGGACGACCGCACCCTATGTCATGGAAGCGCTCCCACAAGGGTATGCGACCGATGCTGGGCTTCCCGGCAGCCCATCCGGCCAGGCTGTTCGCCCCGCGAGGTCAAACGCATAACTTCAGCTGTTTTGCCGACCCGCGAGCGTTACGCTTGGCGGCATGACTGTCACCGCGGGGGTGATCCCCACCGACGTCGCCGGCTCAGCCGCCGCGCTGCGCCGGTTCTTGCACGGGTTGCCCGGTGTCGACCAGGTCGGCGCCGACGCGCGGGCCACCGCGCTCAGCACTCGCTCGATCAAGACGACCGCGAAACGGTGGGCGATCGACACCGCGATCTCGATGATCGACCTCACCACCCTCGAGGGTCAGGACACCCCTGGCAAGGTGAAAGCCCTGTGCGCCAAAGGGATCCGGCCCGATCCAACCGACCCGTCGTGCCCGCGGGTGGCGGCGATCTGCGTGTATCCCGA
>DASVDW010000103.1:0-15284 GCA_036380925.1 Acidothermaceae bacterium
GCGCTTCGTCGTCCTGGTCGCCGGCTCGACCGTGCACTTCTTGATCGCCTTGCTGTTGTTCTTCGTGTTCAGCGTGGCTTGGCCCGCCCGCGACACGGGCTACGCGACGATCAACCAGGTCTACCCGTGCGCGGTGCCCGACGACCAGGGAAATTGCGCGCCCGGGGCCACGCCGGCCCCCGGAGCGGGTGTCCTGCAAAAAGGCGATGTGATCACCGCGGTCAATGGGCGTGACGTCGCCAGCACCGAGTCGGTGCTGCGTGACCCCGGCAAGAATGACGACGGCGACGTCGTGAAGGGCGGACCGGACGGCTTGGTCGCTCTCGTGCGCAACACGTCGGGCCCGGTGACCCTCACGATCCTGCGGGATGGGAAGACGCGTCAGGTCCACGTGACGCCGGTGGTGTCGAACGGCCAACCCCGGATCGGATTCTTGCCGGGGCCGGACCACTCCCGTTACGGAGTCGTCGGCGCGGCGGCGAACTCGGTCAGCTTGTTCGGTCAGACCACGGTCGGCAGCTTCAAGGCGCTCGGCGCGGTGCCGCACGAGATCGGCCGGATTCTGTCCGGCGACCAGGGCAAGCGCACCGCCGACAGCGGCGGTGGCGCCCAGGTCACCAGCGTGGTCGGCGTCGCGCAGATCTCCGGCGAGGCGTTCCAGGCCGGTGGTTTCTCCGGTGGTGTCGCGACGCTCGTGCTGATCACGGCGTCGGTGAACTTGTTCGTCGGGATCTTCAACCTGTTCCCGTTCCTACCGCTCGACGGCGGCCACGTGGCGATCCTGGCCTACGAGAAGGCGCGCGACCGCATTCGGCGGCGGCGCAAGCTGCCCGCCGCGGGACCGGTCGACCTGACCAAGCTGATGCCCGTCACCTACGGGGCCTTAGCCTTGATCGTGGGCATGTCAATGATCGTGTTGTATGCCGACGTGGTGAACCCGGTGGCGAACCCGTTCCAGTAGGAGCAAGCAGTAAGCAGAGGTGACGAAAGCAGTGACCACCGTCGAGCTCGGCCTTCCCGAGATGCCCGCGCCCAGCCCGCTCGCGCCGCGGCGCAAGTCGCATCAGATCAACGTGGGAGGCGTGCTGGTCGGGGGCGACGCCCCGGTGTCGGTGCAGTCGATGTGCACCACGCTCACCGCCGACGTCAACGCGACGTTGCAGCAGATCGCCGAGCTCACCGCGGCCGGCTGCCAGATCGTGCGGGTCGCCTGCCCGAGCCAGGACGACGCCGACGCGTTGCCCGCGATCGCAAGGAAGTCGCAGATCCCGGTGATCGCCGACATCCACTTCCAGCCCAAGTACGTGTTCGCCGCGATCGAGGCCGGCTGCGCCGCGGTGCGGGTCAACCCGGGCAACATCAAGAAGTTCGACGACCAGGTCAAGGAGATCGCCCAGGCCGCGAAGGACCACGGCACGCCGATCCGCATCGGAGTGAACGCCGGCTCTCTCGACCCGCGGATGCTCGCGAAGTACGGCGGCAAGGCCACCCCGGAGGCGCTGGTCGAGTCGGCGAAGTGGGAGGCGAGCCTGTTTGAGGAGCACGACTTCCGCGACATCAAGATCTCGGTCAAGCACCACGACCCGTTGATCATGATCGAGGCGTATCGCCAGCTCGCCGCGCAGACCGACTACCCGCTGCACCTCGGCGTCACCGAGGCCGGCCCGCTGATGCAGGGCACCGTCAAGTCCGCGGTGGCGTTCGGCATCTTGCTGTCCGAGGGCATCGGCGACACCATTCGCGTCTCGCTGTCGGCGCCGCCGGTCGAAGAGGTCAAGGTCGGGATCGGCATTCTGGAGTCGCTCGGCCTTCGGCAGCGCAAGCTCGAGATCGTGTCCTGCCCGTCGTGCGGCCGGGCCCAGGTCGACGTCTACAAGCTCGCCGAAGAGGTGACCGCCGGCCTCGAGGGGTTGACCGTGCCACTTCGGGTGGCCGTCATGGGTTGCGTCGTCAACGGCCCCGGTGAGGCGCGCGAGGCGGACCTCGGCGTGGCCTCCGGCAACGGCAAAGGCCAGATTTTCGTGCGTGGCGAAGTGATCAAGACGGTGCCCGAGGCGCAGATTGTCGAGACACTGATCGAAGAGGCCATGCGGTTGGCTGACGAGCTGGGTTCCGACGGCGTAGCCTCCGGCGAGCCGCAGGTGAACGTGGTCTGACCGCGGGGGAACAGCCGGCGCCGGCGAGTCGTCGTCCAAAGGATCGGGGCGATACGGAGGCATGGTGCTGCGAGGTTCGCTCGTGCGGGTGCTGGACGACCGCGACCTGGCGGCCGCGCGCGATCTGCTTGACCGCGATCCGGTCGCCAACGTCTTCGTGGCGTCCCGTCTGGACAGCGTCGGCCTCGACCCGTGGCGGTTGGGCGCGGAGGTGTGGGCCTATCCGAGCAGCGGCAAGGTCGAGGCGCTGTGTTACGCGGGCGCCAATCTGGTGCCGGTCAACGCCGACGCCGACGCCTGTCGGGTGTTCGCCGACCGAGCCCGGCGGCAGGGTCGGCGCTGCTCGTCGATCGTCGGCCCGGCCGGGCAGGTGGCGACGCTGTGGTCGCTGCTCGAGCAGGCGTGGGGCCCGGCCCGGGCGGTGCGGGCCAATCAGCCTTTGATGGTGATCAGCGACCAGCCGAACGTCGCCCCCGACCCCCTGGTGCGGCGGGTCACGCCGTCCGAGGTCGACATCTTGTACCCCGCGTGCGTGGCGATGTTCACCGAAGAGGTGGGGGTCTCGCCCTTCAACGGGGACGGTGGCGCGCTGTATCGGGCGCGGGTGGCCGAACTGATCGCGCAGGGCAGGGCGTTCGCCCGCATCGAGGACGGTCGGGTGGTGTTCAAGGCCGAGGTGGGGGCCGCCACCGCGCAGGCCTGCCAGATCCAAGGCGTCTGGGTCGAACCGGAGTTGCGCGGCCGGGGGATCTCGAACGCCGGCATGGCCGCGGTGGTGATGCAGGCCCAAGCGACCATCGCGCCGCTGGTCAGCCTCTACGTCAACGACTTCAACACACCGGCGCGGGCCGCCTACCGCAAGGTTGGGTTCGTCGAGGTCGGCGCGTTCATGTCGGTGCTGTTCTAGTCGCAAAACAGCTCGTCGCAAAATATCTCGTTACGACTCAACCTTCAGCCGCCGCGGCCGACCTAGGAAGCGGAGTTGTTGCGCCCGTCGACCGGGCGTTGGAGGTGTGGAGATGTCGGCACGCGTTGAGGCGATGCCCGGACGGGCCCGACCCATGAGACGGGCCCGCTGGCTGGAGCGGGACCGATCGGCGCGACAGAGTCATGCCGACGAGACGCTCGACCGCACCCTGGTGGAGTTCGCCGAGTTGTCGGGACGCGTCGGCATCGAGGTGGCGGACATCTCGGGCAACGTCGACGCGCTGTCGGCGGTGGTGCGCGAGCAGGCGCAACTGTCGGTTCAGCTGAGCGCGGCGGCGGAGGAGATCGCGGCCGGCAACCACCAGGTCGAGGCCGCGGTCACCCAGGCGCACGCCGCGACGAAAGTCGCCCATGAAGAGGCGGCCGGTTCTCGGGAAACCGTGGAGGTTTCCCTTGCGCAGCTTGGTGAATTCGTCGACTGGGTAGGGCAAATCAGCGACCAGTTCAGCGCCGTCGCGCAGGCGCTCGCCGGCATCACCGCCGCGGCCGGGCAGATCGACCGCATCGCGCAGCAGACGCACATCCTCGCCTTGAACGCGCGAATCGAGGCTGCTCGTTCGGGCGCGGCCGGCCAGGGTTTCCAGGTCATCGCCAACTCCGTGCGCGACCTCGCCGACGAGACGATCACCGCGGCGAAGGACATTGACTCCACCGTGCGGCCGCTGACCGGACAGATCGGCGAGTTGACCAAGCGCGGGCAGCAGGCCAAGGCGCAGGCGCAGACCATGCGCGCCAGCACCCAGTCGATCTCCGTGATGATCGACGCCGTCACCGGCGCGCTGGCGTCGGCGGACGAGCAGGTCGCCGAGATCAAGGACGCCGCGGCCGCGATCCGCGCCGAGGTGGACGGATTCTTGTCGTCGCTGTCGTCGCTCGCCGGCGGACTTGAGCAGTCGAGCGGCGAGCTCAACTCGGCACGCGAGCGGTCCGCGAACCTGCTGTCGCTCAGCGAGAAGCTGGTGTCGACGAGCGCGCGCACGGGGGTGCGGACGTCCGACACGCCGCTTATCGAGGCGGCGCTCGAAGGCGCGGCGCTGGTCGCGTCGGTCTTCGCGGCGGCGCTGGATCGCGGCGAGATCAGCGTGGCCGACCTGTTCGACGAGAACTACCGGCTCATCGAAGGCAGCGATCCGGCGCAGCACCTCACCAGATTCACCGCGTTCACCGATCGGGTGTTGCCGCCGATCCAAGAGCCGTTCGCCGATCGTGATCCGCGGATCGCGTTCGCCATTTCGACCGACCGCAACGGATATATACCGACCCACATGCTGCGTGTCTCGAAGCCGCAGGGCTCCGACCCGGTCTGGAACGCGGCGAACTGCCGCAACCGCAGGATCTTCAACGACCGCACCGGTTTGTTGTGCGGTCAGAACACCGAACCGTTCGTGTTGCAGACCTATCGGCGCGACATGGGCGGCGGCCGCTTCGTCATGATGAAGGACGTCTCGGCGCCGATCTGGGTGCGCGGTCGACATTGGGGCGGTTTTCGCATTGGCTACACCGCCTGACGGTGGCCAAAGAGGTGACGCCTGCCGTCGCTGAGCGACAGCAGGCGTCACCAACCTCGGACCAGCCGGTCAGCCGGTCGCCAGGTCCCAGCCGCTCGGAGTCGGCGCGGGCGCGGACGTGCTTGCCGCGCTCGGCGAGCTGGTTGGCGGGAACCGGTAGTGGCCGCCGTTGTAGAAGATGTCGTCAAACGTCAGCGCCAACTGTTCCCGCGTGCTGCCATCGACGCTGCTGGTGTTGAACGAGACGACCCGCACGCCGTGCAGTTGGATGCGCACCGTCGCGCTGTTCGCCGAACCGGGCAGCGTGATGGTCGCGTTGCCGAGCGTGGTGTTCGTCGTGGCCACGTTGAACAGCGCGCCGCTAAAGCTGTCGGCCGGCTTGACGACGATCAGCTGGCTGAACCGCGGTGCGCCGCCGCCCGCTGGAGCCGCGCTGACGGCAAACGACTCGTCGTCGATCGGGATCACCGCGTTCGTCCGGTCGCCGAGCTGGTCGAACGTCAGCGTCCCGGACGCCGCGGGCTCGCCCTTGCCGGCGCCGGCGCCGGTCGGCGTCGCGGTGACCGTGGTGGTGGGTCCGGCGGGCCCGGACGGGCCTGCCGGACCGGTGGGCCCGGCCGGTCCTTCGGGACCCTGCGGGCCGGCCGGGCCGGTCTGGTTCCACGACAGCGCGGTCTCGTCGTGCCTGCAGGACGCGCCGGCGTCGAGCACCCGGACCGAGCCGGTGACGTGCGAGACGCAGGCGTGGATCGTGGTGTCGCCGGAGTCGGCGCTCGCCGATTCGACGGCCCAGGCGGTGCCGCCGACCGCCCCTACGGCGGCCAGGGCCAGCGCGCAGGCGATCGCGTGTCGAGAGGCGGCACGACGCAGAGTTGGCTTTGACATGACGGGTCCCTTCGGTGATGTGTGGTTGCCGCGTCGACTGTCGCGGTAAGCAAGGCGCCCGGTCATCGGGTGATCAACTAATTCGCCGGCGGCCAGACCCTTAGCGCGCGGGCGTCACCGCCTTAGCCGATATCCTCGGCGCACACCGATCCACCTCACCGACTAAGGAGTCGCGCCCCGTGACGCTGCGGATGTCGACCTTGTTCCTTCGCACCCTGCGCGAGGATCCGGCCGACGCCGAGGTGCCGAGCCACAAGCTGCTGGTCCGCGCGGGCTATGTCCGCCGGGTCGCGCCTGGCATCTACTCATGGCTGCCACTCGGCTACACCGTCTTGCGCAAGGTCGAGGCGATCGTGCGCGAGGAGATGACTCGCATGGGGGCGCAGGAGGTGCACTTCCCCGCGCTCATCCCGCGCGAGATCTATGAGGCCAGCAACCGTTGGACCGAGTACGGCGCCAACCTGTTCCGGCTCAAAGACCGCAAGGACGCCGACTACCTCCTCGGCCCGACCCACGAGGAGCTGTTCACCCTGCTGGTGAAGGGCGAGTACTCCTCTTACAAGGACTATCCCGTCTCGCTCTTCCAGATCCAGACCAAGTACCGCGACGAGGCGCGCCCGCGCGCCGGCATCTTGCGTGGGCGCGAGTTCGTCATGAAAGACAGCTACTCCTTTGACTTGGACGACGAGGGGCTGGTCCGCTCGTATGCCCAGCACCGGGTGGCGTATCAGAAAATCTTCGATCGGCTCGGACTCGACTACCGCATCGTCTCCGCGGTGTCGGGCGCCATGGGCGGTTCGGCGTCCGAGGAGTTCTTGGCGCCCACCGAGTCTGGCGAGGACACGTTCGTGCAGTGCGACAACTGCGACTACGCGGCCAACACCGAGGCGGTCGAGATCGCGGTGCCGCCCGCGGTCGACGGGAGCCGGCATCCTGACTCGCAGGTGCTCGACACTCCCGACACGCCCACCATCGCGACGTTGGTGCACCGGCTGAACGCGCTTGATTTGGGACGGCGATTCGACGCCGAGGACACGCTGAAGAACGTCGTGCTCAAGACCAAGGCCCCCGGCGCGGACGACTGGGAGTTGCTCGTGGTCGGAGTGCCGGGGGATCGCGAGGTCGACATGAAGCGACTCGCCGGTCAGCTGGAGCCCACGGAGGTGGCGCAGGCCGAACCGTCCGACCTCGCCAAACAGCCGCGGTTGGTCAAGGGTTACATCGGGCCGCAGATCCTCAAGGAAATCGGATTGCGCTATCTGGTCGACCCGCTTGTCGTGCCGGGCAGTTCCTGGGTGACGGGCGCGAACGAGCAGGACCGGCACGCCGCTTTCGTCGTCCGGGGCCGCGACTTCGAGCCCGACGGCGAGATCGGCGCCGTCGAGATTCGCGATGGCGACCGATGCGCGCGCTGTGGCGGGCACTTGTCGATCGCCCGCGGCATCGAGATCGGGCACATCTTCCAGCTCGGCCGCAAATACGCCGACGCGTTCGAGCTTGACGCGCTGGGCGCAGACGGGAAACCGATTCGTATCACGATGGGGTCTTACGGCGTCGGTGTGTCGCGCGCGGTCGCCGCGCTCGCCGAGCAGCACCACGACGAAGCGGGCTTGGTCTGGCCGCGCTCGGTCGCGCCCGCCGACGTGCACATCGTCGTGGCTGGCAAGGACGATCAGTCAGCCGCGGCGGAGGATCTGGCGAGCGCGCTCGACGCGCACGGCGTCGGCGTGCTGCTTGACGACCGGACGGCGGTGTCGGCCGGGGTGAAGTTCAAAGACGCCGAGCTGATCGGCGTCCCGACCATCGTGGTGGTCGGACGTGGGCTGGCCGATGGCGTCGTCGAGGTGCGCGACCGGGCGACCGGCGAGCGGTCCGACGTCGCGCTCGCGGCGGCAGCGGACCAGATCGCGGCGCTCGTTCGGTCGTGACCGCCTGGTCGTGGCCGTTCGGTTGTGACCGCCCGGCCGGCGTCACCGGCTGACGCTTGGGTTACGCGCTGAACCGGTACATAACGATTTGGTCAGACCCGGATTGCGGATCTTCCGTAGGGTCCCCACGACGGAGTTAGCTGGCCTCCAATCACCGCCGACCGCGGTGAGCCAATGAAACGCGGGCCGCCGCCACCTCGGCGCGCCCGCGACGAGGTGGAGGCCATCCATGCGTCGACGACACCAACTGTTCGCAGCCGTGGCCGTGGTGGCCGCGTTGAGCCTGACGGCTGCGGCGTGCAGTTCGAGCAAGCCGAAGTCGAACACGGGGAGCGGATCCCCGGCGGCCGGCAGCAGCGCAACGACCGGGGGCAATGCCGGCACCGGCAAGAAAATCATTCTCGGCACGACCGACAAGGTGATTTCACTCGACCCCGCGGGCGCCTACGACATGGGCTCGTGGACGCTGCAGTGGAACATCTACCAGGCGCTGCTGAAGATCAAGCCGGGCACGTCCGACGTGGTCCCCGACGCGGCGGCGAACTGCACGTGGACCGACAACACCACGTACACGTGCAAGCTGAACCCGGGGCTGGTGTTCAGCAACGGCGACCCGCTGGACGCCAACGCGGTGAAGTTCTCCATCGACCGGGTTGTCAAGATCAACGACCCGAACGGCCCGTCGAGCCTGCTCAGCACGCTCGACAACGTCACCACGCAAGGCGCCGACACCGTCGTCTTCAAGTTGAAGCAGCCCAATGCGACATTCCCGTACATCCTCACCACGGGCGCGGGCAACATCGTCGACCCCAAGGTTTTCCCACCTGACAAGCTGCTCGACGACAGCAAGGTCGTCGGCTCGGGCGTTTACCTGTTGAAGAGCTTCACCAAGGACCAGCAGGCGGTGCTCGACCCCAACCCGAAGTACAAGGGTGACGACCAGCTGGCCAACAGCGGCGTCGTGGTCACCTACGAGCAGACCGCGTCGACGCTGAAGCTCGACGTCGAGCAGGGCAATGTCGACGTCGCGTGGCGCAGCCTGAGCCCGACCGACGTCGCGTCGCTGCAAAAGGAGACCGACAAGGTCAAGGTCGTGACGGGCGCGGGTATCGAGATCCGCTACCTGGTCTTCAACACCAAGATGCCGCCGGCCGACAACGTCGCCGTTCGGCAGGCCGTCGCGTATTTGATCGACCGTGACAGCGTCGCGAAGAACGTCTACAACGGCACGGTTCAGCCGCTGTACTCGATGGTCCCGGCCGGCCTGAACGGCGCCAATCAGGCGTACAAGGACGCCTACGGCGCCACGCCCGACAAGGCGAAGGCGGAGGCGGTCCTGAAGGCGGCAGGGGTGTCGACGCCGGTCAACCTCACGCTGTGGTGGACTCCGTCGCACTACGGCGCGGTCTCCGGCGACGAGTTCACCGAGTACAAGCGTCAGCTCGAGGCGAGCGGGTTGTTCAAGGTCGACCTGAAGAGCGCGGAATGGGACGCCTATAGCAAGGCCTACCCGGCCGACCAGTACGCGGCGTTCGAGCTCGGCTGGTTCCCCGACTACCCCGACCCCGACGACTACCTGGCGCCGTTCTACTTCCAAGGCGGCTTCTTCAAGAACCACTACGACAACCCGACGATCGACCAGCTCATCACCCAAGAACAGGGCGAGACCGATCAGAGCAAGCGGGTGCCGATCATCCAGCAGATCCAGACGCAGGCCGCGAAGGACGTCCCGACCATCCCGCTGTGGCAAGGCAACCAGGTGGCCGCCACCGGGCTGACCGTGACGGGTGTCGACAAGACCTTCGACCCGTCTTACATCTTCCGGATGTGGCTCATCGGCAAGAGTTAGCTCGGACGACGCGGGGCCGGCGCGGGCGTTCGCCCACGCCGGCCCCGACGAGATCGGACAGCTGACTCTCGCGGGCTAACGGAAGGCGGCTCGTCTCTTGGCCACCTCGACCGGATCGCTGCGCCGATACGCGTTGACGCGGATCGCGTTGGTGATCCCGATGGTTTTGATACTGCTCACGCTCGTGTTCATCCTCATGCGGGTGGCGCCGGGCGACCCGATTCAGGCGGCTCTCGGCGCGAAGCTCTCTCCTGAACAGCTGGCGGAGAAACGGCACGCCGCAGGCTTCGACAAGCCGATGCTGGTGCAGTACGGCGAGTACCTGCGCCAAGTGGTCACCCTGAACTTCGGCCACGCCATCACTGACAACCAGCCCATCACCACGATCCTGAAAATCAACGGCGCCGCGACTCTCGAACTCACGATCGCGGCGCTGTTTGTGGCACTGGTCATCGGCGTGCCCGTCGGGCTGTGGGCCGGCCGGTTGCGTGACGGCGTGTTCGACGGGTTCGGCCGGCTCTTCGGCATCGTCACCTACGCCGCACCGGTCTTCTTCGTCGGCCTGATCTTCCAGCTGGTGTTCAGCAAATGGCTGAACGTGCTGCCGAATTCCGGACAGCTCAACGCGCTCAACAACGCGCTGCTGCCGAAGCACACGCACTTCACGCTGATCGACGCGATCTGGGACGGCAACGGCGCCGCGTTCACCGACGCGGTGAAGCACCTTGTCATGCCCGCCGTCACGCTGGGCCTGCTGCTGTGCGGGGTGGTCATCAGGCTGATCCGCACGAACATCATCCAGACGATGAAGGGCGACTACGTCGAGGCGGCGCGGGCCCGGGGCGTGCCCGAGGGCAAGGTGGTGTGGCGGCACGCGTTTCGCAACGCGCTCGTGCCGGTGGTGACCGTGATGGGGCTGCAGGCGGCGTTGCTGTTGTCAGGTGCGGTGCTAACCGAGGAGACCTTCAACTGGCCGGGTATCGGAAACCGATTGGTCTACTACCTGACGAACCGCGATTACGTCGCGGTCCAGGGAATCATCACGGTGTTCGCCCTCGCCGTGGTCGTCATCAGCCTGCTCATCGACTTCGTGAACGCGGCGATCGACCCTAGGGTGCGCTACTGATGGCGCGCCTCATCGAGCACAGGGTGCGGTACTGATGACCGCCGCGAGTGTCGCCGAGCCTGGCGGCGAGTCGATCCTCGAGCCGGCGCCTGAGATGCCTGGCCGGCCGCAGGGCCCGGTCAAGCGGCTGTGGCAGCAGGTCAAGGGCGCGCAGGGCCTGTCCAAGTGGTTGCTGTGGGTGGGCGCGGCCATCACGGTGGTCTTCGTCATCCTCGCGGTGTTCGCGCCGCTGATCGCGCCCTATGGCTTCGACCAGTACCAAAGTGGTGGCGCGCGGTTTCCCAAGCAGGCGGCGCCGAGCGGCGCGCACTGGTTCGGGACGAATGTGCGCTCGGTCGACGTGCTGTCGGTCGTGATTTACGGCTCGCGCACGGCGATCGAAGTCGTGGTGCTGGCGGTGCTGTTCAGCCTGCTCGTCGGGGTGCCGCTCGGGCTCGTCTCCGGCTACTACGGCGGATGGCTGGACCGCGTCCTGGTGCTCGTGATGGACGCCCTCTTCGCGTTTCCCTACCTGCTCCTGGCCATCGTCATCGCGTTCTTGCTGCAAGACAGCGTCGGCAGCGGCGTGCTGACCGCGGCGATCGCGATCACCGTCATCTACGTTCCGCAGTACTTTCGAGTGGTCCGTGGCAGCGTGCTCAGCGCCCGCGAGGAGCCGTACGTCGAGGCCGCCCGGGCGCTTGGCGCGAAGCCGCGCACCATCATGGGTCGTTACCTTTTCTTCAACGTGATCCAGTCGGTGCCGGTCATCGCGACGCTCAACGCGGCCGACGCGATCTTGACCCTGGCCGGCTTGGGATTCCTCGGCTTTGGCATCCAGCCGACGCAGGCCGCCGAGTGGGGTTACGAGCTGCAGCGCGGTGTGGCCGACATGGGCGCGGGCCTGTGGTGGACGAGCATTTTCCCCGGCATGGCGATCGTGCTGCTGGTGACCGGCCTGACGTTGGTGGGCGAGGGTTTGAACGACGTGCTGAATCCGGTGCTGCGCAGGCGGACGGGGCGTCCCGTCGTCCTGCCGAAACGTATGCTGCCGAGGCGCGAGGAGCCGGTATGAACGTCGAGCCGGTGATCTCGGTGCGCGACCTGCGGGTCTGGTACGGCACCGAGCGAGGGCCGGTGCGCGCGGTCGACGGCGTCTCGTTTGACGTCCGTCCTGGGGAGACCCTCGGCCTGGTGGGCGAATCGGGTTGCGGGAAGTCGACGCTCGGCCGCGGCGTGTTGGGGCTGTTGCCCACGGGGTCGGCGACCGACGGCAGCGTGCGGTTCAAGGACCGCGAGTTGATCGGCCTACGCCAACAGGAGTTGCGCACGATGCGCGGCGTCGAGATGGGTTTGATATTTCAAGAGCCGATGACCCGGCTCAATCCGCTGATGCGCATCAGCGAGCATTTCGCAGAGACGCTGCGCGCGCACGAGCCGGGCATTAGCGGCAAGGAGATCGACGTCCGGTCGATAGACACCCTGCGGCGCATGGGGATTCCGCCCACCCGCTATCGGCACTATCCGCACGAGTTCTCCGGCGGCATGCGGCAGCGCATCATGATCGCCCTCGCCCTGGTGCTGCGGCCGGCGTTCGTCGTCGCCGACGAACCGACCACCGCGCTCGACGTCCTCGTCGAGGCGCAGATCCTGTCGATCCTGCACGACCTCAAGCGCAACTTCGACACCGCGTTGCTGCTCATCACGCACAACCTCGGCATCGTCGCCGAGGCGTGCGAGCGCGTCGCGGTGATGTACGCGGGGCGCATCGTCGAGGAGGGTGATGCGCGGCAGGTGTTCAGCGAGCCCGCGCACCCCTACACCCGCGAGTTGCTGAGATCGACGATCTCGCTGTCCACGACGGCGTTGCATTACATTCCCGGCGCGCCGCCCGACCTCATCGAACCGCCGTCGGGTTGCCGATTCCATCCGCGCTGCCCCGACGCGATGCAGGTCTGCCCGCGCATTGACCCGGTCGAGGTGCGCACGCCGACCGGCGAGCGGGTGGAGTGCTGGCTGCATGGTCCAGCCGACCTGATCCCGCCTGGTGGGACGGCGCCGCTGCAACGACAGGAGCTGGCCAGTGCCGACGAAGCTTGAGAGCTCGGACGACGTGCGGCCGCTTGGCGAGCGGCCGGTGCTGCTCGACGTCGAAGACCTGCGGGTGCATTTCGCCTTGCGCGGTGGTTTCCTCGACCGGCTGCTCGGCAGATCGGCGGGTTCGGTGAAGGCCGTCGACGGTGTGTCGTTCACCTTGCGCAAGGGAGAGGTGATCGGCCTGGTCGGGGAGTCGGGCAGCGGCAAGACCACGACCGCGCGCGCGTTGCTCGGCCTTGCGCCGATCACCGGTGGCAGCGTGCGCTTCGACGCCGGGCCAGAATTCGGGGGAGAGGTCGATCTCACCAAGCTTCGCGAGCGTGAATTCCGCGGGCTGCGGCGCAAAATCCAGCTGGTATTCCAAGACCCACACGCGTCGTTGAACCCGGCCATGGACATCGCGACCGCGGTCGCGCACCCGTTGAAGATTCACAAGGTGACGAACGACGGCGACGAGATCGCGGCGCGAGTTCGCGACGCGCTCGAACGGGTCGGGCTCGCGCCGGTCGACCGGTACTTGCACAAATATCCAGCAGACCTTTCGGGAGGGCAGAAGCAGCGTGCGGTTCTAGCGCGCGCCATCATGCTCGACCCCGCGCTGCTCGTCGCCGATGAGCCGGTCTCGATGCTCGACATGAGCGTGCGCGCGAAAATCCTCGAGCTCATGCTGGAGCTGAAACGCGACCTCGGCCTCACCTATCTATACGTCACCCACGACCTCGCGACCGCGAAGTTCTTCTGCGACACCATCGCCATCATGTATCTCGGCCGCATCGTCGAAATCGGCCCGGCCGAGCAGATCTATGCCGATCCCAAGCACCCGTACACGCGCTCGCTGCTCGCTGCCATTCCCGAGCCGGACCCCCGTCGGTCGGCGCCGCGCGACTTGCCGCGCGGAGAGGTTCCCGACGCGGCGTGGCCGCCGTCCGGATGCTCGTTTCACCCGCGCTGTCCGTCCGCGTTCGAACCATGCGGCTGGGAGGCCCGCGACCTGACCGCGTTGCTCGAGCAACGTTGGACGGGTGTGTCAGAACAGCAGTACGAGCAGGAGCGTTCGGTGGTGGGCGAGCCGACCGCCCTGGACGACGCGGGGTTGTCAGCGCGGCTGCCCGACGCGCGCGCCGGCTCTGGCGCGGCCGCCGCGTTGCTCGAGGAGGTTCGGGCGGCGAATCCGGAAGAGCCGTTTTGGAAAGGTGTTTCGTCGGTCGAGACGGACGCCTCCGGCGCCCGCGTCGGTTTCAACGATCCGGTCGACCCGCCGCTGTTGCCGCATGGGCAGGTCAAAGTCGCCTGCCACCTGCACGACCCCCGATTCGGCCAGGCCGAGGCGTAGCCGTTTCGTGACGCGAGGCTGCTCGGCGGCGTCAACACCCAGGGATATTCTTCGGCGATCTGGCGGCGGCGCCGCCTGCCAATCGCAGGAGGGAAGGCTCATGCACGTCACGCTTTACGGGTTCGTGTTGTTCTTGCACATCACGGTGGCGATTGTCGCGTTCATGATGGCTGGCGTGCTGCACGCCGCGCTCCAGGCATTGGCCCGTGCCGGCGACGTCCGGGAAATGCGCTCTTGGGGCCTGCTGATTCACCGGCTGGATCCGCTCTTCCCGTTTGCGGCGCTGTTGCTCCTCGGTTTTGGCGCCTGGCTGATCCACCTGTCGGGCGGCGGGGTCAGCTGGGGGGACGGTTGGCTGCTCACGTCGCTCATCTCGCTCATCGTCGTCGAAGGCGCCTCCGGTGTGCTCATCGCGCCGAAGGCGAAGGCCGCGGTCAAACTCATCGACGAAGCTCCCGACGGCGCGGTGCCCGCCGAGCTTCGCCGGCTGTCCGTCGACCCCGCCATCTGGCACGTCGCGCACGTCGCCACTTTCGGCTTCACCGGCGTGGTCTTCTTGATGGCGGCGAAACCGGCCGGCGGGCTCGCCGTCGTCATCGTCATCGTCGCCGCCGCGATCGGCGTGTTGGTGTCGCTCGCTCAGTTGCGGCCGCTGCGCGGCGACGCGGGCGCGCCGGCCGCGACGCAGCGCAAGGTCGAAGCGGTCTAGGCAGCGCTACCCCGGTGCGGTCAGGTCGGCAGCCTGCCGACCAGCCCGGGGAACGGCACTGACTTCCCGCGCCACCGCGACTCTCGGACGGCGGCCGACTGCAGCGCCAGCGCCGCCGCGCGCCGAACGTCACCGGTCGCGACGGCCACCACATCGGCATAAGCCGCGCAGCATGCCTCTTCGAGTCGGGTGAGCAAGGCGGTCGCCGCCGCGTCGTCGGTTATCGGGCGCGCGAGCTCGTAGACCGGCGGCGGGGGGGACGGCGTGCCGGCCCGCTTGGCCAGCCAACCGGTCACGGCTTGGAATTGCGCGCGGTGGACGTCGTAGTCAGCTCGCGCAGCTCGTTTCAACGCGCGGTCGCGCAGCCGCGCGCCGGCGACCGAGTAGCCGTAAATGGCCGCGTCTTCGGCGGCGGCGGCCGCCTGCAGCGCGTCGAGCAGCGTGGTCATGACGCGCCCGCCAGCAGCGCGGCGTGAACTGCCTCGCAGCCGCCGATCGACGCGAGCAGGCGGGCGAGCGACCCGTCGTCGGCCGACATCAGGCCGTCGACGCGGGCCGCCGCGGCCGCGCGTTCGCGCGCCGCCAGACCGGCGAGCGTTTGGGCTCGCAGCGACTGCGCGGGCGAGCCGGCCGCGCTGCTCGAAGCGCCGCCCGCCGACGCGCTCCCGGCGGACGGTGTCGGCGTGGCGCTCGTCGGTCGCGCGCTCGCCGGCGTCGGCGTCGCCCC
>DASVDW010000104.1:0-8424 GCA_036380925.1 Acidothermaceae bacterium
GAGGTCGTTGGGGTCGGTGAGGTCGGGCCGCCAGCTCGGGGCCGTCACCCGCAGCAGCTCTCCGTCGTCCGAGATCTCGCACCCGACCTCGGTGAGCCGGCGGACGACGACGTCGCGCTCGTACGCCACGCCCGCGACCCGCCCGGGGTGGTCGGCGTTGATCGTGATCGTGGTGGGCGGACGGCCGAGATCGACCTGCGTCGTGCCGACGGCCTGCCCTCCACCGTGCTCGACCAGCAACGCGACGGCGCGCGCGGCGGCGTGCGGCGGCAGCTCCGGGTCGACGCCGCGCTCGAAGCGGCGCGACGCCTCGCTGGAAAGCTTGTGCCGGCGCGACATCCGGGCCACCGCGACCGCGTCGAAATGCGCCGCCTCGATGAGCAAATCTTTGGAACTCTCATCGATCTCGGTGGTGAGGCCACCCATCGTGCCGGCCAGGCTGATCGCGCCTGAGTCGTCGGTGATGAGCAGGTCCTCGGCATCAAGGTCGCGGACGACGTGATCGAGCGTCTCCATTCGCTCACCGCGGTTCGCGCGCCGGACGACGATGCCGCCTGCCAGCTTGCCGGCGTCGAACGCGTGCAGCGGCTGGCCGAGCTCGAGCATCACGTAGTTGGTGACGTCGACCGCGAGCGAAACCGGACGCATGCCCGACAGCATCAGCCGAACGCGGATCTGCAACGGGGTGCGGGTGCGCGGATCAAAACCTTCGACGGCGCGCAAGACGAACCGGTCGCAAGCAGACGGGTCCGCGAGCGCGACCGGTCGGGACGGCGCGTCCAGCCCGGCCGGCAGTTCGAAGGCGGCAGGATCGTGAAACGACACGCCGTAAGCGGTCGCCACCTCGCGCGCCACGCCGCGGACCGACAGGCAGTAGCCGCGGTCGGGTGTGACCGCGATGTCGAGGACGTCGTCGCGCAGGCCGAGCGCCTCCATCGCGTCGGCACCGACCGAGGCGTCGTCGTCGACCACCAGGATCCCGGTGTGGTCGTCGCCGACGCCCAGTTCTTTGACCGAGCAGATCATGCCGTCAGAGACGTGGCCGTACCGCTTGCTCGCGGTGATCTCGAAGCCGCCGGGAAGGACGGCGCCGGGCAGGGTGACGACGACCTTGTCGCCAACCGCGAAATTCCTCGCGCCGCAGATGATTCCGCGCGGTTCCGCCTCGCCGACGTCGACCTGGCAGTAACGGATCGTCTTTCCGTTGCTGGCCTCGAATTCCTCGATTTCAAGCACTTTGCCGACCCTCACCGGGCCCGTGACGTCCGAGCCGACGCTGTCGACGGTCTCGACTTCGAGCCCGACGCGGATCAGCGCGTCGGCGATGTCGCGGGCCGACTCGGTGTCGGGGATGTCGGCGAACTCGCGCAACCATGACAAGGGAACGCGCATCGCTCAGACCTCCGTTCCGAATGGCAAGGCGAACCGCACGTCGCCCTCGACGATGTCGTGCATGTCGCGGACGTTGTGCCGGAACATCAAGGTGCGCTCGATGCCGATGCCGAAGGCGAAGCCGCTGTAGCGCTGCGGATCAATGCCGCAAGCGATCAACACTCGCGGATTGACGACGCCGCAGCCGCCCCACTCGATCCAGCCCTCAGAACTGCAGGTGCGACAAGGGTTTTCGGGATCGCCTACGGACGCGCCGCGGCACACGAAGCACTCGAGGTCGACCTCGGCGCTCGGCTCGGTGAACGGGAAATACGACGGGCGCAGCCGCGTGACGATGCCGTCGCCGAACATCGCGGTGGCGAACGCGTCGAGCGTGCCCTTCAGATGCGCGAGCGTGATGCCCTCGTCGACGACGAGTCCCTCGACCTGATGGAACACCGGCGAGTGCGTGGCGTCGAGCTCGTCGGTGCGAAACGTGCGGCCGGGACACACGATGTAGATCGGAGGCTTCCGCTCGAGCATCGTGCGGATCTGCACCGATGACGTCTGGGTTCGCAACACGACGCCGGAATCGGCGGACTCGACCCAAAAGGTGTCTTGCATGGTGCGCGACGGGTGGTCTGGCGGGATGTTGAGCGCGTCGAAGTTGAGCCACTCCGCCTCGACCTCCGGGCCCTCCGCGACCTCGTAGCCCATCCCCACGAACACGTCGGAGATGCGCTCCTGCAAGGTGGTCAACGGATGGCGGGCGCCGGGCGGCAGGCGGTCCCACGGCAGCGTGACGTCGACGGTCTCCTCGACCAGGATGCGCGCGTCGCGCTCAGCGACGAGCTCCGCCTCTCGGCGCGCGAGGGCCGCGTTGACCGCGCCGCGCGCCTGCCCCACCCGTCGTCCGGCTTCGGCTTTTGCCTGCGGCGGCAGCGCGCCGATCTCACGGTTGGCGAGGGCGAGCGGCGATTTGTCGCCGGCGTGCGCGAGCCGCGCCGTCCGCAGCGATTCAAGATCGGACGACGCCGCTATCGCGGCCAACGCCTCGTCGCGCATCCGCTCCACCTCGTCGGCGCGCAAGGGAGTGACCTCCACGGGGTCGTAGTCGCTGTTCGGGGCAGACACGGTTGGCAACCTTCGCGGTCAGGCGGAAATCTCGACGGGGGGACGCCGTGCAGTCTAGGCGGTGGCGCATCGGCGCCCGCGGGTTAGCGTCCGGGCTTACAGAGCGAAGCCGGGGGTGCCGGCGGGGAAGCTGACCCGAAAAAGCGCGCCGCCGCCCGCCGCCTCGCCGACGAACACCGCGCCGCCGTGGGCTTCGACGAGTCCCTTGACGATGTAGAGGCCGAGCCCGGTGCCGCCGCGCCGCCCGGCCCGCCAAAATCGGCGAAACACCAGGCCTCGAATGTCAGGGGCGACGCCGGCGCCGTGATCTGCGACGCAGACCGCGATGCCGTCGCCTGCCGGCTCTATCGACACCTCGACCTGGCCGGCCCCATGACGCACGGCGTTGTCGAGCAGGTTGGCGAGCACTTGATCCAGCTTGTCGGGGTCGAGCCAGACCTCGGGCAGCGGATCCACCACATCAACCCTGAACCGGTCGGCGCCTTCCCCTGCCGCGACGCGGCCCTCGACCATCCGGCGGGCGGCGGCCGGCACATCGACGACCTGCTTATGCAGTTCCAGCCGATCCGCGTCGATCCGCGACACGTCGAGCAGTTCGCTGATCAGCCGGGTCACCCGGTCGGCGTCGGCGTTGACCGTTTGCAGCATCAGTTGGCGCTGCTCGTCGTTGAAGCGGTCCCACTTGTTGAGCAGCGTGGCGGTGAAGCCTTTGACGCTGGTCAGCGGCGAGCGCAGCTCGTGCGCCACGGTCGAGACCAAGTCGGCGCGGTCGCGCTCGGCGCGCTCGCGGTCGGCGGCGCCGCGGAAGCTGAGAACGAGTCGCTGCACGGCGCCGCACCGGCGCTCGCGCAAGTACGTCGCGGTCAGGTAGATCTCGCGCTCATCGGGGAGGGTGAGCCGGCGTTCGGGCTGGCCGGTGCGGATGGCCAGACCACCGTAAGGGCGGGTGCACTCCCACCAGTCGTGGCCAACCGAGTCGGTGACGGGCAGGACCTCGCGGTAGTCGCGGCCGATCGCGTCGTCGACGCTGCGGCGCAGCAGTCGGGCGCCGGCGATGTTGAGCAGCACGACCGTGCCGTTCTCATCGGCGATCAACACGCCGTCGGGCAACACGTCGAAGGCGGCCTTCTCGTGCTCGATCCCCGCTGGCATGCCCGCCGCGCTCCCTTCGACCCCAGCACCATACCTAGGCCCCGGCGACCGCACATCGGGCGAACGGTTCAAATCACCTGCCGACCGGACGCTAGCCGCGTTGCGCCCGGGCGGACGCGTACAGGCAGACCGCGGCGGCAGCGGCGAGATTGAGGCTTTCGGCCCTGCCGTGAATCGGCACCCGGACCGCTTGGTCGGCGAGCCCGAGGACCTCGTCTGGCAGCCCCCAGGCCTCATTGCCGAAGATCCACGCTGTGGGCTGGGCCAACGCGCCCCCGCGGTCGAGCTGGTCAAGGTCGACGCTGGCCGCGCCGTCGGCGGCCAGCACCCGCATGCCCGCTGCCCGGCAGCCGCCGACCGCGGCCGCCATGTCGACGTCGATCGCGACCGGCAGGTGGAACAGACTGCCCGCGCTGGCCCGCACGCACTTGCCGTTGTAGGGGTCGACGCTCGTGTCGGAGAAAGCCACCAGGTCGGCGCCGGCGGCGTCCGCGGTGCGCAGCACGGTGCCGGCGTTTCCCGGATCGCGGACGGCGGCGAGCAGCACGGCCATTCGTGGCGCGGCGGCCGCGGCGAGCGCCTCCGCGAGCGGCACGTCGACGAGGTCGCACACCGCCACCAGCCCTTGCGGGGTCACCGTCTCGGACAGCTCTTCGAGCACCCGACCGCTTGCCTGCTGCACGGGGACCCCGCACGACATGGCGGCATCGACCAGGTCCGTGTGCCGTGCGCGGGCCTGCGCGGTGACGAACAGCTCGCGCACCGGACACGGCCGGGCGGCGAGCGCCTCGCGGACGGCTTGCGCGCCCTCGGCGAGGAAAGCGCGATCCTGCTGGCGGTACGCGCGCTTGCGCAGCCGCCGGGCGGCCTTCACCTTGGCTGAGCTGACGTTCGTCAGCTCAGCCAAGGTGTCGTCCGCTCTGATGGAGGTGCTCAGGCTGCGGTCTCGGTCGCGGCAGGCGCCGGCAGCGCCGCGCGGGCGACCTCGACGAGGGCCGCGAAAGCCGCGGCGTCGTTGACGGCCAGCTCGGCGAGTATCTTGCGGTCGACCTCGACGCCGGCCGCCTTCAAACCCTGGACCAGCCGGTTGTAGGTGATGCCGTTCGAGCGAGCCGCCGCGTTGATGCGCTGGATCCACAGCCGGCGGAAGTCGCCCTTCCTCGCCTTGCGGTCGCGGTAACTGTAGGTGGCGGAGTGCAGCAGCTGCTCTTTCGCCTTGCGGTACAGCCGCGACCGCTGGCCGCGATAACCGCTGGCGCGCTCGAGGACGACCCTGCGCTTCTTGTGGGCGTTGACCGCCCGCTTCACGCGTGCCACGTGAGGACTCCCTTGTTCAGGTCGTTGGTAAGGGCGCGGTCTAGCGACCGAGCAGCTTCTTGATGCGCTTCACGTCAGCCGGGGCCATCTCGACCTCGTTGTAAAGGCGACGGGTGCGAGTCGACGGCTTGTGCTCCAGCAGATGGTTGCGGTTGGCGCGCCGGCGCAGGATCTTGCCGCTGCCGGTGACGCGGAACCGCTTCGCCGATCCGCTGTGGGTCTTCATCTTCGGCATGGCGCGGGTTGCTCCGTTTCTCGGTTTCTCGGTTGCCCGATCTTGCTGGTCTTCGGCTGGCCGTCGGTCACTTTAGGTGTTGCTCGAGGTGTTGCTCGCGGGCGCCGCCTTCTTGGCGGGGGCGGCCTTCTTCGCCGCCGTCTTGGCCGGCGCGTTCGCGGCTGTCTTGGTCGCGGTCTTCACCGGCGCCGCCTCAGCCGCGGGTGCGGCCTCGACCGCCGGCGCGCGCTGCTCGACCGGCTCCTGCTCGGACGCCGGGGTGGCCGGCGCGTCGTCGGGCTCTGCCCGCGGCGTCCGACCGGCCCGCTCGGCTCGCTCCGCCTTGAAGTCCGCCTTCTTCTTGTGCGGCCCAAGCACCATGATCATGTTCCGGCCGTCGAGCTTGGGCGCGGACTCGACGAAGCCCAGGTCGACGACGTCTTCGGCCAGTCGCTGGAGCAACCTGGCGCCCATCTCGGGCCGCGACTGCTCGCGTCCGCGGAACATGATGGTGATCTTGACCTTGTCGCCTTCTTTGAGGAAGCGCACGACGTGACCCTTCTTGGTCTCGTAATCGTGCGTGTCGATCTTGGGTCGCAGCTTCATCTCTTTGATGACGGTCTGCGTCTGGTTCTTGCGCGCCTCGCGGGCCTTCACCGCGGACTCGTATTTGAACTTGCCGTAGTCCATGAGCTTGGCCACGGGCGGGCGGGCCATGGGCGCGACCTCGACGAGATCGAGGTCTGCCTCTTCGGCTAGACGCAAAGCATCTTCGATGCGGACAATGCCGACCTGCTCGCCGCCTGGGCCGACGAGCCGAACCTCGGGAACGCGGATCCGGTCGTTGATGCGGGGCTCGACGCTGATGGGACCTCCAAGGAGTTCGAGTTGGGCTGCGCCCAGTCGTGCCTGGGCTCTGGCGGGAAAACCAAAAGAGCCCTGCACGACGCGCATGCGAGGGCTCCATGAGTTAGCCGGGCGACGCCCGCGGGACGCCGTCACGGCCGACCAAACCTGCCGATCTTGGTGGTGCGATCAATCGACGAGGTGGGAAGCGGAGCCTCCACTTGCGGGTGCCGCACGCGAGTACCGCACCGGTCGCCGGACCAGCGTACCAGCGCCGCCAGGCGCGCGCCGGACGGCCGGTTGGTACCGTCGCGAGCGCCATGAGCGATGCCACGAGCGACCCGCGGGTCTGCCGCTTTGTCGACTTGGCGACGACGATCTGCGAGCTGCCGCCGTCCTGCGGCCAGGCGCGGATCGTCGCGGTCGACGGCCCGGGCGGCGCGGGCAAGACCACGTTCGCGACGCGGCTGCGCGCCGGCTTCGCGGCCGACACCGACGTGCCCGTTGTGCACACCGACGACTTCGCGAGCTGGGACAACCAGTTCGGCTGGGGTCCGCTGTTGCGCGCGCGCGTCATCGAGCCGCTGCGGCGCGGCGAGGCGGGCCGCTACCAGCGCTACGACTGGGTGCGAAAGCGATTCGCCGAATGGCATGAGGTGCCCGTCGCCGACGTGGTGGTCGTGGAGGGCGTCGGCGCCGGGCAACGGCTGCTCGCCGACGCGTTGGCGATGACCGTCTGGGTCGACACCCCGCCCGACGTCCGGCTTGCCCGCGGGATCGCCCGCGACGGCGAGGAGCTGCGGGCGTTCTGGCAGCAGTGGATCGTCGGCGAGCAGGCTCACTTCGCCGCGGATGACACGCTCGCCCGGGCCGACCTGGTGGTGATCGGCAACCCTGCCGTAGCGCACGACCCCGACCGGGAGTACGTCGCTAGAAAACCGGACCTGAGGTGTTGTCCTCCCGCGTCACTCGACGATCTTTGAGATGTCGAGCTCGAGAATGTCGCGAGCGCCCGCCGCTTTCAGCGTGGGGATCAGCATGTTGACGCCCTTCTTCTCCACCACGGACTCAACCGCGTGCATGGTGCCGGAGGCGAGCGCGGTGACCGTGGGCGATCCCATCGACGGAAGCACGGCGAGCACGTCGTTCAGCTGGCTGTCGGACACGTTCAGCTTGATCAGCACCTTGCCGCGGGCTTGGATGGCGCCGCGAAGGAGCAACAGCACGTCTTCCATCGCGGCGCGCTTGTCGTCGTCCGCGTACGCCTCGGCGTTCGTGATGAGCTCGGTGCGGGACGTGAGCAGCGTGTCGATGATCTTGAGCCCGTGCTTCTTCAGGCTGGTGCCGGTCTCGGTGAGGTCGACGATCGCGTCGACGATGTCGGGCACCTTCGCCTCGGTGGCGCCGTAACTCGGCACGATGACCGCCTTGACGCCGAGCTGGTCGAAATAGCGGCGGGTGAGCTCGGGGAATTCGGTGGAGACCCGCACGCCGTCCGGCAACTCGGCGCCGGTGCGCGCCGGGTGCTCGTTGACGACCGCGAGGACGATCCGCACCGGGTTGCTGGTGGCTTTGGAGTATTCGAGCTCGCCGAGGGAGACCACGTCTGCGTTGGTCTCGGTGATCCAGTCGCGGCCGGTGATGCCAAGATCGAACAGGCCCTCCTCGACATACGTCGGGATCTCCTGCGGGCGAAGGAAACGCACGGTGCCGACCCGCGGGTCGTCGATGGCGGCGTGATAGTCGCGCTCCGAACCGCGGCTGACGGCGAGGTTGGCGGCTTCGAACAGGTCGAGGGTGGCGCGCTCGAGCGAGCCCTTCGGCAGGACGAGGGAGAGCATGGAAGAACCTTTCGAGACTTGGGACGACGTGGGGTCAGCGCGTCGCCGGCCGGCTGAAGCCGGGGCCGACGGCAGGCTGGCGATGTCGCAACTCGCGCAGCACAAGCGCGGTGTCGAGCGCGGCCACCGTCGCCTCCCATCCCTTGTCTTCACCGCTGTCAGGCAACCCACAGCGATCGAGCGCCTGCCCAAGGCTGTCACAGGTCAACACGCCGTTGCCGATCGGGGTGGCGGCGTCGAGCCCGACCCGAGTCAGGCCTGCCGTGACCGCGTCGCAGACGTACTCGAAATGCGGGGTGCCGCCGCGGATCACGCAACCAAGACAAACGACGGCGTCGTGGTCGACCGCGAGTTGCTGCGCGACGACGGCAAGCTCGATCGCGCCGACAACCCGGACGACGAGCGGCTCGGGCACACCACAGGCCTTCGCCGCCGCGACCGCGCGATCGAGCAGCGCCTCGACCACCTGGGTGTTCCATCGCGTCGCGACAATGCCGAGGGTGAGCCCAGACGCGTCGACGACACCGGTGCCAGGTTTGCCCTCGCCAC
>DASVDW010000105.1:0-6369 GCA_036380925.1 Acidothermaceae bacterium
GACCCGCTCCGACGTCGCCGTCAACGTGCCGATCCCGACGCCGCCGTTTTGGGGCACCCGCGTGGTCAAGGGCATCCCCCTCGCCGACTACACCGAATTGCTCGATGAGAAGGCGACTTTCGCCGGCCGGTGGGGCCTGCGCGGCACCCGCGGCGGCCCGTCGTACGACGACCTCGTGGAGACCGAGGGCCGGCCGCGGCTGCGCAAGTGGCTCGACCGCATGCAGACCGACGGCTTGCTCACGGCCGGCGTCGTCTACGGCTACTTCCCCTGTGTCAGCGAGGGCAACGAGCTCGTCATTCTCGAGGAGAGCGGCGATGAGCGGGCCCGGTTCGCGTTCCCGCGGCAGCGGCGCGACCGCCGGCTTTGCCTCGCCGACTTCTTCCGGCCTCGCGAGTCGGGGGAGACTGACGTCGTCGCGTTTCAGATCGTCACGATCGGGCCGAGGGTGAGCGAGGCGACCGCCGAGTTGTTCGCCGACAACGCGTATCGCGACTACCTGGAGTTGCATGGGCTGTCCGTTCAGCTCGCCGAGGCACTGGCCGAGTTCTGGCACCGCCGGGTGCGCACCGAACTCGGCTTCGCGGCCGATGACCACCCAGACGTGCAGCAAGTGCTTGAGCACCAGGGTTATCGCGGCTCGCGTTACTCATTCGGCTATCCCGCCTGCCCCGACCTCGAGGATCGCGCGAAGATCGCGGCGCTCTTGGAGCCGCAGCGCATCGGCGTGACGCTGTCGGAGGGGTTCCAGTTGGCCCCGGAGCAGTCGACCGACGCGATCGTCGTCCATCACCCGGAAGCGAAGTACTTCAGCGCGTGACCTCCACCGACACACCGCCGCGCGAAACCTCACGAGGCGCGTTGCCCGCCGCCGTGTTGTTCGACATGGACGGCCTGCTCATCGACACCGAACCGTTGTGGTTCGAGGTTGAGACGCAGATCCTCGCCGACGTCGGCGCCACCTGGGAGGCGTCCGACCACGCCACCCTGGTCGGCAGCTCCGCCGCGGTCGCGTCGGCGTTCATCAGCGAGCGGTCCGGCGGGCGCGCCACACCGCAGCAGGTCGCCGACGAGATGCTGTCGCGCATGGCCAAACGCCTCCGCGAGACTCCGCAGTTGCAGCCCGGCGCGCTTCGCCTCATCAAAGAGTTGGACGACGCGGGCGTGCCGCGCGCGCTCGTCTCGTCGTCCGCGCGGGTTTTGATCGACGCCGCGCTCGACGGTGTGGCGCTGTCGTTCGACGTCATCGTCGCCGGCGACGCGGTGAACCACAACAAGCCGCACCCCGAGCCGTACCTGAAGGCCGCCGAGCTTGTTGGCGCCGACCCGCGGGATTGTGTGGCGCTCGAGGATTCGCCGACCGGCGCCGCGTCGGCTACCGCCGCCGGATGCGTCGTCATCGCGGTCCCAAGTGTCACGTCGATCGACCCGGCCGAGCGACGGGTTGTCGTGCCGTCGCTCGACCACGTCGACCTGCCGTTCGTGCGCTCGCTGTTCGGCTAGCTCGCCGTCCACCTGCCCTCACCGGAGTTGTGTCGGCGAGCACGCGGTCTATCGCGTGTTGACCGACACAACTCTGCCGTGGTGACTACTCGGTGGCGATCGCCGCCAGCACGGGACGACGCGACGCGCGCCACGCCGGGAACAGCGCGGCCAGCACTCCGATGACGCCGGCGCCAATCACGTAGCCGATGAACTGCGCGACCGGGAACACCACGCGGTTCAGCTGACCGCCGCTCGTCGACACCACCGCCCAGCCGAACAGCGCGCCCAACGCGAGACCGAGCACAGCGCCGAACACGGCGATGATCACCGACTCCAACCGAACCATGCGCCGCAACTGGCGCCGGCTCATCCCGATGGCGCGAAGCAAGCCAATCTCGCGGGTTCGCTCGTAGACCGACAACGCCAGCGTGTTGACGATCCCGAGCACCGCGATGAGCAACGCCAACGCGAGCAGTCCAAAGATGAGTCCGACGAACTGGTCGATCTGCTTGCTGATGGAGTCCTTGTAATCGGCTTGGCTTTGAATCTTCACCTGCGGATAGGTCTTCAGGCTGTCCACGAGGGCATTCGCGGTCGCAACCCGTTGGTCTGGTTGGGAGAGCACGTAGACGATCGCGTCGAGCTGGGTGTTGTAGTTCTGCTCGTACGTCGGCAGCGAGACGAGGTAGTCAGCGCCGCCGTTGCCGAGCAGGTCGTTGTCGTCGAAGACCCCACCTACCCGCAGTTGCGTCTTGCCGCCCGTCGGGTACTCCACCGCGACGCTGTCACCAACGCGCCAGTGGTTCGAGTCGGCCTTCGACTTCGACACCAGCAGCTCGTTGCTCTTCAACGCGTCGAGCGATCCCGACTTCATGTCGACTTTGATGACCTGGCCGATGTTGTCGGAGACCGCGACCAGCATCACGCGCTTGCCGTTCAAGTGAGCGGCGCCGACGCGCGTCTCGCCGACGGCCGTGACACCCGGGGTCTGCCGCGCCTTGGTCGCGACGTCGGGGGAGAAGCCTTGGAACGAGTCGGACGTGAGCACGTAGTCGGCGCCAAGGTTCTTGTTGACGACCGCCGCGATCGACGACTTCGTCGACGTGGCGAGCACGGACAACATCGACACCAACGCAAGACCGATCATCAACGCCGCAGCGGTGGACGCGGTGCGCCGCGGGTTGCGGATCGCGTTTGACCGGGCGAGCCGGCCGCTGGTGCCGAACATGCGAACCAGCGGCGCACCGATGAACCGCACGACTGGTCGGCTGAGCAGCGCGCTCATCACCCAGACGCCGATCATCACCAACGCGATACCGATGCCGACTCGCGCGGCCGCGCCGCCGCTGCTGCCGCGGATGGAGCCGGCGATCAAGGCGGCGCCGATCGCGGTCACGACGCCGCCGACGATGGCGCGCACCCGAAGCGAGCGCTCCGGCAGCGCGACCCCGTCGCGCATGGCGGCGACCGGCGGGATGCGCGATGCGCGCAACGCCGGAGCCGCCGCTGCGATCACGGTGACCAGAACGCCGACGATGTACGCCGCGATGACGGTGTGGCTTTTCACGATCAGCGATCCGGTTGGCATCGAGACGCCAAACGCCGCCAGCAACCCGCGCACGCCGACCGCAACCAGCAGTCCGAGGCCGAGACCGACCGTCGAGGCGATCACCCCAACGACGAACGACTCACTGAGCACCGACGTCAGCACTTGCTTTCGGCTCGCCCCGATCGCGCGTAGCAGCGCCAACTCCCGGGTGCGCTGGGCGACCAACATGGTGAACGTGTTGAGAATGATGAACAAACCGACGAAGAGCGCGACGCCAGCGAAGATCAACAGGAAGATGTTGAAGAACCCGAGCGCCTTGTTGATGGAGTCCGTCTGCTCCTTTTGCACCGCCTTCCCGGTGACCGCCTCGTAGCCGCTTGGCAGCGTCTTCGCGACGCGATCGGCCAGCGCCTGCTGCGAAAGGCCCTTCGCCGCCTCGACGTCGATCTGGTTGAAGTAACCCGGCTTCCCGGTGACCCGCTGCGCGGTTTGCGGGTCGAACACGCTGAGGACCGCGCCGGCGAGGTTGCTGCTGCCGCCCACGGTGACGATCCCGACGATGTTCGCTTTCATCGGCTCGCCCTGCGTCTGCACGGTGACCGGGTCGCCCACCCGCAGGTCGTAATTGTCGGCCGCGCTCTTGTCGACCGCGACCTGGCCAGGACCGGTCGGCCCGTGGCCGGCGACGAACTCAAGCGTCCCGAAGTTGGACGGCGTCCATGACACCGCGAGGGTCGGCGGACCAGGCGACTTCGGCTTGACGGGCCTGCCGTCTTGCGTCACGAGCAGGTTGCTGCCCTCTATCGAACCCACCGCGTTGGCGACGCCGTCAACCGATTTCACTTGGGCGACAAGGCTTTCCGGTACCAGTTTGCGGTCGGTGTTGGAGCCGATGTCGGTGGTGCCGAAATCGGACTGAGCCCGGACGACCACGCTGAGGTTCTTGCTGGTGCGGCCGACGAGGTCGTTGAACGTCGACTTCAAGGTGTCGGTGAAGACGAGGGTGCCGGCCAGGAAGCCGATTCCGATAACCACTGAAAGACCGGTCAGCAAGAGTCTGACTTTGTGCGCGAACAAGTTGCGCATCGTGGCGCGCAGCATCAGAGAACCTCTCCGATGGTCTCCAGCTTGGCCATCCGCTCGAACACGATCGACTGCGTCGGATCGCGCAATTCGTCGACGACCCGGCCGTCGGAGAGGAAGACCACCCGGTCGGCGTAAGAGGCGGCGGCGGGGTCGTGCGTCACCATCACAATGGTCTGACCCATCTCGGTGACCGACCGGCGAAGCAGTCCGAGCACCTCGGCCCCCGACCGCGAGTCGAGGTTTCCGGTCGGCTCGTCGGCGAAGATGATCGACGGCTTCGACGCGAGCGCCCGCGCGCACGCCACCCGCTGCTGCTGCCCGCCGGACAGCTCCGTGGGCTTGTGACCCAGCCGGTCGCGCAATCCGACCGTGTCGATCACCGTGTCGAGCCATTCGCGGTCGGCCTTGCGGCCGGCGATGTCCATCGGCAGCGTGATGTTCTCCAAAGCGGTCAACGTCGGGATCAGGTTGAACGACTGGAAAACGAAGCCGACATGTTCGCGGCGCAATCTGGTGAGCGCCTTATCGTCGAGCCGGTTGATCTCGATGTCGCCGATGAACGCGCTGCCTGAGGTGATCGAGTCAAGACCCGCGAGGCAGTGCATCAACGTCGACTTGCCTGAACCGGACGGTCCCATGATGGCGCTGAAGTGCCCCCGGTCGAAGCCGGTCGTGATGGAGTCCAAGGCGGTCACCCGGGTCTCACCCTCGCCGTACACCTTCGTCATCGCGACGGCGCGTGCGGCGGCGATTGCGGTCCGCTCGGTCGAAACGGTGCTCATCGGCTTGGACTCCTTGGTTTCTTGGGCGACTTGTTTTCTTGAGCGACTTGGTTTGGACGACTTGGCTTCTTGGGTTGCTCGAGGTTTCGGGCAGTGCGCGGCCGCCCAGTTTCGACTCGCGACGCTACGGTCGCGCGGCGCGTGGCCGAATCGGGGTCAGCCCCGGAGTCTTTCCTGGGCCATCCCTGAGGTCCAACTGCTTATGCGCTTAACAGTATGTAGAACCGCGCGGCGAAATGCCGCGGACGTCCCTCACGAATGCGGTGTGACAAAGGTCAAGTTTTTGCGGTCACAACGTTCGGGGCGCGTCAGAGCCGCTGATCACTCGAATCGTTTGAGACACCGCGACTCTGATCGCCGACGCGTTGGATCTCCGCGCGCCGCCGATCACAGCGCGTCGTCGAGCCAGTCGGGTTCGTCAAGCGGAGCAACCGCGGCCTGCCCTGTCGGCTGCGGGTACGGCGGCGGAGTGCCACCGAACGCAGGGCAGATCGATTGGTGCGCGCACCACTCGCACAGCCGACTCGGGCGCGCCGGGAAATGCTGGTTCGCAAGACCTCGCTCGATCGCGTCCCACAGCGCGCGCACCTTCCGCTCCGTGGCCTCCAGATCGGCCGCATCCGGTTGGTAGCGCAGCAGCTGACCGTCACCGAGGTAAATCAGCTGCAGCAGCGACGGGATCGTGCCGGTGACCCGCCACATGACCAGCGCGTAGAACTTCAGCTGGAACAGCGCCTTGTCTTCGAACAATTCGGACGGCGCGTTGCCGGTCTTGTAGTCGACTATGCGGATCCGGCCATCGGCCGCGACATCGACGCGGTCGACGAACCCACGCAGCCGGATGCCGGCGGCGCCACCGTCAAGCTCCGCCTCGACCAGCAGCTCGCGCTGCGCGGGCTCGATTCGGCGCGGATCCTCGAGCGCGAAATAGGTCTCCAACAATCGGCGCGCACTGGCGAGCCACTCCCGCAAAGAGCCGTCGTCGGTTGACGGAAACAGCTGCGCGAGCTCGGGGCGCTCGTCGAGCAGCCGCCGCCACTGCGGCTCCAGCGACTGCGCGGCGCGCTCGATCGTGCGGTCTGCCGCAGGCGCGTCGAACAGCCGCTCCAACACCGCGTGCACGAGAGTGCCGCGGGTAGCGACCGGACTCGGCGGCTCGGGCAACCGATCGATGACCCGGAAGCGGTAGAGCAGCGGACACGACATGAAGTCGGCTGCGCGCGAGGGCGACAGCGCCCATGGGCGCGCGGCCGATTCGGCCGGCGCTTCGGCGGCGTCGTCGATGGGCAGCGCGGTCATGACGGCAGCGTAGGGGAGGCGGCGGACAGTGCTGGCCGGCCGCGCCGCCGTCGGTGCACAACCGGTTGCCTGCGCGAGCTGTGCGCGGCCGCGCACAGCCTGAACCAGGGCCGACGAAGCGCGGCGTTGTCCGGCGGGCGGCGGGCGGCCCATACCATCGGGGGGTGG
>DASVDW010000106.1:0-8716 GCA_036380925.1 Acidothermaceae bacterium
GAGGCGGTCGTGCACGAGGGTCTGCTGCCCGTGCTGCCGTCGCTGACCGCGCGCCACCTGGTGGTTGTGGCGTCGGTCACCGACCCCGTCATCGCGGCCATGGCGCGACAGTCCGCCGACGTCCGTCAGGTGTACGACGCCGCCGCCGCCGCGGAGACGCTCGCCTCGACCCTGCGGGTGTCGGCCTTGCTGCGGCGGCTGGGCGTGGAGGTGGTGTCGGCGCCGCCGGACGAGTTCGCCGGCGCGGTCGCGGACCACTACCTGGGCCTGAAGGCGGCCGGCCGGCTGTAGTCGGCCCTCCCCTTCCCGCCGCCGCCCCGCCCCTTCCCGCCGCCCACTTGACCTGGAGTGCGCTCCAGGTTGCAAGGTGGGTGCCATGACTCAGATGACGTACTCGGTCGGCGAGGCGGCGGAGCGCAGCGGCTTCAGCGTCGACACGCTCCGGTACTACGAGCGGCTCGGCCTGCTGGAACCGATCGAGCGAACGTCGGGCCAGCAGCGCCGCTACCGCGAGGCCGATCTCGACTGGCTGGGCTTCGTCTCCTGCCTCAGAGGCACCGGAATGCCGGTGCGCGAGATGCGGGAGTTCGCCGAACTCGTCCGCGAGGGCGACCACACCATCCCGCCCCGCATCACGCTGCTCGAAGTCCACGCCGAGCGGGTGCGGGAACGGATCCGCGAACTCACCGAGCAACTGGAAGCGGTCGACCACAAGGTCGCCTACTACCGCGAAGTGCTTGCTCAATCGACGCGACGAAAGGACCGCTAATCATGCAATACCGTTACCTTGGCCGCACCGGCATGCGGGTGAGCGAGTTGTGCCTGGGCGCGATGAGCTTCGGCCGCGAAAGCGACGAGCAGACCAGCCACGCGATGCTTGACCGCTTCGTCGAGGTCGGCGGCAACTTCATCGACACCGCGAACGTTTACAGCACAGGCGTGTCGGAGGAGATCCTCGGCCGCTGGCTGGCCAAACGCGACCGCGACAGCTTCGTCATCGCCACCAAGGTCCGCTGGGGCATGGGCGCCGGCTCCAACGACGCCGGACTGTCACGCAAACACATCATGCGCTCGATCGACGAGTCGCTGCGCAGGCTGGGCACCGACTACGTCGACCTCTACCAAACCCACGCCTGGGATCCAGGCACGCCAATCGACGAAACCCTTGCCACCCTTGATGATTTGGTGCGGGTCGGCAAGGTGCGCTACATCGGGACGAGCAACGTCTTGGGCTGGCAGCTGCAGAAATCCCTGGACGTCGCCGACGCGCGCGGGCTCGAGCGCTACGTGTGCCTGCAGCCGCTGTACAACCTGCTCGACCGCACGATCGAATGGGAGCAGCTGCCGGTGTGCGCCGCCGAGGGCGTGGGCGTCATTCCGTGGAGCCCGCTGCGCGGCGGCTGGCTGTCCGGCAAGTACCGGCGCGGGATGACCCGGCCGCCGCAGGGCACCCGCATCGAAATGGCCGAGTCACAAGGCTGGTCGGAGACGTTCGCCAATTACGCCAACGAGCGCACCTGGTCGGTGATCGACGAGCTGCTCGCGGTGGCCGCCGAGATCGGTCACACCCCGGCGCAGGTGGCGCTGCGCTGGGTGGCTCAGCGACCGGGCGTGACGGCGCCGATCGTCGGGGCGCGCGACATGTCGCAGCTCGAGGACAACCTGGGCGCATTGGGCTGGGCGCTCGACTCCGACGCCATGGAGCGGCTGACCAAGGTCGGCGCGGAACCGTATCCCTATCCCTACCCGACCGTGGTCGACCCGTCGCGCCTTCGCGACTAGACCGCCGCTTCCCTCTCGTCGGGGAAAGTGGGGCGCTAGTCGGCGGAAAGCAGCGTCACGTCGGCGCGGAGCCACTCGTCCACGTCACCGGTCTCCCCGGCCCGCGCAGCGCGTCGTCCAAGCCCGAAAACGTATGCCAGGAAGGCGGCTTCGACGATGGCGCCGATGGTGATGCGCGCCCACGTCGGCAGCGGCGACGGCGTCACAAAGGCCTCGATCACACCCGACACCAACAACACGCCCACCAGCCCGATCGCGACCGCGAGCGCTGGTCGGCCCTCGGCCGCCAGCGCGTCGGCGCGTTTGCGCGGCCCCGGGTCGATGATGGTCCAGCCGATTCGCAATCCGGTCCCGGCCGCGATGAACACCGCGGTGAGCTCGAGCATGCCGTGCGGCAGGATCAACGCGAAGAACTCGCCGAGTTTTCCATTGGCGGCGAGGATTCCGCCGGAAACGCCGACGTTCACGCAGTTCGCCCAGAGCAGGTACAGCGTCGGCAGGCCGAGGAAGACCCCGAGCGCGAGGCTGCCGGCGGCCACCAGCGCGTTGTTGGTCCACACCCGCGCGGCGAAGTCCGTGGCGGGATGCGCCGAGTAGTAGTTCTTGAAGTCGTGCTCGACGAGTTGGCGGACGGCGTCGGACGGCACCAGGCTGGTGATGACGTGCGGGTGCGTGCCCATCCACAGACCGAGGGCGAACATCACCACGATGTTCGCGAGGGCGACCGGCGCCCACCATCGGGCGCCTCGATACACCGCCGCGGGAAACGTGACCTTCAAGAATCGGGCGACGTCGGCGAAGGAGGGATCGCGGGCGCCGGTGATCGCGCCGCGCGCGGCGGCCGTCAGCCCTGACAGCTGCGCGATCAACTGCGCGTCCGGCGAGCGTGACTGCACGACTGACAGGTGGGTGGCGGTCCGCTGGTACAGCGCGACCAGCTCGTCGATCTCCCCGCCGCTCAAGCGGGAGGGGCGCCGGGCGCGGCGCACCAGCTCCTGCAGCCGCGCCCAGCTGGCGCGGTGCGTGGCCACGAAGGCGTCGATGTCCACGAACCGGCAGACTAGTGGGCTATGACGGCTGGCGTGGTGACCGGCGAGGCGGTCGCACTCGAGATCCGACTCGCGCATTGGCCGTCACGGATGGTCGCGTTCGTGATCGACCTGATCGTGGAGCTGCTCGCCTGGATCGTGGTCACCTTGCTGTTGGCCCGCATTCTCGAGGGCGCTGACAGCGACCTCGCCGCCGCCGTCGTGGTCGTCGCCATCGTGTTCGTGTTCCTCGGGTATCCGATCGCCTTCGAGACGCTGTGGCGTGGCCGCAGCCTCGGCAAGGCGGCGCTCGGCATCCGGGTGGTGCGCGACGACGGCGCCCCGGAGCGGTTTCGCCACGCGTTCGTCCGGGCGGTGCTGATGCCGTTCGAGTTCTGGGGGCCGGCGCTGCTGACCAGCATCGTCAACGCGCGCGCCAAGCGGCTGGGCGACCTGCTGGCGGGAACGGTGGTGGTGCAAGAGCGGGTGCCAAGCCGCCTCGCCGCGCCGGTCTCGATGCCGCCACCGCTCGTGGAGTGGGCCCGGCTGCTCGACCTGTCCCGGCTGCCCGACGACCTGGCCATGTCGGTGCGGCAATTCCTCGCCCGCCAGCACGAATTGCGCCCGGAGGCGCGCACCGCGATGGGCAACCAGCTGGTGGCGGCGGTCAGCTCAGCGGTGACGCCAGACCCGCCGCCAGGCACACCGGGATGGGCGTATCTGTCCGCCGTGATCGCCGAGCGCCGACGCCGCGAGGAAGAACGGCTTGGCGCGACGCGTCCGACGCCACCGCCGACCCCGCCGTTCACCGCGCCGCGGCAGCCGTCGCCGGAGCCGCCGCCGGAGCCCCCGTCGTCCGGGCCGTTCACCCCGCCGGCCTGACATGTTTCGCATCGCCTTCGTCGAACCACGAATCCCGCCCAACACCGGAAACGCGATCCGGCTGGCCGCCGCCACCGGTTGCGAGCTGCACCTGGTCGGCCCGCTCGCGTTCGACTTCTCCGAGTCGCGGGTGCGGCGGGCCGGGCTTGACTACCACGATCTCGCCAGCGTCACGATCCATCGCGACATCGAGGCGGCTTGGCAGGCTTGGCTGCCTGCGCGAGTATTCGCCTTCACCGGCCGAGCGAATCGTTCTTATTCGGACGTCGAATACGCGCCTGGCGACGTCCTGATGTTCGGCACCGAGGCGACCGGCTTGCCTGACTCGGTGTTGGACGACCCCCGCGTCACCGAGTTGGTGCGCATCCCGATGTTGCCAGGGTTGCGTTCGCTGAACTTGTCGAACGCCGCGTCGATCGCGGTTTACGAGGCCTGGCGGCAGAACGGCTTCACCGCGAGCGCCGATGTGGCGGGCATCTTCACCTGAGCTCGACGATGGAGTCGAGGTCGGTGTTCAGCAACTCCCGGTCGTCGTCCTCGGCGATCGGCACCTCGCGTGCGCGATCCACCCAACGCCTCGCCTCATCGACGACGCCGCCGACCGCGTGCGCGCGAGCCATCGCCTCATAACAAAAAGCCAGGTCGAAGTCGGCAAGCTGATTCGCCTCGCACAACTCAAGCGCCCGCTTGGCGTGATACAGGGCGGGCTCGAAGCGTCGCAACGTCGCGTACACCCGCGAGCACTGCCATTCACCTCGGACGACGTTCACCGCCGTCCCAACTCGCGACCAGTGCAAGCAGGAGGCGTGCGCCATGTGCAGCATCCGCGCGTCGTCGTCCGGTGTTCTATCGGGCTTTTCGAGCAGTGCCCACACGTCGTTGAACAAGCGCCTGGCCAGCGCGCGCTCGGTCTCGTCGTCAAGCACACTGGCAGTGTGGCCCGCGCCTATCCGCCGAGTGAAGGGTTGGCGCTGGCAAATTCATCGAATTAGCAGCGTGAACCCTTCACTCGGCGCAGAGAACGGCCGGTCAGTGCGACTCGCGGCGGACCTCGTCGCCGCTTGACCCGACGAGGAAGTCGAGGTCGACGCCGGTGTCGGCCTGCAGCACGTGGTCGACGTACAGCTTCTCCCAACCGCGCAAGGGCGCCGCGTAATCGGCGTGCGAAGCGGGCGTGCGGGTGCGCAGTTCGGGTTCGGGCAGGTCGATGTCGAGTCGCCGAGCGTCGACGTCGAGCACGATCGGGTCACCGGTGCGCACGATGCCGAGCGGCCCACCGGCCGCCGCCTCCGGCGCGACGTGCAAGACCACTGTGCCGTAGGCGGTTCCGCTCATACGGGCGTCGCTGATCCGCACCATGTCGCGCACCCCTTGGGCCAGCAGCTTCGAAGGCAGCGGCAGGTTGCCCACCTCCGGCATGCCGGGATATCCCTTCGGCCCGCAGCCGCGCAACACGAGAACGCTGTCAGCGTCGACGTCCAGGGAAGGGTCGTCGAGCCGCGCCCGCGCGTCTTCGATGCTGTCGAACACGACGGCGCGACCGCGATGCTTCAGCAGCTCAGCGGTCGCGGCGGCCGGCTTGATGACGGCGCCGTCGGGGCACAAATTCCCGCGCAGCACGGCGATCCCGCCTTCGGCCAGCAATGGCGTCGCCCGCCGGCGAATGACCTCTTCGTCGAATATCTCCGCGTCGTCCAAGTAGTCGACGAGCGGCTTGCCGGTGACGGTGATCGCCGACGGGTCGAGCAGGTCGCGCACCTCACGCAGCACGGCAAGCAACCCGCCGGCGCGGAACAGGTCGTCCATCAGGTGCCGGCCAGCCGGTTGCAGGTCGACCAACAGCGGCACATGCGAACCAAGCCGGTCGAAGTCGTCGAGCGACAGAGGGACGCCGAGCCGCCCCGCGATGGCCAGCAGGTGCACGATCGCGTTGGTCGACCCACCGATCGCCGACAGCGTGACGATCGCGTTGGCGAATGAGCCGAACGTCATGACGTCGCTCGGACGTCGTCCGGCGTCGACCAGCTCGACGATCCGCTTGCCCGCCTCGTGCGACCGCTCGAGCAACCGGCTGTCCGGCGCCGGTATACCCGCCATGCCAGGCAACGTCATGCCGAGCGCCTCGGCCATGCAGGCCATCGTCGACGCGGTGCCCATCGTGTTGCAGTGGCCACGGCTGCGGATCATCGACGACTCGGCGTCGAGAAAACGCTGCCGGCTAAGCGTTCCGGCCCGCACTTCCTCGCTCAGCCGCCACACGTCGGTGCCGCAGCCGAGCGGCGCGCCCCGGAAATGCCCGGTCAGCATCGGGCCTCCGGGCACCACCAACGCCGGCAGATTCACCGACGCCGCCGCCATTAACAAGGCGGGAATCGTCTTGTCGCAACCACCGAGCAGCACCACGCCGTCGACCGGGTTGGCGCGGATCATCTCCTCGATCGACATCGCCGCGAGATTGCGAAACAGCATCGCCGTCGGCCGCATCTGGGTCTCGCCCATCGACATCACCGGCATGTCGAGCGGCACGCCGCCGGCTTCCCAAATGCCGGCCTTGACGCTCGCCGCGACGTCCGTCAGGTGCATGTTGCACGGCGCGAGGTCGGAGGCGGTGTTGGCGATCGCAATGTGCGGCCGACCCTCGAACGCGTCGCTCGGCAAGCCGCGCCGCATCCACGCGCGATGGATGAAGGCGTTGCGATCATCCCCCGCGTACCAGATCTGACTGCGCCGACCCTGCGTTGCGTTCGATGCCATCGATGCCCCTTCGCCTCGCTCGTCGTGACGACGACGTCCGCCATGATGTCACCGTGCGCGCCTTCGTCATCAGCGGTCCAAAGCAAGCCAGCGTCGTCGACGTCGAACCCCCGACCCCCAGTCGCGGCCGGGTCGTGGTCGACGTCGAGCGGGTCGGCGTGTGCGGCACCGACATGGAACTTTTCGCCGGCACGATGCCGTACCTACTGGAGGGCCACGAGAGGTATCCGCTGCGGCCTGGCCACGAATGGGCCGGCACGGTCAGTTCAATCGGCCCGGACGTCGACGAGACGTGGCTTGGCGCACGGGTCACCGGTGACACCATGCTGGGTTGCGGCGAGTGCGCGCGCTGCCGCCGCGGCAAGCATCACGTTTGCGAGAACCGCTACGAGATCGGCATTCGCGGCGGCTGGCCGGGCGCGCTCGCCGAGCAGCTGCTCGTGCCGGCCAGCGCGCTTCACCGACTGCCCGAGACGATGTCGTGGACGACGGGAGCGCTCGTCGAACCGGCCGGCTGCGCGTTGCGCGCCGTCGAGGCGGCGCAGATCGGCGCGGGCGACCGGGTTTGCGTGTGGGGGCCAGGCACCCTCGGCCTGTTGAGCATGCAGTTCGCCGCCGCCCGCGGCGCGATCGTCGACGTGGTGGGAATCGACGAGCCACGGTTGGCGCTCGCCGCCTCGCTCGGCGCCAACGAGGCGGTCCGATTTGACGACCTGCGCGACGGCCGCCGCTACGCCGCGGTGATCGACGCGAGCACGTCGTCCGAGGCGTCGGCGCGCGCGATAAAGCAGGTCGAGCCGGCGGGCCGCATCGTGCTCGTCGGCATCGCACCAGGCCCGAGCTTGATCGACACCCGCGCCCTGGTCTTCAACGACGTCGCCGTGATCGGCATCCTCGCCGCCTCGGCCGGGCTCTCCGGCGCGATCGAGCTGCTCGGCTCCGGCGCGATCCGCACCGAGCCGCTGGTCGCCGCGACGGTCGGCTTGGACGACGTGGCGGACGTGCTCGCGGGCCGTCGTCCGGACCACGCCGGGCCCGGCCCCAAGATCCAGGTCGACCCCCGCCGCCGCTAGTCACTCGACGAAGAGGAGCGAGCCGACAGGGCCATTGACCGTGAGTACACACTGAGTGTAGACATCGGGGTATGACGGTTCCGATGACGCTGCTCGGCCTGCTCGAGCGAGCGCCCAGCCACGGTTACGACCTCAAGCGCGACTACGACGCATTCTTCGGCCGCGGCAAGCCGCTGCCGTTCGGGCAGGTCTACTCGACGCTCGCCCGGCTGGCCCGCGACGGCAAGGTGCTGGCCGGCGAGGCCGAGCCCGGGGCCGGTCCGGATCGCAAGCGCTACGTGATCACCGAGCACGGCGCCACCGAAGTGGAGACCTGGCTCGCCGAACCGGTCGAGCCCGAACCGCATCTGCAGACCACGCTGTTCGCCAAGGTGGTGCTCTCGCTGATGCTCGGCCGGCCCGCCGAGCACTACCTCGATTCGCAGCGGGCGGCTCACCTGCGGCGGATGCGCGAGCTGACCGACGTGCGCCGCACCGGCGACCAGGTCGACGCGTTGCTCGCCGACCACGGGTTGTTCCACCTGGAGGCCGACCTGCGCTGGATCGACCTGACCGCGGCCCGGCTGGAGACGCTCGCCAAGGAGGTGCGGCGATGAGCGGCCCCTTGATCGAGGCTCGCGACGTCCGGCTTTCGTTCGGCGCCACCGAGGCCCTGCGTGGCGCGAGCGTGACCGTCAACGCGGGCGAGATCCTCGCCGTGATGGGTCCGAGCGGCTCGGGCAAATCGACGTTGTTGCACTGCCTCGCCGGAATCCTGGTGCCCGACGCAGGACAAGTGCAGTTTTCCGGACGACGCATAGACGCGCTGCCCGAGGCGGAGCGCAGCGCCTTGCGCAGAGACCGTTTTGGTTTTGTCTTTCAGTTCGGGCAGTTGGTGCCCGAACTGACCGCCGAGGAAAACGTCGCGCTGCCGCTGCTGCTCAGCGGCATGCGCCGTCGGGAGTCGCTGGAGAAAGCGCGCGGCTGGTTCGACCGGCTCGAGCTCAACGGTTTGGAGGGGCGCCGGTCGGGCGAGCTTTCCGGCGGCCAGGCGCAGCGGGTGGCGGTCGCCCGCGGGCTCGTGGCCGGACCCGAGGTGTTGTTCGCCGACGAACCCACCGGCTCCCTCGACTCGTTGGGCGGCGAGCGGGTGATGGAGTTGCTCACCTCGGCCGCGCGCGAGTCTGGCGCCACCGTCGTCCTCGTGACGCATGAGGC
>DASVDW010000107.1:0-33741 GCA_036380925.1 Acidothermaceae bacterium
AGGATTCCTTGCCTCGCGTGCTCGAACGGCGAGCCGACGTCGACGCCGTCCCACTCGTCGGCGCCCAACCCGAGATTGGCGGCGACCGGCTCAAAACGGCCGCCGAGCGTCAACGTCGCCGACGTCAAAACCGCGGTGCGCTCGCTGAACAGCGCGGCGCGCAGCAGGCCGGCGACCTTCAACGGCGCGACCCGCAACACCACACCCCGCCGGTCTTCGTGCGCCGCCCACAGCACGTCGTCCTCGGACCCCGCGAGCATCCGGGTGGCGGTGTCGAAGATCGCTTCCACGCCCGCGTGCGCCTGCTTGCGCCGGCCATCCGCGTCGGGGTCGCCGGCGCTTTTCGAGTCGGACGACGACAACGCGCCGAGCACCGCGCGCGCGGAATCGCGCACCAGCTCCAACGACTCGACCAGCGCGGGCGGCAGCGGCAGCAACTGCCCGCTGGGCAACTGCGTCGCGATGTCGCCCAACCCGGCGGCCGCCTCGTCGAGTCGCGCGGATTCGTCAGCGGCCATTCGGCGACAGCGGGCCGCGGCCCGTTCGACGATCGCGCCGGTCAGTTCCTCGGTGGCCGCGCCGGTGACCCGGTCGACGAGTTCGTGCGCTTCGTCGATCACCACGATGTCGTGCTCTGGCAGCACGCTGCCGTCGCCGATCGCGTCGATCGCGAGCAGCGCGTGGTTGGTGACGATGACGTCGGCGCGCATCGCTCGGGCTCGGGCGCGTTCGGCAAAACAATCCGCGCCAAAACGGCAATTGGTCGCGCCGACGCACTCGCGCGCCGACACCGCGACCTGGCCCCAGGCGCGTTCGCTGACGCCAGGCACGAGTTCGTCGCGGTCGCCGGTCTGGGTGCGGTTCGCCCAGTCGCCGAGCCGCGCGATCTCCAGGCCGAGGCTCGACGTCGGTGACGGCGCCTTGCCGTGAGCAGCGTCGCCGTCGAACAACTCGGTCTGCTCGTCGTCGGGACCGGCGTTGACCCGCTGCAGGCAAAGGTAGTTCCGCCGCCCTTTGAGAATCGCGAAGGTGGGTGTGCGCGACAACGCCGGCCCGATCGACTCCACCAGCCGCGGCAGGTCGCGGTCGACCAGCTGCCGCTGCAACGCGATCGTGGCGGTGGCGACGACCACCGGTCCGGCGTCGTCGTCCGACATCGCGTGGTGCAACGCAGGGACGAGGTAGGCGAGGCTCTTGCCGGTGCCGGTGCCGGCTTGCACGAGGAGGTGGCGGCCGCCGCTCATCGCGGCGGCGACCGCCTGCGCCATCTCGAGCTGGCCCGCGCGCGGCTCGCCACCGACACCCTCGACCGCGCGCGCGAGCAGCCGCGCTAGCTCGGGATCGGGTTGGTCGGCCACCCGACGAAGGGTAGTCGGGTGGCTAGGCGGACAGCCCGGTCGAGCGGTGCACGACCTGTGGAGTGGGCAGCGTCGAGACCAGAAGGTGCGCGAAGAGTGTGTCGATGCCCTCGGCGGGAAGCGGCCGGGAGAACAAGAAGCCCTGCCCGTAGTCGCACGCCATGCCGACCAGCGCGTTGTACTGCTCGCGGGTCTCGATGCCCTCCGCCACCGTGCCGAGCCGCAGCGAGCGGCCGAGGTGCACGATGGTGCGGGCGAGTTCGGCGCTGTCGGAGCTGCCGGTGCCGAGCGCGCTCGCGGCCACGCCGTCCGGCAACTCGGTTTTGGCGCTCAGCTGCTCGACGAACGACTTGTCGATCTTCAAGATGTCGACCGGGAATTTCGACAGGTACGACAGCGACGAGTAGCCGGTGCCAAAGTCGTCGATGGCGATCCGGGTGCCGAGCGCCTTCAGCTCGCGCAGCACGCCGACCGCCTCCTCGGTGCGCTCGATCAAGACCGACTCGGTCATCTCGATCACCAGCGCCCCAGCGGGCATGCCGGACTCCGCCAGCGCCTCCCGCACGATCGCGGGCAGCTGAGGGGTCAGCTGGCGGCTCGACACGTTGACCGCGACGTGGAAGATCCCGCCCGGCGGCGCGTACGCCTGCCAGCGGGCGCCTTGCCGGCAGCACTCCCGCACCGCCCACTCGCCGATCGACTCGACCAGTCCGGTCTCCTCGGCGAGGCCGATGAAGTCCATCGGCTGCACCAGCCCGCGGGTCGGGTGGTACCAGCGGATCAACGCCTCGACGCCGACGACCTGGCCGGTGTGCAGGTTCACCGTCGGCTGGTAGTGCAACGCGAGCTGGCCGCGGGCGAGCGCGTGTCGCAGGTCCGCCTCGGCCTGCACCCGCAGCAGCAGCGCGTCGTGCATCTCGGACTGGAAGCGGACGAAGCTGCCGTCGCGCGCCGCCTTCGCCTGGTACATGGCCAGGTCGGCGTTGCGCAGCAGCTGGTCGGCGGTCTCGTCGCCGACGTCGGTGACCGCGATGCCGGTCGAGGCGGCGAGCGTCACCTCGCGCCCGTCGAGGACGAACGGCTGCGAAAGCACGTGCCGCACCCGGTCCGCGACGTGAATCGCGGTGCGCTCGGCGTCCAGGCCGACGATGAGGATCGCGAACTCGTCGCCGCCGAGTCGGGCGACCGTGTCGCCGGCGCCGACGCAGTGCCGCAGCCGGTCGGCGACCAGTCCGAGCAGGCTGTCGCCGACGAGATGGCCTTGCGCGTCGTTGACCCCCTTGAACCCGTCGAGGTCGAGGAACAGCACGGCCACCTGTCCGACGCTGCCCGCGCGTTCCTCGATCGCGTGCTCGACCCGATTGCGAAACAACGCCCGGTTGGCCAATCCGGTGAGCGAGTCGGAGAACGCCTGCCGGGTCAGCTGGCGCTCCAACTCCTTGCGCTCGCTGACGTCGCGGGTGTTGAGCACCAGGCCGCGGATGTCGTGGTCGTCGACGAGCGAGGTGACCACGGTCTCGGTCTCGCACCAATGACCGTCGCTGTGCAACATCGCGAACTCGACGGTCTGCGTTGAGCGGGGCCGCAGCGCGGCGTCGACCAGGATCGCCTCGAGCCGGTCGGCGTCGGCATTGCCCAGCAGCGCGCCGAAGCGTCGTCCGACCATCGCCGCCGGGTCGTAGCCGAGCACGCGTGAGACGGACGGCGTCTGATAGCGGATCGTGCCGCTCGCGTCGACGATCGTGATGACGTCGGAGGAGTTCTGCACCAGCGCCCGGAACCATTTCGCGTGCGTGCGCAAGGCGAGGGTTCGCTCGACGACGCGATGCTCCAACGTGCGCGAGAGCACGAGTTGGTCGAGCCGGGCGAGCACCGCGCCGGCCAACACCGAGGCGACCAGCAGCCCGAGCAGGATCAGCGTCATCAGCGCCAGCTGGACGCCGGTCAGGACCGCGTAGATGACGACGCCGGCGACCGGCAGGATTGGCAGCACCGGCGCCATGACCGCGATCTGCTCGCGGCGGCGCAACGCGGCGACCGAGTCGCGACCGCCGATCGCCTGCAGGCCGCCGTAGGCGAGCAGCACGTGACCGGCCGCGCCGATCGCGAGATATGGGTTTTGCGCGGACCAGCCGGCGCCGTCGACGTCGAACGCGGCGAGCGTCGCGCACACCCCGACGGCGAACAATCCGCCTACGACCGACAGCAGGGTGCCAAGCGGCAGCCCACCCTGATAGCGCGCGCGCACCAGCACCGCGACGAGCGCGGTGCCCAGCGCCATGCCGAAGATCGGCTGGATGGCGCCGACTTGGTTCGCGCCGTGCGGGGTGCCGAAGTTGTAGGTGAGGACGCCGAACGCGAACGTCGCCGCCAGGACGTCGAGGCCCGACCGCAGCCGGGTGCGCCGGTCGTGATCGATGCTCGGCAGCCCGAGCAGCGCGGCGATGACGAACGGGACGGCGAGCAGGTGACCGACGTCGCCGGCCGGCTGGGCCGCCAGCTCACCGCCGCGAAACGCCGGCGCGAGCGCGCTCGCCAGCCACGCGGTCTCTGCCATCGGGGCGACGGCCAGCAGCAGCCAGCTGCGTCTTAGCGCGGGCTCGCGCCAGCCGCGCAGCACCATCGCCACGGTGGCGGCGGCGCTCGAGACGACGATCCCGGCCGCCGACAACTGCGAGCCCAGGTCGGACGCCGAGAACGCGCCGAGCACCGACCCGACGACGCTGGCCGCGAGCGCCCCGATCAAGGTGAGCGTCAAACCGCGTTTCACGCCGCCGATCCGCGGGATGGCCGGAAGCACGCGGTCGGACGTCACGCGCGGGTTATCGTCACCCGTTCGGGGCCACCTGAGCCCCCGAACGGCGCAAGAGCGGGGGCGTTTGACTGACCGATTTGGCTGGTCGGCTAGTGGGCCGCGCTCGGTGCGATCGTGTAGCGGCCCAGCTCCGCGGCGACTCGCTCCGGAACCCGTGCCCGCAGCCGGGTGCCGTCGGCGGTGTGCTCCTGCAACTCGACCTCGCCGTGCTCGTGCACCCGCGCGACCAACCGGCCCTCGCTGAACGGCAGCAAGACGTCGACCAACACCTGCGGTCTGGGCACCAGATCGTCGAGCGCGGCGACCAGGTCGTCGACGCCGGCGCCAGTGCGCGCCGACACCACGACGACTCGGTTGCCCCGGTGGCGCTCGGCGCGGGCGACCGCGTCGACCATGGCCGGTTCGGCGACGTCCGCCTTGTTGATCACGATCAGCTCGGGGATGTCGAGCGCCCCGATCTCGCCGAAGACGGTGCGGACGGCCGCGAGCTGCGCGCCCGGGTCGGGGTCGGAGCCGTCGACGACGTGCAAGATCAGGTCGGCGTCGGCCACCTCGTCGAGCGTTGACCGGAACGCCTCGATCAGCTGGTGCGGCAGGTGCCGCACGAAGCCGACGGTGTCGGTGAGGGTGAACGCCCGGCCGTCAGTGGTCTGCGCCCGGCGGACGGTGGGGTCGAGGGTGGCGAACAACGCGTTTTCGACCAGCACCCCTGCGCCGGTGAGCCGGTTGAGCAGTGACGACTTGCCGGCGTTGGTGTAGCCGGCGATCGCCACGCTGGGCACCTCGTGGCGCTTGCGCTCCTGGCGCTTGACGTCGCGGGCCGTCGACATGCCGGCGAGCTCGCGGCGCAGCTTGGCCATCCTGGTTCGGATGCGGCGGCGGTCCAGCTCGATCTTGGTCTCGCCAGGACCGCGGCCGCCGATGCCGACACCGCCCGCGCCGGCGCGTCCACCGGCCTGACGGGACAGCGACTCACCCCAACCGCGAAGCCGTGGGAGCAGGTAGGTCATCTGGGCGAGCTCGACCTGCGCCTTGCCCTCCCGGCTTCTGGCGTGCTGGGCGAAGATGTCGAGGATCAACGCGGTGCGGTCGACGACCTTGACCTTGACGACGTCCTCGAGCTGGCGCAGCTGGCCGGGGGTGAGCTCGCCGTCGCAGATCACCGTGTCGGCGCCGGTGGCGAGCACGACGTCGCGCAGCTCCTTGGCTTTGCCTGAGCCGATGTAGGTGGCCGGGTCTGGCTTGTCACGGCGCTGGATCAAGCCCTCGAGCACCTGGGAGCCGGCCGTCTCGGCGAGCAGCTTCAACTCGACTAGGGAGTTCTCGGCGTCGCGCAGCGTGCCGTCGGTCCACACACCGACGAGGACGACGCGCTCGAGGCGCAGCTGGCGGTATTCGACCTCGGTGATGTCTTGCAGCTCGGTCGACAGGCCGACCACCCGGCGCAGCGCCTGGCGGTCTTCGAGGTCGTAAGACAGTTCGTGTTCTGGTTGTGTCATCAGCTGGGTCCAACGCTTGGGATGCCGAGGTTCATCCCGGCGTCCGGCGATGGTGTCACGATCATCGCGTCAACCGCAAAGCCATTCGGCCCGAATCCTCGGGAGGCCGCTGCGCCCGTTGTCGGGCTTGATCGCCAGCGTTTGGTGGATCCCGATGTGGCCGGTGTTGAACGCCGCCGCCGATCCCGCGATGTACAGCTCCCAGGTGCGCACCCGCTCCTCGCCGACCAATTCGACGGCGCTGGCGCGATGAGCCCGCAGATTTTCCAACCAAGCCAGCAGGGTGAGGTGGTAGTTCTCCCGCAGGCTCTCGACGTCGCGCACCTCGAATCCGGCTCGTTCAAGGGCGTTCACGACATTGCCGACGGGTTGCAGCTCGCCGTCCGGGAAGATGTAGCGGTCGATGAAGCTCGGCCCGCCGCGCGCCCGCGACGCGCCGTCCGGCATGGAGATTTGATGGTTGAGCAGCCGGCCGGTGGGCGTTAGGAGTCTGTGCAGCGCGCTCGCGTATTCGTGGAACGCGGCTGCGCCGACGTGCTCGGCCATGCCGATGGAGCTGATGGCGTCGAATCTCTCGCCCGTCAGCTCGCGGTAGTCGCAGTGGCGGATCTCGACTTGGCCGTCGAGCCCGGCCTCGCGAATCCGTTGTTTGGCAAGGGTTTCTTGCTCGCGTGAGAGCGTGATGCCGAGCGCGTTGACGCCGTGGTTTTGCGCGGCGTGCATGACCATGCCGCCCCATCCGCAGCCGACGTCGAGCAGCCGCATGCCGCGGCGAAGTCCGAGCTTGGCGCAGACCAGCTCGTACTTCGCGCGTTGCGCGTCGGCGAGGGTGAAGGCGGGCGACGGGTCGGACGTCCAGTACGCGCAGGAGTAGGTCATCGTCTCGTCGAGCAGCAACCGGTAGAAGTCGTTGCCGACGTCGTAATGGTGCGAGACGGCGGCGGCGTCGCGACGGCGCGAGTGCAGTCGCCCATGCAGTTTGACTTCGCCGGACGGCGGCTTTGGCGGCCTGCCGATGGCGCCGATTCTGGCGGCCGCGGTCAGGACGCCGACGCGTTCTCGCACACCGACCTTTGGCACGGCGTCGGCGGGCGCGGACGACGAGAAGGTCTGCTCGAGCGCGCCTATCAGGTCGCCGTCGACGTCAAGGTCGCCGGCGATGTAGGCGCGGGCGAGGCCGAGCTCGTTCGGCTGCCACAGCAGCCGACGCAAGGCGACCGGGGACTTGACCGCGATCGTCGTGTTCGCGCTCGGCGGACCGGCGCGGGAGCCGTCCCAGGCGGCGATGGCGAACGCGGGCGGACGTCCGAGCACGTGACCGAGCACCTCGAAAAGCGTGCGGGCGATGTCGGACGACGAGACGTCGGGCTGGTGCCGCGTCGGCACCGGGCGGTCTGCGCGCAGGCTCACGTGATTTCACCACCGTCGATCATGTGGATCTCTGATCTCATGTTCGTTCACCGCAGATTCGGTTGACAACCGTCGGTGCGCTCGCGGAGCCTCACCTGGTGACCGCCGCCGACACCGCTGCCGCTCCCCCCCGACGCGGGCTGTTCTTCCATCGCGACTTCCGGCGGCTGTGGATCGGCGACGCGATCAGCCAGGTCGGCACCCAGGTCAGCATGCTGGCGCTGCCGCTGGTCGCGGTGAAGACGCTGCACGCCTCAGCGTTCGAGGTGGGCGCGTTGACGGCGTGCGAGACGGCGGCGTTCCTGCTGGTCGGGCTGCCGGCAGGCGCGTGGTGCGACCGGGTGCGGCGTCGTCCGGTGCTGATTCTCGGCGACCTTGGGCGCGCGATCGCCTTGGGCAGCGTCCCGTTGGCGGCGCTGCTGCACGCGCTGACGATCGGCCAGCTGTTCGTCGTCGCCTTGCTTACCGGTGTCTTGACGGTGTTCTTCGACGTCGCCTACCAGAGCTACCTGCCCGAGTTGGTGAGCCGCGAGGAACTCGTTGATGGCAACGGGAAACTGGAGGCGACGCGGGCGACCGCGCAGGTGGCGGGACCGAGCATCGGCGGGTTCCTGGTGCAGGCGATCACGGCGCCGTACGCGGTTTTCGTCGACGCGCTGAGCTACCTGTGGTCGGCGGGGTGGGTCTCCGCGATTCGCGCGCGCGAGCCCGCGCCGGTGCCGCCGCCGCAACGCCACCTCGGCAAGGAGATCGGCGAAGGTCTGCGGTTCGTGCTCGGGCATCGGATCCTGCGGAAGATCGCCGGCTGCACGGGCACCGCGAATCTGTTCGGCGCCGCCAATACGGCGATCCTGGTCGTCTTCTTGGTGCGCACTGTGCACTTGTCGGCGGGCGGCATCGGCCTGCTGTTCTCGGTCGGATCGGTGGGCGGCCTGCTCGGCGCCTTTCTGAGCGGAGTGTTCACCCGCAAGGTCGGGCAGGCGCGTGCGATTTGGCTGAGCGCTCTCGTGTTCGCGCCGGCGGAGCTTCTCGTGCCAATGACCCATCACGACTGGCGGCTCGCGCTCGCGGCCACCACGCTGTTCTTCGCATCCGCGGGGGCGGTGATGTACAACGTGGCGCAAGTGAGCTTTCGGCAGGCGATCTGCCCGCGGCCGCTACTCGGACGGATGAACGCGACGATGCGCTTCTTGGTGTGGGGCACGATGCCATTGGGCGGCTTGCTGGGTGGTTGGCTAGGCACCGCGTTCGGGTTGCGCAATGGCTTGTGGATCGCGGCGGTCGGGGCGCAGTTCGCGCCGCTGTGGGTGCTGTTCTCGCCACTTCGCGGAATGCGCGACGTGCCGCTGCCAGAAGAAGCGGTCGCCGTCGTAGCGGACTGAGCATGGCTGGTGGCGCGGGCTTTTCTCGACGTCAGCCTGCCTGCCAGTTCTGAGTCAAACGGTCGGTCAAACCGTCGGCACGACGAACCTAGGTGGGTTGCGGCTAGGCGACGGCGTCCCAGAATGAGGCGCGGTTTGTCTAACAGCCGCGACGCGAGCGGCGGGCCTAGAGCCAGACGCCGCGCGCGACGATGACCGCCGGGCCGCGCAGCAGCACGTGGCCCGTTTCAGCGTCGAGCGTCAACCCCAACTCACCACCCGGAACGGAAAGCTGCCAAGACCCGGCAGAAATCCCAGCCCGAACCGCCAAAGCGGCGGCCACCGCGCACGCGCCGCTGCCACACGACTCGGTCTCCCCCACGCCGCGCTCGTGCACCCGCATGACCGCGTGCGCGTTGTCCACGAGGTTCACGAACTCGACGTTGACGCCAGCCGGGAAGACCGCCGCGTCGACGTCCGGAAGTACTGTCAAATCAAGGGATTCGACCGGCACGTCGGTGACGCACACCAGGTGCGGGTTGCCCATCGAGACGTGCAGTCCCTCGAACTTCACCCCGCGCAGCAAGGCGAACGACGTGTCGAAGACCGCGGGCCGACCCATGTCGACCGTGACATCGCCCGCGGCGCCAACCTCAACGTGGACGACGCCGGCGCGCGTCCCGATCGGCAGCCGTCCGGGCCCCGCCAGCCCGGAGTCGACCAGGTACCGCGCGAACACCCGCAATCCGTTGCCGCACGTCTCGGAGAGCGACCCGTCGGCGTTGCGGTAGTCCATGAACCACTCCGCTTCGGGCGCAAGCGCGGCCAGCGCCGGTTCAGCTGAACCGCGCACCACCCGCAGCACGCCGTCGGCGCCGATCCCGCCGCGCCGGTCGCACATCGCCGCGACCTGGCCGGCGGACAGCGACAGCGCCCCGTCTGGGTCCGGCACCACGATGAAGTCGTTGCGGGTGCCGTGCCCCTTGACGAACGGAATCTCGCTCACGCCTCCGATGGTAGCCAGCCGATCAACTCGACAGCTTCCTCAACTGACGGGGCGCGCAGCCAGTGCACCCGCGGGTCGGGCCGAAACCACGACCGCTGCCGGCGCACGAACCGCTTCGTCGCCAGCACGGTGTGCGAGCGCGCCTCGGCCTGCGTCAGCGATCCGTCGAGCATCGCCAAGACCTGCTTGTAGCCAAGGGCTCGACTGGCGGTCACACCAGACCGCAGACCACACGCGTCAGCGAGATGGCGCACCTCGTCGACAAGTCCGCGCGACAACATCTCGTCAACCCGCCGCTCCACTCGCGCATCGAGCTCGGCGGGATCGCGATCGAGTCCGATCAAGACCGCGTCGAAAATCGACGAGTACGGCGGCATCACCCCGGTGAACGGGCGGCCGCCGATCGCCATCACCTCCAGCGCCCGGACGATTCGCCGCCCGTTCGTCGGCAGGATCGCCGACGCCGCCGCCGGATTCGCCGCGGCCAGGCGGGCGTGCAGTCGCGCCGGCCCGACGACCGCCAGCTCCGCCTCGAGCGCGGCCCGCACCGCCGCGTCGGCGCCCGGAAACACCAGGTCGTCGAGCACCGCACGCACGTACAAGCCGGATCCGCCGACCAGAATCGGCAGCCGCCCCGCGTCCCACACTCGCGCCAAAGCCGCGCGCGCCAAAGCCTGGTATTCGGCGACGCTCGCCGTCTTCGTGACCGGCCAGATGTCGAGCAGGTGATGCGGCACGCCGCCGCGCTCCTGCACCGGGAGCTTCGCGGTCCCGATGTCCATGCCCTGGTAAAGCTGCATCGAGTCCGCGTTGACGATCTCCCCGCCGAGCCGCGCGGCCAACGCGACGCCGAACTCCGACTTGCCCGTCGCCGTCGGCCCGACGACCGCGACCACCCGGTTCACACCCGCGACCACGACGCGACCGTGTATTGCACGCCGTACGGCGCGCCGTCGTAGAGAATCTCCGCCTGCCACGCCGCCCCCGAAGCCGGCGCTGTCAGCGTCGCCAGCGCCTTCAGCGGCCCGACGCCACCGACCAGCAGGTCCGCGGCGAGCGCCTCGTCCAACCCGAGGAGCGCGTCCAGGTCCGCCGACGCGAGCGCGGCCGTCACCGCGGCGTCGAACGGCCCGGCCCGCTCATCGAGGTAGCCGGGCCCTTTGACGCTGCGTCGCGCGCTGCCGTCGGCCATCACGAGCAGTCCGGTCGGATCGGCGAGGTCGGGCCACCGCCCGACCGGCGAGCCGTCGGGCCGGACGGCGACGGCGCACCGTCGCTCGGCGCCAACGACCACCCGGTCGAGCAGCCAATCGCCGATCAGCAGCGGCAGCGGCTGGCTGCCGTCCGGCAGGCCGGGAGCGCCGGGGGCGAAGTCGCGCAGCCGCACCGCCGCGCCGTCCGAGCCAATGATCACGACCTGCCGGGGCGAGGCGGCGAGCATCCGCCGCAACGCCAGGTCACACGCCGCCCGCAGGTCGTCGGTTTCGAACGCGGCGCCGCCGGCGACCGTGGGGACGAGCAGCGGCGGATGGGGGCAGATCGCCGCTGAGATGATCACGAGCACATCACGACCTGCAGACTATCTGCGAGCTGACTTCGCTTCGGACGGCAAGATGGGCGAGACTGCACGAGCACGAACTCCTGCGGGAGCCACCGGCGCAAGAGCGACAACCTAGAGCAACAGGAGCGACACCGACGATGGCCACCGACACCCCGTGGGGCCGCATCGCCGAGGACGGCACCGTCTACGTCCGGACCGCAGAGGGCGAGCGGGAGGTGGGCTCCTGGCAAGCCGGCCCGCCCGAGGAGGGTCTGGCGCACTTCACCCGCCGTTTCGACGACCTCGCCACCGAGGTGACCCTGCTTGAGACGAGACTCGCGTCCGGCGCCGCCTCCGCGTCGTCCACCGTCGTCGCGGCGACCAAGCTGCGCGCGACGCTGGCGACCGCGAACGTCGTCGGAGATCTCGCCTCCCTTGACACCCGCCTCGCCACCTTGATCGACAGCGCCGAGGCGAAGCGGACCCAGGAGAAGGCGGAAAAGGTGGCCGCGGCCGAGCGGGCCGCGGCGGCCAAGCGCGCGCTGGCCGAGGAGGCCGAGGCCCTCGCCCAAAGCACGCAGTGGAAGAGCTCGGGCGACCGGTTGCGCGCGATCGTCGAGGAGTGGCGCGCGATCAGGGGGGTCGATCGAAAGCTCGACGGCGAGCTGTGGAAGCGGGTCTCCGTGGCGCGAGCCGAGTTCGGACGACGCCGCGGCGCCCACTTCGCCGCGCTGGACGAGCAACGCAAGGAAGTCGTGGCGCGCAAGGAAAAGCTGGTGGCCGAAGCCGAGGCGCTGTCGGCGTCGTCCGAGTGGACCGCGACGGCGAACCGCTACAAGTCGCTGATGGCGCAGTGGAAGGCCGCCGGTCGCGCGTCGAAGGACACCGACGACGCGCTGTGGCAGAAGTTCCGCGCCGCCCAAGACGCCTTCTTCACCCGCCGCTCGGCCGCCTTCGACGAGCGCGACTCCGAGCACAAGGCCAATCAGGCCGCCAGGGAGGCCGTGCTGGCCGAGGCGGAGGCGATCGACCCGACCGCCGATCTGCCTGCGGCGCAAGCGAAGCTGCGGGATTTGCAGGCCCGCTACGCGTCGACCGGCCGGGTGCCGCGCGAGGTCGCGGCCGATCTCGACAAGCGCATGGACGCCGTCGCCGCCCGGGTGCGGGCCGCCGCCGACGCGCAATGGCGGGAGTCGACAGTCTCGTCGTCGCCGCTGGTCATTCGGCTGCGCGAGTCGGTCGAGAAACTCGAGCGCAAGATCGACCGCGCGCGCCAGGCCGGGCAGACCGCTCAGCTGCGCGACCTGGAGTCACAGCTGCAGACCCAACGACAGTGGCTGGCGCAAAGCGAGCGACCGGCCCGCTGACGTCACGAGAATGCCAGCTGCGACAGACGTCATGCGTGTCTACCGGCGATTTCCCGCCGATTCTGAGTTCGACTCCTCCGTAGCCGGCGGCGCCACCTCTTGGTAGCTAAGTCCGATCAGCGGAACACCCCACCGCGCGACCCGCACCAGCAAAAGCACCGCGACGCCAAGCCAAAATCCCGCCCAGCCAAAGAAGATCACCGCGACCACAAAGACCGCCAGCGCGACGCCGTACGGGACGGCGAACGCGGGCCGCAGGTACTTGCCCATCGAACTACCGCAGCCGGGCCTGCGCCGAGATCGACGCCGCGGGGAAAGTGGGCATTCCTAGAACCACACCGCGTGGGGCCTGGTCGGCCCCGGTCGCCTGCCGCGCCTCCCACGCGTCACCGGCTCGCGTGCGCCGCACATCGTGGACGACGTCGGCGACAAGGTGGTGCGGCGCGGCGTAGGTCACTTCCGCGGTCACCACGTCACCCGGCCGAGCCGCGGGGTCGGCGGCAAAATGCACCAGCCGGTTGTCGGGGGCCCGACCGCTCATCCGGGCGGTGCGGTCGTCCTTGCGGCCCTCACCTTCGGCGACGAGGACGTCGACGAGTTTCCCAAGCTGTCTGCGGCTTTCCGTCCACGCGACGTCCTCGACGACCGCCACCAGGCGGTCGTAGCGATCACGGACGACGTCCGGCGGCACCTGGTCGGCCATCTCGGCGGCGGGAGTCCCTGGCCGCTTGGAGTACTGGAAGGTGAACGCTCCCGCGAACCGGGCCTGCCGGACGACGTCCAGCGTGTCTTGGAAATCCGCCTCTGTCTCTCCAGGGAAGCCGACGATGATGTCGGTGGTGATGGCGGCGTCCGGCATCGCCTCTCGAACGCGGGAGATGATGCCGAGGTACTTGTCGCGCCGGTACGAGCGACGCATGCGCTTGAGAACGTCGTCGGAACCGGATTGCAGCGGCATGTGCAACTGATGCATGACGTTCGGTGTCGAGGCCATCGCCTCGATCACGTCGTCGGTGAAATCGCGCGGATGCGGCGAAGTGAATCGAACCCGCTCCAGGCCGTCGATGGAGCCGCACGACCTGAGCAGCTTGGAAAACGCCTGCCGATCGCCGAACTCAGCCCCGTAGGAGTTGACGTTTTGCCCGAGCAGCGTCACCTCGAGAACGCCTTCGCGCACGAGTGTCTCGATCTCGAGAAGAATGTCGCCGGGCCGGCGATCTTTCTCGCGGCCGCGCAGACTCGGCACGATGCAAAACGTGCACGTGTTGTTGCAGCCGACGCTGATCGCGACCCAGGCGGCGTACGCCGACTCGCGCCGCGACGGCAACGTCGACGGGAACACCTCAAGCGACTCGAGGATCTCGACCTGAGCCTCGTCGGCGATTCGCGCGCGCTCCAGCAAGACCGGCAGGGAGCCGACGTTGTGGGTGCCGAACACGACGTCCACCCATGGCGCCCGCCGCACGATCTCGCCGCGGTCTTTTTGCGCGAGGCAGCCGCCGACGGCGATCTGCATGCCCGGCTTGACTTGCTTCACCGAGAACAGATGGCCGAGGTTGCCGTACAGCCGATTGTCGGCGTTCTCGCGCACCGCGCAGGTGTTGAACACGACGACGTCAGCTGCGGCATCGGCAGCCGCCCGCACATAGCCCGCCTTCTCCAGCAACCCCGCGATGCGCTCGGAGTCATGGACGTTCATCTGGCAGCCGTAGGTGCGCACCTCATAGGTGCGTGGCGATGAGGTGGCAGGCGAAGACACGAGCACCAGGGTACGGCCTAGCTCGCAGGCGCCTGCTCGCCGAGCACCTCCTCGATCACCTCGTCGACCGACGTCTTTCGGCCCTCCGTGCGTCCCCTGTCGAACTCGGCGCCGGTGCAGGCGGTCAGCACGTCGGCGTAGCGATGCCGGTAGGTGCTCCACCAACCGAGGAAGGAGCGCCCTTCTTCGGTCTCCACTGCGCCCCAGATGCGCCCTGCGCTCTCGAGGTCACCCGCTCTGGCCGCGATCAACGCCAAGGCGGCCAACGCGATCACCGTCTTGATCCGGTCGCCGCTGCGCCGAGCCGCTTGCAGCGCTTCGCGACCGTGCTGCTGCGCGCGAGCGTGCTCGCCGAGCTCGCTGGCGATCTCCGCCATGGTGCGCAGCCTGCTGTTCTCGCCCCACGGCCAGTGGCCTAGCTCGAGAAGCAGGTCGAGGCTTTCGCGTTCCAGCTCGTACGCGCGGGCGAGGTCACCCGAGCGCGCGGCGATGACAGACGCGCTGCGCAGCAACTCGCAGCGCTCATAGCGAAATCCACCCGTCGTCGCGCGCACTAGCGCGTCCTGCGTCACCGCGCGAGCGGTGTCGAGATCGCCTCTCACGAACGCGATGAGGGTCACCCGGTGCATCAGCCGAAGCTCACCCGCCTCGTCCCCGATCTCGCGGAAAAGATCGAGGCTTTGCTGGTAGTACCGTCCCGCCGCCCGCCAGTCGCCGCTCACCTCGCTGCTGCCGCCGAGGTCGCGCAGCGCGCGGGCGCGCACAACCGCCGGCACGTCGCCGGCCGCCCGCAGCAGCTCGGTCAGCCGCCGCACGCTCTCCCGGGGGCTGCTGGCGACCCAGAACTGCTCGAGCGCGGCCATCAGCGCGAGGCCGAGCAGCGGATCGGCGTCATGGGCCCAGTCCAGTGCCGCGCGCATGTTGTCTTGCTCGACGTTGGCGATGTCGTAGCGCATCGGCGCGGGCGTGCCCAACGCGTCGATCGACAGGTTGCAGCTTTCCGCGAGGCGCAGCGCATATTCGGCGTGACGGCGACGGACCTCCTGCGCCGAGCCCGACAGCGCGAGCCGCTCGGCGGCAAGCTCGCGCACGGTCTCCAGCATCGAGAATCGCGAACCGCCCGCGGTCGTCGCGCGCGCGAGCAGGCTGTGGTCGAGCAGCACCCGAAGTCGGGACAAGATGTCGTCCCCTGGGTCGAGCACCGCCGCGGCGGCGTCCACGGTGCAGCCACCGGAGAAGACCGACAAGACCTCGAGATCCCGTCTTGCCTGATCGTCGAGTTGGTCGAAACTCCACTCAAGCGTGGCGCGCAGGGTTTGCTGCCGCGCCGGCAGGTCGTGCGGACCGTCGCTGAGCAACGGCAAGCGGCTGCCGAGCCGGCCGAGCAGCTCGGCCGGGGTCAGCGCGCGCAGGTGGCCCGCGGCCAGCTCGATGGCCAGTGGCAGCCGGTCGAGCCGGTCGCACAAAGCGTTGATCGTCGTGGACTCCATCGCGTCCGGCGCGAGCCTCGGGTCCACCGTGCGGGCGCGCTCGACAAACAACTCCGCGGCCGCGTCGGCCGGCAGCGGATCGACGGGGTAGACATGCTCGCCCGAGACGTGCAGCACGACCCGGCTGGTCACCGCGATCTTCAGCTGCGGGGCCCTCGCGAGCAGCCAGACCAGCGTCGGGCCGGCGGCTCGCAGTTGCTCGAAATTGTCGAGCACCAGCAGCATCTCCCGAGCACGCAGGTGAGCGGCGAGCGCCTCGAGCGGCGCGTCGGAGACCGGCGGCGCCCCGAGCGCGCCACCGACAACCGCCGGGATGACCTCGGCCTCCCGCACGGTGGCGAGCGGCACGAACGCGACGCCGTCCGCGAATCGCGGGGCCTCGCGACGCGCCGCCTCGATCGCGAGCCGGGTCTTGCCCGAGCCGCCGGCGCCGGTCAGCACCACTAGTCGGACGTCCTCATGAGCCAGCAATGCGTGCAGTTCGCCCAGCTCGCGCTCCCGTCCGCGCAGCGGGTTCGGCGGGACGGGCAGCTCGATCGCCGGCGACGCCACGCCGAGTCTGCGATCGAGGCTCGCGTCCTGCCGCAGGATCAACGTGTGCAGCTCCCGCAGCTCGTCCCCTGGTTCGACGCCGAGTTCATCGACCAACGACGAGCGGGTGGTCCGGTAGAGGTCAAGCGCCTGCGCCTGCCGACCACTGCGATACAGCGCGAGCATCGCCTGGCCCTGCAAGCGTTCGCGCAACGGGTTGTCGGCGGCCGCGACGAGCAGCTCGGGCAGCACCGACCGGTGCCGACCGAGTTCGAGCTCGGCCGCGAACCGCTCCTCCATCGCCAGGCGGCGCAGCTCGTCGAGCCGTTGCGCCTGCGCCCGCGCGAAATCGGCGTCCGCGAAATCGGCGTAGGCGTCGCCGCGCCACAACTCGAGCGCCCGCCGCAACGTCGACGACGCGAGAGACGCGTTGCCTTCGCTCATCGCCGCCCGCGCCTGGTCGAGCAGCTCCTCGAAGCGGACCGCGTCGATTCGCGCGCCGTCGAGATTGATCGCGTAGCCAGCACCGGACGTGCGAATGGTGATCGCGGGTGGCAACACCTTGCGCAACTGCGACACGTAGACCTGCAACAGCTTGTCGGCCGACCGCGGCGGCGCTTGGGGCCACAGCGCGTCGATCAGCGCGTCGGCCGGGCGCACCACCTCAGGCGCGACGACGAGGGCGGCGAGCAACTGCCGGTGCTTGCGCGCCGCCAGCGCGATCGGCCCGCCGTCACCGACGACCTCAAGCGGTCCGAGCACGCGGATCTCGACCATTCGTTCACCACCCCCACCCGCCGAAAGTCTCGCACCGCGACGCACACCGACGCGGCTAAACCGCCGCTATACCGGGCGGGGCGATGCTCACGGCGTGCCGTACGCATGCGTTCACGACGTCCCGTCGAGCTGGACCGAGTATGAACGGGCAGCCGAGTCGCTCGTCGACCCGCTGCCCCGCGGGTTGCTGGCGCATCTCGCCGGGCCGACCGACGAGGGTGTGCGAATCATCGAAATCTGGGACGACGAAGCGTCTGCCGCGTCGTTTCGCGACGAGCGACTAAGCCCCATGATCGCGCTGCTCACGGACGCGCCGTCGCACCGATCCGCGGTGCGCGACCTGCACGCCGTCCACCTCGTGATCGCCGATGTCACCGGTGCGGCCGCCACCCATCGAGAAGGGAGCACGCGATGACATTCGCGCGTTCGAGAAAGCTGGCCGCCGGACGCCTCGGCCACGTTGGCGCCGTCACCGGCCTTGTCCTCAGTGGCGTCAGCGCCACCACGGTCGCGGTGGCGACACCGGCGGCCGCGTCGTCATGGTCGACCCTGTACGTCTCGCCGACCGGCCATTCGGGGGCGAGCGATCGCTCGTGCGACACGGCCGGCCACTCGGCGATCTCCGCCGCCGTGCAAGCCGCGAGCTCAGGCGCGACGGTGCGGGTGTGCGCCGGCGTCTACGACGAGGCGGTGGTCGTCGACGACAAGGTGATTCGCCTCGTCGGCGACGGGGCCACCATCGCACCCCCGGCGACACTTGACACCGCCGGCCTGACGATCGAGGGCGACGGCGCGAGCGGTTCCATCGTCACCGGATTCACCATCACCGGTGCCCAGCAGGAGGGCCTGCTCGTGCAGCACACCAGCCGCATCACGATCAGCCACAACCGGGTGACCGACAACGACCTGGCCTGTCAACCGCAGGTGAATCCGGGCCTGGACTGCGGTGAAGGCCTGCACCTGCGCGCGGTCAGCCACTCCCGCGTCCTCGACAACGAGGTCAGCCACAACACCGGCGGCATTCACATCACCGACGGCGTCCCGGCGGGAAGCATCGGGCAATCCGCGTTCGGGTACACGTCGCCGGCCGGGCCGACTTTCGACAACCTGATCGAAGGCAACAGCGTCATCGCGAACCTTTGGGACTGCGGCATCTCCCTGCCGTCGCACAACTCGACCGCGTTCGGAGATCCGGCGTCCGGCGGCGTGTACGACAACACCATCACCAAGAACCTGGTGCTGGACAACGGCACCAGCGGAGGCGGCGGCGCCGGCATCTTGGTGGCCACGCCATTCCCCGGCACGGCGGCCTACGACAACACCATCACGCACAACGTGATCGCGGGTAACGGCCACTCGGGCGTCGCGATTCACAGCCACGCGCCGGCGCAGGACGTGCACGGCAACGTCATCGAGTTCAACGAGATCGGTCGCAACAACGCGATCGGCGACAACTCGGCGGGAGTCACGCAAACGGCTGGAGTCATTGTGTTCTCGGCGGTCGTCCCGGTGACCGGCACCGTCGTCACGCACAATCACTTCGTCGACGACTACTTCGGCATCTGGCTGAGCAACGCGCCCGGAACAGACACGTCGCACAACAGCTACCTGGTCGTGGATGTGCCGGTTAAGAGCTAGTGGCGAGAGTGGCCGCGTACACCGCCGCCTCGCTGCGGCTGCTCAACCGCAGCTTGCGCAAGATGGCGCCGACGTGGTGCTCGGCCGTCTTGGGCGAGATGACGAGACGCTCGGCGATCTGCGGGTTCGACAGCCCTTGGGCCAGCAGATTGAGGATCTCGCGCTCCCGCGCGGTGAGTGCCCTCACCGCGTCGGGAGCGGCCGGGCGGGCGGCCGCGGCGTCCCCGAGCTCGTGGAGCAGCGTCTGCGCCGCGTGCATCCGGTGCGCGCCGACGCGCCCGTACGTGGCGAGCGCCCGGCGGGCCTCCGCGATCGCCTGCGCGCGATCGACACCGGCGAACGCGCGAGCGAGGTCGAGCTGGACGTCTGCGGCCAGCAGCGAGTGCTCGTCGCCTTGAAGCCCCCGCAGCGCGCTTTCGAAGTGGGCGATCGCGGCGACGACCCGGTCGTCGCCGCCGGCGTCCGCGTCGGCGATCGCCAGCCGGCCGGCCGCCCAGTCCGCCAGCGCGGACACCGTGCGCGACGACGTCGTGTTGGCGTACTCAGCGAGCGTCCGGCCCGCCTCTCGGGCGCCGACGGCGTTCCCGCGGGCCAGTTCGGCTCGCAGCAACACGGCGTGAATCGGCGCGGTGCGCATCAGGTCGCCCGCCATCATGCGCACCGCCTGCCGACCGACCGCCACCGCGAGGTCGTCGTCACCGCGCGCGTGGTGCAGCCGGACCAGCGACAGCTGGGCTTCGGCGCGCTGCTCCAATCCGTTCAGCAGGCTCGCCGCCTCCGCCAGCCGACCCTGGTCGATGCGAAGTCCGGCGAGCGCGGCCCGCGACTGCGCGAGCTGGGCGAAGTGCGCGGTCGCGTCCGCGGCGAACCGCAGCGCCGCCTCGGCCTCGCCCCAGCGGCCCGCCTCGCACAGCAGCGTGCCGTATTCGATCTGGCAGTGATTGAGCAGCAGATTCGGCGGCCCGTCGCCGCGCGCGGGACGGTCGTCCAGGTGGGCGGTCGAGAGCCAGTCCTCCAGCCGATGCAGGTCACCGGTGCGGCTGCACGCGGTGACCAAATCGCAGTACACCTGGCCGACGATCCACACGTTGTCGCACTCGCCGCTGCTCGCCATGACCATCGCCTCGTCGATGCGGGCGAGGCCCTCGTCGATGACACCGCGACTCACCAGGGCGAGCCCGGAGTCGCCGAGCGCCTTGCACTCCAGGTCGGCGTCGCCCACCCGGTGCGCGATCGCGAGCGCGTGGGCGGCGTGGCGTTCGAGTTCCTCGGCGTTCGCCACGCTGCATCCGATGAGCGCGAGCGAGACCCAGCCCGCCTCGGCGCAGTCGGGATCGTCGCGCAGCAGTCTGCGAGCGCGCGACAGCCAGCCGGCCGCCACCGAGTGCTTGCCGGTGCCGTCGAAGTGCAGCCGGGTCAGGTGCGACGCGGTCAAGGCGGCGCGCCTGCGTCGTCCGGCCGCTTTGTAGTCGAGAAACGCGGTCTGCAGATGCTGGGCGGCCACCGCGAACTCGGCGATCGTGAAGTAGATCAGGCCCGCGCCGAGATGCGCGTCGGGCGACCCGCTCGCCAGTTCGGCGGCGATCAGCGCGGCCGCGTCGTCGACCTCGTCAGCGCGCAGGTGCAAGCCGACGCTGCAGGTGAGATCCACCCCGGCATTGTGCGCCAAATCAGTCCTGCCGGTCTGCGGATAGGGGGCAAAGTAGGGGACTTGCCCGATGTCGGTCGTCGGCCAGGACCCCCAGACTCGTCCGGACCCGTCACGAGACAACCATCGATCAGACAAGTGAGGCGCCCGACATGACCGCCACCGACCAGACCTTCGACAGCAGCGCGCTCGCCGGCGTCACCAAGGGCGCCGTCTATCGGCCGGACGACGATCGGTTCGCCGAGGAGATCGCCTGCTTCAACCTGTCGACCACGCATCACCCGGCGCTCGTCGTCGCGGCCACCTGCACCGAGGACGTCGCAGCCGCGGTCCGCTTCGCGGCCGAACGCGAGCTGCCCATCGCCGTCCAAGCCACCGGGCATGGCGCGGTCACCGCGGTCGACGCCGGCGTGCTGATCAGCACGAAGGCGATGACCGAGGTGACCATCGACCCGCGCGAGCGCACCGCCACCGTCAGCGCCGGCGCGAAGTGGAAGTCGGTCGTGGAGGCGGCCGCGGCGCACGGGTTGGCGCCGTTGAACGGCTCGTCGTCGGACGTCGGCGTGGTCGGCTACATCGTCGGCGGCGGGCTGCCGTTGATGGGCCGCACCTACGGTTTTGCCGCGGACCATGTGCAGCGCATGACCGTTGTCACCGCGGACGGCGCGGTGCGCGAGGTGTCGCCGACGTCCGAACCGGAGCTGTTCTGGGGAATGCGCGGAGGCAAGGGGAACCTCGGCGTCGTCACCGAGATCACCGTCGACCTGGTGCCGGTGTCGCGGCTGTACGGCGGCGGGATTTTCTTCGACGGCGAGCACGCGCCCGAACTGCTGCGGGCCTACCGCGACTGGAGCGCGGGCCTCGACGAGCAGACCAACAGCTCGATCGGGTTGCTGCGGCTGCCGCCGATCCCCGACATCCCGGAGCCGCTGCGCGGGCGGTTCGTCGTCCACCTTCGGGTCGTGCACTTGGGCGGCACGCAGACCGGTGAGCGGCTGGTGGCGCCGATGCGCGCGGTGGCGCCGGCGATCATCGACCTGGTGGGCGACATGCCGTACACCGCGATCGACAGCGTGCACCAAGACCCCGATCACCCAGTGCCGGCGCACGAGCGCGGGATTCTGCTGAAGTCGTTGGACGACGAGGTCATCGACCATCTGCTCGAGGTCGCGGGGCCGGGCGCGCGGACCCCGGTCATGTTCGTCGAGTTGCGGCACCTCGGCGGCGCGCTGGCTCGCCAGCCCGCGGTGCCCAACGCGGTCGACCACCGCGACGCGGCGTTCGTGCTTGAGGCGATCGGCGTCTTGATGGGCCCGGCGGCCGAGTCCGCGCCGGCCGCCGCCGACGCGCTCGTGGCCTCCTTCGCGCGGTTCTCCACCCAGCCCGGCGGCGCGACGTTCGCGAACTTCCACGGCAAGCCGGGCGACGACGCCGACCGCGCGCGCTGCTGGAAATCAGCGACCTACGCGCGGCTGTGCGCGCTGAAGGCGACCTACGACCCGAAGAACCTGCTGCGGTACGGCCACGCGATCCGTGCGACGTCCGCACCGCGTGAGGGTTAGTCAGCGGCGGTTGCCAAGATGAGAGGATGACCGAAACCGTCCTGCCCTACGGGTCCTGGCCATCTCCCATCAGCGCGGCCGACGTCGCGCGCGGAGGGGTCCGGCTCGGCTTCGTCGCCGTCCTGCCCGATTCGGGCGGCGGCGACGGCTCGGACGACGTGTGGTGGACCGAGGGCCGGCCCAGCGAGGGCGGCCGGCAGGTCGTCGTGTCGGCGGCGCGCGGCGACCTGCTGCCCGCGCCCTGGAACGCCCGCACCCGGGTGCACGAGTACGGCGGCATGGCGTGGATGCCGCTGTCGACGTCCGCGCTGGTGTTCGCCGAGTGGAGCGACCAGCGGCTGTACCGGCTCGAGGTCGGGTCGTCGCCAACGCCGCTGACGCCGATCTTTGAGGTGGAGGCGGGTTGGCGGTACGCCGAGCTCACGCATGTCGCGGCGCGCGACGAGGTGTGGTGCGTGCGCGAGGAGCACGGCCCGGACGCCGTGGTGCGCCGCGCGATCGTCGCGGTGCCGCTGGACGGTTCGGCCGCCGACGACGCGTCGAAGGTGCGGGTCGTCGCAACCGGCAGTCAGTTCTTCGCCTTTCCGCGGCTGTCGCCGGACGGCGCGCGGCTCGCTTGGATCGCGTGGGACCACCCCAACATGCCCTGGGACTCAACGGAATTGCGGGTCGGCGACGTCGTCGACGGCGTGGTGCCGAAATGGCAGGCCGTGCTCGGAGGCGAGCGGGAGTCGGTGTTGCAACCCGAATGGGTTTCCGGCGACTCGTCGAAGCTCTACGTGGTCAGCGACTGGTCGGGCTGGTGGAACATCTACGAGGTCGCTCTCGACGGCAGGGCGCCGCGGGTGATTCACCATGCGGCGCAAGAGTTCGCCGGCCCGTTGTGGCAGCTCGGATATCGCTTTTACGGCGTGCTCGACAACGGACGTCTCGTCGTCCGACACGGTGCCGGCGAGCAAGGGCTTGGTTTGCTTGACCCTTCGTCGGGCGCTATCGAGCCGGTGGAGACGCCGTTCAGCGACTGGCTGCCGGTGCTGGCGTCGTCCGGTTCGGTGGTCGCGGGGGTGGCGGCGAGCGCGAGCGTTCCGACGTCGGTGGTGCGGCTCGACACGGCGCGCCGTTCGCACGCGGTCTTGCGCCGCTCGGTCGAGACGATTCCCGACGAGGCGTACCTGCCGCAACCTCGGTCGGTCACGCTGACCGGCCCGAACGGACGCGACGTGCACGCGCACGTCTACCCGCCGCGAAACCCGAAATTCGTTGCGCCACAGGGAGAATTACCGCCGTACATCGTGTTCGTGCACGGCGGCCCGACGTCCGACTCCCCCGCGACGTTCGACCTTGAGTACGCGTTCTTCACCAGTCGCGGCATCGGCATCGTCGACGTCGACTACGGCGGCTCCACCGGGTACGGCCGCGAATACCGCGAGCGGTTGCGCGGCCAATGGGGCGTCGTCGACGTCGAGGATTGCGTCGCCGCCGTCCGAGCCCTGGCCGACAAGGGCGAGGCAGACGGCGCACGCCTCGCGATTCGCGGCGGCAGCGCCGGTGGCTGGACGACGCTGGCGGCGCTGACCCGCACCGACGCGTTCGCGGCTGGCACGTCCTACTTCGGCGTCGCCGAGCTGCTGAAATTCGCCGAGGACACGCACGATTTCGAGTCGCGCTATTTGGACGGCCTGGTCGGGCCGTTGCCCGAAGCGCATGACGTGTACGTCGAGCGGGCGCCGCTGAACCACGTCGACGAGTTGTCCTGCCCTGTGCTGTTGTTGCAGGGGTTGGAAGACAAGGTGGTGCCGCCGTCCCAGGCGGAGATGTTCCGCGACGCCCTGGCGGCCAAGGGGATTCCGCACGCCTACATCGCCTTCCCCGGCGAACAGCACGGCTTCCGGCGCGCGGAGAACGTCATCACCGCGCTCGAGGCCGAGCTGTCGTTCTATGGGCAGGTGTTCGGGTTCACGCCGCCGAATATTCCGGTGCTCGCGCTGTCGGGCGTCTGAGAGCATCGGATCGTGGCTCATCCGCTCGACAACCCGGTGTGGGATTCACTCAACGGCGCGCAGGCGCACTTCGCGTTACGACATGGCGCCGCGGCGCGTTTCGACCCTGACGTCACAGTCTTCGCGGCGCTAGCCGACGACGCGGGGCCATCGGCGTGGGACGATTTGGCGGCGCTCGCCGCGCCCGGCGCGCAGCTGGTCGTGGTCGACGCGCCGTTTGACCCGCCAGCTGACTGGGAGATCGTCATGCGGCTGGCCGGTGTGCAACTCACCGGGGAAGATCTGTTGGTCCAGGACGATCCGGAGGCGGTCGAGCTGGGCCCGGACGACGAGCCGGAGATGGCCGCCCTGGTGCAGCGCACCAAGCCGGGCCCGTGGCGGCCGCGCACGATCGAGATGGGCCGCTACGTCGGTGTGCGCGTCGACGGCGAGCTGGTGGCGATGGCCGGCGAGCGGCTGCGGCCGAGCGGATGGGTCGAGATCAGCGCGGTGTGCACGGACGAGCGGTTTCGCGGCCGCGGGCTTGGCTCGCGGCTGGTCCGCGCGGTGGGCGCCGGGATCGTCGAGCGCGGCGAGTCGCCGATGCTGCACGCCTCGGCAGGCAACGTGAACGCGATCCGGCTTTATCAGTCGATGGGCTTCGTGTTCCGGCGCGACCGCGAGTTCTTGCGGGTGCGCACGCCGCGCTAGCCGCGGCCGTCGTGCAGGCGGTTGCCACCCCTTTTGCGAGTTCGTGACGTTTGCTGTGGCTGAGCAACAGCAATCGTCAGCTATTTGCCGACCTTCGGCCCTGGTGACCCCGGTGCTCTGGCGCGATGGTGGCGGTGCAAACGCCAAGAGGTGATGACCATGCGCGTGTTAGTCGCTTATGCGAGCAAGAACGGGTCGACCGCCGAGATCGCCGAGAAAATCGCCGACGAACTGCGGGTTGACGGCCTCGAAGTCGACTGTGTGGAGGCCGGCGAGGTTCGCGAGCTGAAGCCGTACGACGCGGTGGTGCTCGGCAGCGCCGTCTACGCCAAGCGCTGGCGCTCGTCGGCGCGGCGGTTCTTGCCGCGGCACGGGAAAACGCTGGCGACGCTGCCCTGGTGGGTCTTCAGCTCTGGCCCGGTGGGCGAGCCCAAGCCGGACGGCGACCGCGCTGACGGCTGGCTGGAGCCGGCCAAGACGATGGCGAAGGTCGAGCGCCTCGGCGCGCGCGCGCATGTCGTGTTCGGAGGGCGGGTGGCCACCCAGCCGCACAACTTCATCGAGCGCGCGATGGCCAAGAACACACCGGCCCAGTACGCGGATCGCCGCGACTGGGATCACATCACCAGCTGGGCCGACGACATCGCGTCGCAACTGAAGACCGGCGACGGCGGCTCCGTCTGAGCCCACCGATGAGCGATGTCACACGTGCGACTCAGCGTCGCTGAAGAGCACGCTGTTGGTGGCATCGGCGGTCTGCTGCGCCAGGGCTGTCGCCCCGGTCGCGAGAGTCGTCGTCTCACCGATCTGCTCGCCTTGTTTGACCTCGACCCGCGCGGCTTGCCAACTCGAGAAGTGACCGACGAAGTTCGCCCACACCGACATCAGCGCGATCCAAATGATCGAGCCCTTCAAACCGGTGAAGATGGTGATGGGAATGAGCACTCCCCAGCACAATGTCATCCAACCGTGGAAGCCACGCAGAAACTCAGGCCGCCCGAACAGTGTGACGAACCGCCCCATGCGCCCTCCCAGTTGTGCGGCCGGCACGCCGGTCGCCGTGAGGGTTTGATCGTTCCCGTCGCGGTCCGCGCTGAATCCTGCCCGCGCCTGCGCGGCGCGTCGTCCGGGCTAATGCGCGAGTTCGGTGGCCCGCGACTCGCGCACGACCGTCACCCTGATCTGGCCGGGGTAGGTCAGCTCCTCCTCGATCTGCTTGGCGACGTCGCGCGCGATGACCTGCGCCTGAATGTCGTCGATCTGGTCGGGCAGCACCATCACCCGCACCTCGCGCCCGGCCTGCATCGCGAACACTTTCTCGACGCCCTCGTATGAGGTGGCGATCTGCTCCAGCCGCTCGAGCCGCTTCACGTAGGACTCAAGCGACTCTCGTCGCGCCCCCGGTCGTCCGCCGCTGATGGCGTCTGCGGCCTGCGTCAACACCGCCTCGACCGTGCGCACCTCGACCTCGTTGTGGTGCGCCTCGATGGCGTGGACGACGTCGTCGTGCTCGCCGTACTTGCGCGCGATCTCGGCGCCGACCAACGCGTGGCTGCCCTCCATCTCGTGCGTCAAGGCCTTGCCGATGTCGTGCAACAGGGCGCACCGCTTCACCAGCGGAACTTCGAGCCCGAGCTCGGCGCCCATCACGCCCGCGAGGTGCGCCGACTCGATCAGGTGCTTCAGCACGTTCTGCCCGTACGACGTGCGGTAGCGCAGCCTGCCGAGCAACGACACCAACTCCGGGTGCAGGTTGGTCACGCCGACCTCGACCAACGCGTCCTCCGCGGCGCGCAGGCAAAGCTGCTCGACTTCGGAGAGGCTGCGCTCGTAGACCTCCTCGATCCGATGCGGGTGGATCCGCCCATCGAGCACCAGCTTCTCCAGCGCGACCCGCGCGACCTCGCGGCGCACCGGGTCGAAGCACGACAGCAGCACCGCCTCCGGGGTGTCGTCGATGATCAAGTTGACGCCGGTGACGGACTCGAAGGCGCGGATGTTGCGCCCCTCGCGGCCGATGATCCGGCCCTTCATCTCATCGCTCGGCAGGTGCAGCACGCTGACGACCGACTCGGCGGTCTGCTCGCTCGCCACCCGCTGGATCGCGGTCGTGACGATCTGCCGGGCGCGCTTCTCCCCCTCCTCGGTGGCAGCTCGCTCGATGTCCCGGACGACGATGGCCGCTTCCCTCTTGGCCTGGTTCTCGATCAGCGAGATGAGCTCGGCCTTGGCGTCCTCGGTGGTCAGGCCGGCGGTGCGTTCCAGCACCAGCCGCCGCTCCTCGGCCAGGTCCTCAAGCCGCGCGCGGCGGTTGGCCAACTCGGCCTCCAACGCCGTGAGGTCCCGGTCGCGGGCTTCGACGCGGCGCTGATCGTCGTCCAATCTGGCTTCTCGATCCGAGAGCCGGCGCTCGCGCCGCTCGAGGTCTGACCGAAGCTCGCGAAGCTCGGCCTTCAGCGCCTGGATCTCCAGCTCGTGGGCCTGGCGAGCCTCTTCGATGAGGTCGACCTGCTCTTGACTCAGTTGCCGGTTCTCCAGCGCGGACCCGCCGCCGTACCGGCCGTGGCGCATCGACAACATCACGATGATGCATGCGGCGAGCGCCGCCGCGGAGACCAGCGCGATCACCGCTACGAGGGCCGCCGTCGGCATCGCCGCCTCCTACGTTCGTGACCCCGGGGGTCAACACCTCGCGCGGCCGACGATGACGCCAGTTCGCGCCTGGGTGAGGAGGCGAGCGCGGCTGCGCGTGACGTGCGCGGGACGCGGCGACGTCCTGGACGCCGTCGCTCCCGCAGCGATCTCCGGCCCGTCGGTGCGGGCCGGCCTTGCTGATATCGAGACGGGCCGATGGCCCGGCTGTTCGTCGTGCTCGCGCTAACTCACGCCCCGTCACCGGGGCGACTCCTCACTTCTTTTGAGGCTATGCGGGCCTCACCAACGGGTCAAGAAACGGTCACGCCGCGAGGGGGGTGTGCGCGGCGGGCACGATCTCCTCCGGCTTGGGGGGCGCGGGCGCGGTCCCGTCCCCGAACGGTCGCCCGCCAAGCGCCTCGCGGCCGTGCGCGGTGAGCCAGCCCGACAGGTCGGGCCCCTCCGGGACGATCCCTGTCGGATTGACGTCTCGGTGCACGCAGTAGTAGTGCCGCTTGACGTGGTCGAAGTCGATCGTGTCGCCAAAGCCGGGCGTCTGGAACAAGTCGCGCGCGTAAGCCCACAGCACCGGCAGCTCGGTGAGCTTGCTCCGGTTGCACTTGAAGTGGCCGTGGTAGACGGCGTCGAACCGGGCCAGCGTGGTGAACAGCCGGACGTCGGCCTCGGTGATCGTGTTCCCGACGAGATAGCGCTGCCGCTCGAGGCGTTCTGACAGCCAGTCGAGCCGGTCGAAGAGCCGTCGGTAGGCCCGGCTGTACGCCTCCTGGCTGCCGGCGAAGCCGCAGCGGTAGACGCCGTTGTTCACGTCGGCGTAGACGAGCGCGTTGACGGCGTCGATCTCCTCGCGACGGCCTTCGGGATAGAGGTCGGGCGCGCCGGGGCGGTGGTAGGGGCGCCACTGGGTGGCGAGATCGAGCGTGATCTGGGCGAAGTCGTTGGTGACCACCTGGCCGGTCGCCACCTCGACCATCGCGGGCACCGTGACGCCGCGGTCATAGCCGGGGATCCGGTTGAAGTAGGCCTCTTGCAGCCGCTCGATGCCGAGCACCGGATCGCGACCGCCGGGGTCGAGGTCGAAGGTCCAGCTGCGCTCGTCGTGCGTCGGGCCGGCCACGCCCATCGAGATGACGTCCTCCAGGCCGAGCAACCGGCGCACGATGATCGCCCGGTTCGCCCACGGGCAGGCCCGGCTGACGATCAACCGGTACCGCCCTGGCTCCACGGGGTAGCCATCGCGGCCGTCTTGCGTGATGCGGGTGGTGATGTACCGCTGGTCGCGGTCGTAGCCCTCGCCGGGCGTGACGTATTTGCCAGCCATACTGACCGTCATCCCCGCCAGGCGGCGCGGTCACGCGCGATGATTTCCGGACGCGCGCGTCGTCTTCAAGTCACCGCTGACTCCCCGGAGGTTCGCCGTGTCGCTCGTGCGGGTGCACAACTTCACCATCTCCCTCGACGGCTTCGGCACCGGCGAGGGGCAACGCCTCGACGCGCCGTTCGGACACGCCGGCCACCGGCTGATGGAGTGGTTCTTCGGCACCCGAACCTTCCGCGCGATGACGGGCGAGCCGGGCGGCAGCCTGGGGGTCGACGAGTCGTTCGCCAGCAACTGGGGTCCGGGCATCGGCGCGGAGATCATGGGCCGCAACAAGTTCAGCGCCTCGCGCGGTCCTTGGTCGGCGATCGGCACGGACGACGAGTGGCGCGGCTGGTGGGGCGACAACCCGCCGTTCCACACCCCCGTTTTCGTGCTGACCCATCACCCGCGCCCGTCGATCGAGATGGACGGCGGCACCACCTTCCACTTCATCGACGCGTCGCCCGCAGAGGCGCTGGCCGCCGCGCAGGAGGCCGCCGGAGGCGGCGACGTCCGGATCGGCGGCGGGGTGGCGACGGTTCGCGAGTTCTTGGCCGCGGATCTGATCGACCACATGCACGTTGTGATCTCCCCCATCGTGCTGGGCCGCGGCGAGCGGTTGTGGGACGACCTCGAGGGCCTGGAGTCGCGGTTCGCGGTGGAGGCGGTGGCCTCGCCGAGCGGCGTCACGCACCTGACCTTCGCCCGCCGCCAGCCGCCGGCCTAGTCCTCGACGATCTCCACGATTCCGCTTGGCGCGTCGAGCAACTCCACGGTGCGTCTCGCGGCCTCGGTGACCTCGATGCGCGGCGGGTCGGGCGGCGCCTCGTGGTACGTGCCCGGGCCGTAGAACTGGCCATAGCGCACCACCACCCCGCCCGCGGCAAGCGTGTCCTGCTCGAGCTCCTTGGTGGCCAGGCCGACCTCACCGGGCACTTCCCACGCGATGCTTTGGACGACCACGCGCTGCGCGTTCGCGGCGTCCGCGGCGGACAGCACGTTGCGGTTTCCCTCGCGACGCATGCGCGCGTTCGCGGCCGCCTTCGCCGGGATCTCGCCCGCGTCGTCCGGCAAGTCGGTGAGCTGATTGACGACGACGTCGGGTGCGAACTCCACGATTGCGGTGCGGAGCTCGTCGGCGTCGTAGACGTCGCAGACGACAGCTCGCGCGCCGAGATCGCCGATGAGTTGCGCCTTGGACGGCGTGCGGGTCATGCCGGCCACGGTGTGTCCCGCGTCGACGAGGAAGCGCACCATCGGTAGGCCGATCACGCCGGTCGCGCCGGCCACGAAAACTCGCATGACGACAACCTACGCGGGTCGGCCGATCGATCGCCGCCGCGCAGCCGGTCAGCGCTGTTTGCCGCGACTCAGTTCCAGCCGGGCGTGCGGCTCGCCTCTTCGATCCAGTTGAGCAGCTCTGGCCGCTGCGCCTCCTCGAGCGTGGTCACCTTGACGTAGCGGGTGCGGCCGGTGGCGCCGAGAGGCGGCGGGAATTCGAAATCCGCACCGCCGAGAAAGACGACATTCGCCGAGACGTCGTAGGCGGCCAGCTCGATGAGCCAGCCGAGTTCTGGCAGCCCGTAGTAAGGGCGCTTCCATTTGACGGCGAAGTGAAGGCCAGGGATTGTCGCTCGAATCGACTCGTCCAACCGCTGCACGATCGGTTGAAGGTGCGGCATCTGCCGCTGCAACCATTCGTCGATGTCGGAGTGGCTGGCCGTCGGCTCCGGCGGCTTCCGCTGCGCGTTCCCTTTGATTTCCTTCGGCACCGCGATCCTCCGTCCTCCGACGAGCGGCTGTCTCACACGTCGATCTCGTACGCGGTGTCGGTGTCGGTGTCGGTGTCGGTGTCGGTGTCGGTGTCGGCGCCGGCACCGGCGCCGGCGAATTCGGCAAGCACGTCCCGAACCGCGCGTAAGGCGACCTCACTCGGATACCCCTTGCGGGCGAGCATTCCCGACAGCCGGCGCAGCTGCGCCTCGCGCGGCAACCCGATCATCGCGCGCACCTTTCGCCGCACCAACGCTCGCGCGGTCGCCGCGACCTCGTCGCCGTCGACGGCGGTGACCGCCGCCGCGATAAGCGGTTCGGCGACACCCCGCTGCCGCAACTCACCGGCAAGCGCACGTGGCGCGAGACCTCGGGTGCGTTGCCGCGACGCGACCCAAGCTTGCGCATAAGCGGCGTCGTCAATGAGCCCGACCTCGGTGAACCGGTCGAGCACCTCGACGCCGACCTCCTCGGGCACGCCGCGCCGGGCCATCGCGTCAGCGAGCTGCGCCCTGGTGCGCGGCGCTGCGGTCAGCAGGTCGAGCGCGATTTTGCGTGCGACGGATGCCGGATCGGCCGGCGGGTCGTCGTGATCCGCCAGCCGATCCGGTTCTTCGTGAGCGGGTTTTGTAGCGACCGGCCACCCGGACGCCGACCGCCTGCCCCGCCGTCCACCGAAGCTTGAGCTCATCCGCGGAGAATCAGTCAGTCACCAAGGGGCGCCGGCGCGACGGTGAGGTCGATCGGGTCGTCGATGCGGGCGCCGATGCCGAGCTTCTCCTTGATTTTCTTCTCGATCTCGTCGGCGAGGTCGGGGTTGTCGCGCAGGAAGTTGCGCGCGTTTTCTTTGCCCTGGCCGAGTTGGTCGCCCTCGTAGGTGTACCAAGCGCCCGACTTGCGAACGATCCCGTTGTCGACACCCATGTCGATGAGGCTGCCCTCGCGGCTGATGCCGACGTTGTAGATGATGTCGAACTCCGCTTGACGGAACGGCGCCGCTAGCTTGTTCTTCACGACCTTGGCCCGAGTGCGGTTTCCGACCGCCTCTTGCCCATCCTTCAGCGTTTCAATTCGCCGGACGTCAATGCGCACCGACGCGTAGAACTTCAGCGCCTTACCGCCCGTCGTTGTCTCAGGGCTGTTGTGCACCATGACACCATCGACGAAGTAGTTGTGGTTACCCTCGACCTCGATGTCGAAGCGGTGCATCGACCGCGTCTTCGGCTTCGCGTGAATGTCGAGAACGCGTGCCGGCACCGGCCGCTCGACAGCGTTGACAAACTCGGGCTCCACCACGAACATGCCACGGAACCGCGGCAGCAGCTTGTACTCCATCGAGGGATGGACGTAGGGCGCGACGATCGCCTGGAACTCGGCCGAGGCGGCCGTCGAGAACTGAATCACCTGCTGGGCGCGAGCGCCGCGGGTGATGAGTTTGACCTCGAGGCCGTGCGTGTCGCGCAAGTAGTTGACCAACCGCGCGCGGGTTCCCTCGGTCATCGCGTCGACGCAAATCTCGATGCGGCCGCTGCCTCCCTCAGTGCGCGCCTGGACGCCTTTAGAACGGACAGTGAAGTTCCCGTCGTCCATGTACCAGATCGCGAGCGCGAGCGGCGTGAGCGCCTTGAAGTATTCGTCAGACAAGTGTTTCTTGCCGTCGCCGAAGTACACCGCCTGCTGCAACTCGCCAAGCTCAGGCAGCGGCGTGAAGTCGGCGAACACCGCACCCGTCGAGCTCTCGCGACGGCTGCACCCGATGTTGCCGAGCAGCGACACCTTCCAGTCAAGGTAGGCGACCTGCTTCGGCCCGTGCCCCAAGCGGAATCGAACGCCGCTGCGGTCGCGCCGGTTCGGTGACAGATTGCCGTCGCCCATGAGGGATCCCAACACGACCTGCCACTGCTGCGGGCTCAGCCGGTGCGTCTCGGCGACCATCACCCGGTCACCGGCGATCAGCTCGCCGGCCTCGCGCCACCCACCCGGCGTGCGAATCAGGTGGTTCGGCGTGGCCGCGAATTGCGCCCGGCCGTTGCGGCCTGACTTCGCGACGGTGAACTGCAAGAACTGCTCGGTCACTCCGTTGTCGAACCAGTTGACAACCTTGCGCGGCACGATGCGGTCGGCCTCGGCGTCGTACGAGAGCACCTCAACCGGCATCTTTTGGTTGACGATCTTGCCGATCTTCTCCTGCGAGCCGTCGGCGAGCGTGACGCGGGTGTCGTAGTTGAAACACCCGAAGAAGACCCCGATCTTCTCGCGCAGCTGGTTGATGAAAATCGCGGTGGTGCCGGAATTGCTTAACGCACCGGTGATTTTGCGCAATGCCTGGCTCATCAACCGCGCTTGCAGACCGACATGGCTGTCGCCCATCTCACCTTCGATCTCAGCGCGCGGGGTCAGCGCGGCCACCGAGTCGATGACGATGACGTCGATCGCGCCCGACCGAATCAGCGTGTCGGCGATCTCTAGCGCCTGCTCACCGGTGTCGGGCTGCGACACCAGCAGGTTGTCGGTGTCGACGCCGAGCTTCTTCGCGTACTCCGGGTCGAGCGCGTGCTCGGCGTCGATGAACGCCGCGACGCCGCCGGCCTTCTGCGCGTTGGCCACCGCGTGCAGCGCGAGCGTGGTCTTACCGCTGGACTCCGGCCCGTAGACCTCGACGATTCGCCCGCGCGGCAAGCCGCCGATGCCGAGCGCGACGTCCAAGGCGATCGAACCGGTGGGGATGACCTCGATCGGCGCCCTCGCCTCGTCGCCAAGGCGCATCACCGACCCCTTGCCGTGCGCGCGCTCGATCTGCGCGATCGCGTTCTCCAGGGCTTTGTCGCGGTCGGGTGCTGCCATCGTTACCGTCCCGTTCGGAAAGTCGGTGTTGGGTTGTCGCGGACGACGCTACGGGCGGCCGCCGACGATTTCGCCGGACGACGCGACCGCTGTGGACGGCCGGGGAAAAGCCGACCACCTGGGGACAGTAACCGAACATCTGTTCGAATCAAAGCGACACGCCGGGCTCGCCGCCGAGGCGGCGGGGCGGGAGCCGGTCAGCGGAGCTTGGGCGGGACGTCGAACGACGCGCACACCGCCTGCCAGACCTGCCGCGCGTCGATCCCGGCGGCCAGCGCCTCCTGCACGGTGCGCCCGCCGAGGTCGGAGAACACGTGGTTTCGGGCGAAGGCGTCGACATACGCCTCGCCGAACTGCTGCCGCATCCGGCTCCAGAAATCGGTCAACCGCACCGCCGCAGTATGCCCGCGCTGGCCCGGGCTGTGCCGAGTGCGGTCGCGTCCGAGCGGCCCTAGACACCTGAGCACGTCCCTCATGCGGCCTGTGGAGGTGTCCCGGGGCAGGTACACGTCCTTAACGTGATCAACCCGGCGGGGAGGGGCAGGCACCTAAAGTCGGACGGTCGGCGTCTGAAGCGAGGTGACCGCGATCGAGCGACGAGACTTCCTCCGGCTGGCCGCCGCGGCGGGCGTCGCCGCCGCCACAGCGGGCTGCAACCATC
>DASVDW010000108.1:0-19769 GCA_036380925.1 Acidothermaceae bacterium
GGTCGCGCACGATCGGCGTCGACAAAATCTCGACACCGAGGTCTAGGTCGGCGACCATGCGGCGCACCAAGGCGAGTTGCTGCGCGTCCTTGCGGCCGAACACCGCCTTGTGCGGGCGGGTCAACGCGAACAGCTTCGCGACGACCGTCAACACGCCGTCGAAATGTCCCGGCCGGCTCGCGCCTTCGAGCCGCTCGCCCATCGCGCCCGCGCTCACCCGAACCATCAGTGGCCGCGGATACATCACGTCGTCCGCCGGAGCGAACACAATCGCGGCGCCTTCGGCGGCGCACATCCGCAGGTCGGCGTCGAACGTGCGTGGGTAGCGGTCGAGGTCCTCGCTCGGCGCGAACTGCAGCGGATTGACGAAAATGCTGACGATGGTGTGGTCGGCATTGCGCTTTGCCTTGCGCAGCAAGGAGCGATGACCCTCGTGCAAGGCTCCCATCGTCGGCACTAGGGCGACCGAGCCGACGAGACTCGCGCGCGCCGCGTCGAGCTCTGCCCGCGTTCGGACGACGACGGGGTCGCTCACTCGGCCCCCTCACGTCGTCCGGCCAACACGTCGAGCAGCTCGATGGCGTCGTCTGGAGCGAGAAACCCGGCTGCCAGCGCCCGATCGGCGGTGAGCCGCGCCATCGCGACATAGGCCGCTGTCGTCGCAGGGGAGGCGGATCGCAGCGCGACGACGTGGTCGCGCACCGTGCCCGCGTCACCGCGGACGACCGGACCGGTGAGGCCGGCGTCGCCGTAGCGCAACGCGTTGTCGAGGGCGGCCGACAGCAGCGGGCCGAGCATTCGTTGCGGGTCGTCCGCACCGGCGCGCCGAAGCAAGTCCATGGACGACGCGACAAGCGTGACCAGGTGGTTGGCGCCCTGGGCGAGCGCGGCGTGATACAGCGGCCGGTTCTCCTCCGCGATCCAAACCGGCTCGCCGCCCATCTCCAGCACCAGGGTCTCGGCGACCGGACGCAGCAGCTCCGGCGCGGTCACGCCGAACGAAACGCCGGTCAGCCGGTCGAGGTCGACGCTCGTGCCGGTGAACGTCATGGCGGGGTGAATGGCAAGCGGCAACGCGCCGATCGCGGTCCCCGGTCGCAACACGTCGACACCGTGGCGCCCAGAAGTGTGCACGACGAACTGGCCCTGGCGAATGCCGCCAGCGGCGACCAGGCCTTCCACCAGCTTCGGCAGCGCATCGTCCGGGACCGCGAGAAGCACCAGGTCGACGTCGAGGCCGATCCGGTCCGCGGAGCGGATCTCGACGCCGGGCAGCAACGCGTCGGCGCGGCGCCGAGACGCGGTGGAGACCGCCGAGACGGCGACCAGGTTATGTCCGGCGGTCTTGAGCGCGGAACCGAGCACCGCGCCAACCCGGCCGGCGCCGATCACGCCAACACGCAACCGACCCGGCCGGTCGGCGGGCTCGATCGGGGCAGACGGCATGCTCGCTTCGTTCCAGTCCTGACGGGGTACCGGACGCCGTCGAGCCTACCGGGCGTCCGACCTGCCGACCGACGTCCGCCGACCGGCGTGCGGTTCAGGGCGTAGAACCCCGGAACTGCACGCCGGTCTCGGCAGCGGGATCCGCGGACATCCAGCGGTCTGGCGCCGCGGCGGCCCGACCCTGCCGCGCCCGGGTCGCCTCTTCGTCGAGCAACCGCCGCGCCTCGGCGATGTCGCGATCCGGCGCGATCACGTCGACCGGGCCGTGCGTCGAATGCACGTGCAAGGTCCCCAGCCGCAGCAACCGCTGCAGCGGCCCGACCGACAGCGCGACGCTTTGAATCTTCTCGTGCCGCATCACCGCGCGCACCGACGTCAACACACCGCTGCGGACGACGAACACCTGGTCGTTCGAGCCGGCGCGAAAAGTCCACCACCGAAGCGGTGAGCGCCATCGCGCCCGGCTTGGGACGCGACGCATGTCGACGTCCGAGATATCGATGCCCGGCAGCACCCGCGCGAGAATGACGTCCGCTTGGGCACGGCTGCCGACCGGCAACAGCGTGGAGTTGTGGTGATGGCCCTCGTCGGCCCGCCGGCCGGCATAACCGGCGATGTTGGCCTCCACCCGCACCCAGCCGGGCAGCCGCCACACCAGCGGCTGCACCACCCGGACCGCCTGCACACGTCCGGGTGGCACGGTTTGGGCGCGCGTCTCCAGCAAGCCATGCCGAAGCCGCAGCCCGTCGGGGGAGTCGGCGACGGTGAAGTTCGCATGGGCCTGGATGGTCTGCCACAGCGGCGCGACGACGCCGAGCACACCGGGAAGCGCCACGCCCACGATGCCGAGCGACCGGCTGGCAAACGCCACCGCCAGCACGACGGCGATCCAGCAAAACGCGAGCAGCGCCGCCGTGGACAGCAACGCGCCGCCGACGACAGCCCCGGTCTTGACCTGCGCCAGCGGGCGTTCCGGCGCCTCAGGCGTGCGATGGTCAAGGCCCGCCGCCATGGCGAGCAGCGAAGCGCGCAACGCTTGCGCGTCAGCCAACCGCAGGTACGCGATCGCGACCCGACCCTCTGCACCGCCCGCCATGTCGAGTTTGAGTTCGGCGAGTCCGAGCATCCGGGCGAAGAGCGGCTGCACGACGTCGATCGCCTGCAGGCGGTCTATCCGCACCCTGCGCACGCGCTTGACGAGCACGCCGCTGCTCACCCGGACGTCGCCGTCGGCGATGCGGTAGGTGGTGAACGCCCAGGACATGTACGACGCCACCGCCGCGAGCGCCGCCAGGCCCACGCCGATCAGCGGCAGCCAGCGCCCGAACTGTTCGGCGCCGCGCAGGTTCACCACCGCGACACCGACGAGACCGACAACGACCCGCCCCGCCTTGACCAACGGACTCGCCGGATGTGTGCGACCCTCACGGGAAACCTGGACGACGTCGGCCAGCACGCGCAGCTCCCTCACAACCCGGCGGATCGCGCTTCGCCGAGCGCAGCCAGCCGGTCGCGCAACCGAGCCGCCTCATCCGGCGGCAAGCCGCGAATGCGCGCGTCGGTTCCGGCGGACGCGGTGTGCAACCGCACGGTGGCGATGCCGAACTTGCGTTCGACCGGGCCGGCGGTCACGTCGACGAGTTGCATCCGGCCGTAGGGAACGACGACGAGCCGGCGGAACAAGACACCGTGCGTAACCAGCAAATCCTCAGCCCGTTCGGCATAGCCCCAGGACCGATAGTTGCGATCGATGACGCCTATTGCCACCGACGTCGCCGCCGCAAGCACGCCTGCGGCCACCGCGGCCGCCAGCCACACGCCGCTAGCCGCGGCGGCGATCAGCGCGACGGCGAACAACGCCGCGCATCCGCCAATCGCGATCGCCCGCCGCATCACGCGAAGCTGCGGTGAGACCTTCGACCACTCATGCGTCGGCGACGCGAACGCTTGCTCCATCTCGCTCATCACGAACGCCCGTCGTCGTCGGGCGGCTTGGGCACCCGGCAGCAATGCTCGAGGAACAGCGCGGCGGCGATCAGCGCCACCGACGCGGCGAGGCTGATGCCGCTCGCGCGGCTGTCGGCGTTGATCCGCGGCTTTCCGAGGTGGCGCAGCGTGTAGACCAAGAATCCCGCGTACAGCCCGCCGACGACGGCGGCCGCGTGACTGCTCGCCTTGGCCAACACGGCAAGCCGCGCGACGAAGATGGGGTCAAGCCGATGGCGGGCCGGCTGCCGCGCGTTGCGCAGCCGATTGCGCACCGAAAACGCGAACGCCAACTCGGCGATCGCCAGTATCACCAGGGTGAGCGGACCGGCGATCGGCAACGCCGGCCACGAGTCGTATTCCTTGGAGACGACCAGCCAGCTGACGATGCCGGCCAGCAAGCCGATCGCGAGCAACACCGTCCAACGGGTTGGCCGCATCAACCCACCCCCGGCAACGTCAGCCGCGCGTCGTCCATCCGACGCACGCCAGCCGTGTCGACGTTCGCGAGCAGGTCGACGACCCGCCCGCGCCCTGGCAGCGTCGCGTCGGGAGCGACCTCCGCCCACGGCGCGAGCACGAACCCACGTTCATGCGCGCGGGGGTGCGGCAAGGTGAGAACCGGGTCGTCGCTTGCGACGTCGTCGTACGCGATGATGTCGACGTCGAGGGTGCGCGGTCCCCATCGCTCCAACCGCTCTCGGCCAGCCGCCTGCTCGATGGCGTGCGCCAGGTCGAGCAACTCCATGGCAGACAACGCGGTGTCGAGTAACACGACCGCGTTGCAGTAGTCGGGTTGGGGCGGCCCTCCCACCGGGGCGGTTTGATAGACGCCTGACACCGCGGTCAGTTTCCCCGCGCTCGCGAGCGCGTCCACCGCGGACTGCAGTGCCCGCACGCGATCGCCAAGGTTCGCGCCGAGCGCGACGACGGCGCGGCTCAAGACTCGCCCCGTGTCCGGCGGATCGTCACCACGACGTCGCCAAACGGCAGCGGTATCGGCGCGTGCGGCTTGTGCACGCTCACCTCCACGCTGTCGACGCGCGGTTCGGCCAGGCACGCGTCCGCGATTCGCCCGGCGAGGGTCTCGATCAGCTTGACCGGCTCACCTCCGACGATCGACGTCACCACCTGCGCCACGGCCGCGTAGTTCACCGTGTCGGACAGCTCGTCGGACGCCGCGGACGGCCGGGTGTCGAAATAAAGGACGACGTCAACGACGAAGTCCTGTCCCTCGACGCGCTCATAGTCGAAGACACCGTGGTGTCCCCAGGTCTTAAGTCCACGCAGCTCGACGCGGTCTGCCGCACCGCTGGTCACGTCGCTCCTCACCTCGCCGGTCATGGTTGGGCTCTCCACCGCGCAGCCACCCGCACGGCGTCGACGTCAGGGGCGGGCGCGTGCACTCGCACACCCCATGCGCCGGCCGCGGCGACGAGCGCGGTCACGGCGGCGCTCGCGTGGTCGCGCCGCTCCGCCGGACGAGGTGCGCCGTCGACCGCCAGCAGGTGACCGAGGAACGCCTTGCGCGACGCGCCGACAAGCACCGGACGGCCGAGCGACGCCACCGCGTCAAGATGCTTGAGCAGCGCCCAGTTGTGGCCGGCGCCGGGCTTCTTGGCGAAGCCGATCCCCGGATCCAGCACGATTTGCTCCATCGCGACGCCGTCGGAGACGACGGCGTCGATCCGCTCCGACAGTTCCCGGCGCACGTCCGCGACGACGTCCGAGTATTGCGCCCTTGTTTGCATGTCGACGCTGTGGCCACGCCAATGCATGACGACGTAGGCGACGCCCGCGGCGGCCACGAAAGACGCCATCTTCGAGTCGGCGAGCCCGCCGCTGACGTCGTTCACCAAAATGGCCCCGGCGTCCACCGCGCGACGCGCGACCTCGCTGTTCATCGTGTCGATGCTCACCGCTCCGGCACGCGTCAGCGCCGTCACGACCGGCAACACGCGGCGCAACTCCTCGGCCGGATCGACCCGCAGCGCGCCCGGCCTGGTCGACTCCCCTCCGACGTCGACGATGTCGACGCCCATCGCGAAGAGCTCAAGCCCGTGCTCGATCGCGCGCGCGTGATCGAAGAACCGCCCCCCATCGGAGAACGAGTCGGGGGTGACGTTCAACACGCCCATGACGCGGCACCGGTGGAGCTCCGGAAAGCCGACGACGTAAGGGAATTCGACTTCGGTCATGCCGGCGCGCCCAGTCTCAGCAGACGCCGGGCTTGCGACACGCGCGGATGTGGCCAAATGATGAACGCCTCCGCCTCCAACGCGGCGATCGCGATGCGCGGCAAATCGCGGGCCGCCGGATAGACGATGTAGCGCGGCACCCACTCCGGCTGGAATTTGGCGTTGAAGCGGTACAGCGACTCGATCTGGAACCAACGCGAGGCGAACACCAGCAATCCTCGCCAGGCGCGCAAGATCGGGCCGGCGCCAAGGCGACCGCCGCGCTCCAACGCGGAGCGGAAAACCGCGAAGTTGAGCGACACCCGCTTCACACCAAGTGAGGGGCACGCCCGCAAGGCCGCGGTGATCAGGAATTCGTTCAATCCGGGTTCGGCGGCGCGGTCGCGGCGCATCAAGTCGAGCGACAGGCCGTCGTCTCCCCACGGCACGAAGTGCAGGAACGCGCGAAGCACGCCGTCCTTCATCGCCGCGACGCCGACGCAGTCACCATCCGCCGGGTCGCCGAACCGACCCAGCGCCATCGAGTAGCCGCGTTCGGTCTCGGCGCCGCGCCACCGCGCCGCGTGCTCGCGATACGCCGCCGCCTGTTCGGGCGACAGGTCGCGCACACGGGTCACCTCCGCGACGTAGCCGGCGCGCTGAACTCGATGGACCATCTGCCGAACGTTTCGCATGGTGCGGCCGTCAAGACTGAACTCTGCGACATCGACGACCGCCTCGTCGCCGAACTCGAGCGCGGACATCTGCGTCTCGCGCGTCCACACCTCGCCGCCGAGCTCACTGCAGCCGAGCACCGCCGGCACCCATGCGTGCCGCTCGGCCTCCGCCATGAACTCCTTGACGGCTCCGGGCCACGCCTCCGGATCGCCGAGGGGATCGCCGCTCGCCAGCATCACCCCGGACACCACGCGATATGCGATGCAGGACTTGCCGGTTGGCGACCACAGCACGCTCTTGTCGCGGCGTAAGGCGAAATAGCCCAGCGAGTCGCGGTCGCCGTGCGTCCGGAGCAGGTCGCGCATTCGCCGCTCGTCGGACGACGCCAGCATCGCGCGTGGCTCGGCCGGGCGAAACAACAGATACGCCGTCACCAGCGCCGTCAGCGCTCCCATGGCCACCAACGTCGCCGCGATGAGGTCGCCGGTTCTATCCCCTTTGAAATGCAGTGGACCGGACACGCCGACCAGGCCGTACGCGACGTGTTGAGTGACCCGGTCGAAGGAGACCGAGCCGACGACCTGCCCGCGGCGCACCTCAATCAGCAAGCAGCCGACGCCGAAGCTCGCGACCGCCAAACCGACGAACGCGAACAACGCGCGCCACCGAGTGCGCGGGTCGCCGACCGCGAAGAACTCGTCTCGAAACAGCAGCAGGCCGACCAACATCGCTCCGTCGATGGGCAGCCAGGCTGGCGCGTCGCCGAGGTCGGGCCGGTGCACGAAATGCAGCACGAAGCTGACGGCGAGGACGACGACCACGGCCTGCCAGGCGCGCCGCTTGCGCCGCCGCAACGCGTGCGACAGCAGGATCAGCAACCCGCCGGAGACCAACAACGCGGCGGCGGCCACGCCGCGGATCAACGCGGTGTCGACCGTGCCGGGCAGCACGTGGTCGATGACCTTCACCCGCTCCCACAGGTGCGGGCGCACGACCATCGCGATGTTGCGCAAGCCGAGGACGAGGGTGACCAGGCTCGCGACGAACGGCACCCATCGCCGGTGCGCGCGTCGCTCGCCGATGGCGGGGTCGGCGCCGGCGGACACGCGTCGGCGGGCGAGGTGCGCTCGTGGCATACGAGGAGAATCCTTCACCGCGGACTCGCGCCGCTAGCGGCCGGCGATCAGGCCGAGCGCCTCGGCACGGGTGCCATCGGAGTCGCGGAAGGCTCCTCGCACCGCCGATGTCACCGTTCGGGCGCCCGGCTTGCGCACACCGCGCATCGACATGCACAGGTGCTCGCACTCGATGACCACGATGACCCCGCGTGGTTCGAGCATCTCGTCCAGCGCGTCGGCGATCTGCGCGGTCATCCGCTCCTGCACCTGCGGGCGACGAGCGAACACGTCGACCAACCTGGCGAGCTTCGACAGCCCGGTGATCTCGCCCTTTTCGTTGGGGATGTAGCCGACATGGGCGACGCCGTGGAACGGCGTGAGGTGGTGCTCGCAGGTGCTGTAGATCGCGATGTCGCGCACGATCACCATCTCGTCGTGATTGGCGTCGAAGACGGTGGTCAAGACGTCTGCGGGCCGCTGCCGGAGCCCGGCGAACGCTTCGGCGTACGCCCTGGCCACCCGCGCGGGGGTCTCCCGCAATCCGTCTCTGGTGGGATCCTCGCCGATCGCGAGCAGGATCTCCCGAACGGCGGCCTCGATTCGCGGGACGTCGACGCCAGGGCCGCCGTCCGGCTGGTCGGGCTGGCTCATTGTCGGCGGCCGCCTCAGTCGGACGACGGATGCGGGGCGGAGTGTCCGCCCTCGCCGGCGTGCTCGCCGGAAATCCCGCCCGGAGCGCCGTTCGCGCCGTGGGCGCCGTTCGGTCCGCCACTGACGACGTCGGCGCCGCCGTCACCAGAGGCGAGCAGCGCGAGCTCGCGCGGCGTCATGACGGGCGCCTTGTCGCTCGGCAGCCGCTTGCCGTAGCCGGTGTAGGAGCCACGCGCCGGGCGCTTTTGCACCCGCTCGAAGATGCGCAACACCTCGTCTTTTTGCAGCGTCTCCTTCTCCATCAGCTCGAGCACCAGGTTGTCGAGGACGTCGCGGTACTCGACAAGAATCTCCCAGGCTTCGTCGTGCGAGCTCTCGATGAGCCGGCGCACCTCGTCGTCGATCGTGGAGGCGATCTCCTCGGAGTAATCGCGCTGGTGACCCATCTCGCGACCGAGGAAGACCTCGCCGTTCTCCTGGCCGAACTTGCGCGCGCCGAGCTTCTCGCTCATGCCGTACTGCGTGATCATGTTGCGCGCGATCGAGGTGGCCTTCTCGATGTCGTTGGCCGCGCCGGTGGTCGGCTCGTGGAAGACGAGCTCCTCCGCGGTGCGCCCGCCGAGCAGCATGGCCAGCTGGTCCATCATCTCCGCGCGAGTGACCAGGAATTTGTCCTCGGTCGGCAGCGCGAGCGTGTAACCGAGCGCGCGACCGCGCGGCAGGATCGTCACCTTGTGCACCGGGTCGGCGTTCGGCAGCGCGTGCCCGACCAGCGCGTGACCGCCCTCGTGGTAGGCGATGATCTTCTTTTCCTTCTCGCCCATGATCCGGCTCTTGCGCTCGGGGCCGGCCATCACCCGGTCGATCGACTCCTCGAGGGTGAGCATGTCGATCTGCTTTTTGTTGGCGCGGGCGGTGAGCAAGGCGGCCTCGTTGATGACGTTGGCCAGGTCAGCGCCGGTGAAGCCGGGGGTGCGTCGGGCGATGACGTCGAGGTCGACGTCGTCGGTGAACGGCTTGCCTTTGGCGTGCACCCGGAGGATGCCCTTGCGGCCCTCCATGTCGGGCCGGTCGACCACGATCTGCCGGTCGAACCGGCCGGGGCGCAGCAGCGCCGGGTCGAGGATGTCGGGCCGGTTGGTGGCGGCGATCAAGATGACGCCGCCCTTGACGTCGAAGCCGTCCATCTCGACGAGCAGCTGGTTGAGCGTCTGCTCCCGCTCGTCGTGGCCGCCGCCAAGACCGGCGCCGCGGTGTCGGCCGACGGCGTCGATCTCGTCGATGAAGACGATCGCGGGCGCGTTCTCCTTGGCCTGGGTGAACAGGTCGCGCACCCGGGAGGCGCCGACGCCGACGAACATCTCGACGAAGTCGGACCCGGAGATCGAGTAGAAGGGCACCCCGGCCTCGCCGGCGACCGCTCGGGCGAGCAGCGTCTTGCCGGTGCCGGGCGGGCCGTACAGCAGCACGCCCTTCGGGATCTTCGCCCCGATCGCCTGGAACTTGGCGGGGTTTTCCAGGAACTCCTTGATCTCCTGCAGCTCCTCGATGGCCTCGTCGGCGCCCGCGACGTCGGCGAACGTCGTCTTGGGGGTGTCCTTGCTGATGAGCTTGGCCTTGGACTTGCCGAAGTTCATCACCCGCGAGCCGCCGCCCTGCATCTGGGTCAGCATGAAGATCATCAAGCCGACGAGCAGCAGGATCGGCAGCGCGTTCAGCAAGATCGCCAGCCAGATGCTGCCGTGAGTGACCTTGACGTTGTAGAGCTTGGCGGGGTCGAGCTTCTTGTCGACGGCGAGCTGGTCGAGCTTGTTCTGCAGCAGCACCTCTTGGTCCGGCGAGATCGACGCCGAGATCTTCGTCGCGCCGTCGGGCAGCGGGTCCTTCAGCGTGACCTGCACGGACTGCTCTTTGTCGTGGAAGACCGCCGACGCGACGTTGCCGGTGTTGATGGCGTTGGTGACCTGTGAGGTGTCGACGCCCTTGTAGTCGCTGCCCCCGCTCCAAAGACCCTTCAGCAAGACCAGCAGCACGACGATGAGGAGCACCCAGAACAAGGGGCCCCGCGCGTATCTCTTAACGTTCATGGATGCGGAGCGTTGGCGCCCCGTACCTCCTGCCGACTCGATCCTGCCGTGAGACTCGACGCGTTCACGCCGAAACCGAAGCCCTCGCCCCATAGGAACGCGCGCGACCCGGCCCGAGCGTGACCCGATCTGTCCCGATCTTTCGTGAGACCTCGAAGGTACACCGGCGCGCGCGCGGTCGGACGCTTGACATCCGGGGCACCCACCTACTCAACCGACGGGACACCCGGTGCGTTCCCGGGCACTTCCGGTTAGGTTCCCCTCGCTTGCGCGGCTACTCGTACACGCTGGGCTTGAGCGTTCCGACGAACGGCAGGTTCCGGTACCGCTCGGCGTAGTCGAGCCCGTAGCCGACCACGAAATCGCGCGGGATGTCAAAGCCGAGGTACTTGACCTTGACGTCTTGCTTCAAAGCGTCCGGCTTGCGCATCAAGGCGCACACCTCGACGGAGGCGGGCGCGCGCGACTCGAGGTTCGAAACCAGCCACGACAGGGTCAGCCCGGAGTCGACGATGTCTTCGACGACGAGCACGTGGCGGCCCTCGATCGCGTGGTCGAGGTCTTTCAAGATGCGAACAACCCCGGACGACGAGGTGCCCGACCCGTATGACGAGATCGCCATGAAGTCGATCGTCACCGGCAGGTGCAGCGCCCGGGCGAGGTCGGCCATGACCATGACGGCGCCCTTCAAGACGCCGACGAGCAGCAATTCCTGCCCGGTGTAGTCGGCGTCGATCGCGGCTGCAAGCTCGCCGACCTTGGCCTGAATTTCCTTCTCTGTCAGCAAAATCGAGGCTAGGTCGTCACTGACGTCGGCTTCGTCCACCGCGCGGTTGCCCCACTCTCACTCGCCGTCGCGCCCGTTCGCGGGCGCAAAATGAAGCCTGCCATACCGACGCGTCGCCGTGACGCCGCCGGGCAGATTCACCGGTCCCTGACCGCTCCAGCCGACCACCAGCGCGTCGATCGCGGCGACGTGCACAGCCCCGAGCGCGCTTGGAGACGCCCCGGCGGCCAGCGCGGCGCGGCGCAGCACGCGAGTGCGCACCGCGACCGGCAGACCGGCCAACTCCGCCGCGTCGAGCCCCTCGTCGGGCCGGGCCGCCAGTTCGGCGTGCGCCTGGGCGGCCCAGTCGTCGAGGGCGTCCGCGTCGTGGCGCGCCAGCCGCGCGGTGCGGGCGAGCGCCTGCGCGACACCGGGGCCGAGTTCGGCCTCCAAGACCGGCAAGACCGTGGACCGCACGCGGGCCCGAGCGTAGGCCGGGTCGGTGTTCTGGGGGTCGTCCCAGACCGGCAGCCCGAGGTCGGCGCACGCCGCCGCGGTGGTCGCCCGGGTCAGGCCCAGCAGCGGCCGCCGGTACCGACCGCCGGCGCCGGCCACCGCCGCCATGCCCGCAAGCGAGCGCAACCCCGATCCGCGGGCCAGCCCGAGCAGCACCGTCTCGGCCTGGTCGTCGAGGGTGTGCCCGAGCAGCACCGCCGTGGCGCCAGTGCGTCCGGCCACCGCGTCGAGCGCCGCGTAACGCGCCGACCGGGCCGCGGCCTCCGGCCCGCCCGCCGCGCCGACCTCGACCGCGACGCATTCGACCGGGTCCAAGCCGAGCGAGCCGAGCAAGCGGGCGACCGCCTCCGCGCGTCGCGCCGACCCCGGTTGCAGCCGGTGATCGACGGTGACCCCGCCCGCGCGCAGCGACCGGTCAGAGCGCGGCGCCTCGAAGGCCAGCGCCGCGGCGAGCGCCAGCGAGTCGGCTCCGCCGCTGCAAGCGGCGAGCACGGTCGAGCCCCCCGGCAGGTCGGCGACGGCGAGCCGGACGGCCCGCCGCACGGCCGCGACCGCAGGCGTGGGGCCCACCTGGCGTCGTCCGGCCTACTCGGACTGCGATTCGGCGCCACCGCTGATCTCGGCGCGCAACACCCGCGACATCCAGGCGGCGGGGTCGGCGATCTCGGCCTTCGTGGGCAGCGTGTTCGGCGACGTCCAGACCTTGTTGAACGCGGTCATGCCGACCCGGTCGACGACCGCCCGCACGAACGCCGCCCCCTCGGCGTACTGGCGGGCCTTCATGTCGAGGCCGAACAGTTTTCGCACCACCCGGTCAGCGGGATTTTGGCCACGCCGGCGCTCGGAGAACTTGCGGGAGATCTCCTCGACGGTGGGGATGACGTCGGGGCCGACGCCGTTCATGACGTACTCGCCGTGCCCTTCCAGCAGGGTCATCACCGCGGTGAGCCGGTTCAAGATCTCGCGCTGCTCGGGCGTCTGCACCGCCTCGATGAGGCTGAGCACCGGCTCCTTGTCGGTGGGCTCGCCGGACCTCCGGCGCAGGTTCTCCCGGGCGACGTCACCGACCGCGCGCAACCGCTCGAGCATCGCCGAGGGATCGAGGTCGCTCGCCGCGAGGAACGCGCTGATCTCGTCTTGCACGTGCGAGCGCAACCAGGGCACCGCGGTGAACTGGGTGCGGTGGGTGACCTCATGCACGCAGACCCACAGCCGAAAGTCGCGCGGGTCGACGGCGAGTTGCTGCTCGGCGGCGACGATGTTCGGGGCGACGAGGCTGAGCCGCCCGAGCCGGGCACGGCCGTTGGCGGGTGGCAAGAACAGCTCGTACTGCCCAAGAACCTTCCCCGACAAATAGGCGAGCAGCACGCCGACCTGCGCGCCGGTCACCCTGGAGCCGACGGCGGTGAGGACCGGACCGCCGACCTTGCCGCTGCGTTTGGCGGCGAGCTTGTCCAGCAACGGCGCCATCACGATCTGGAAGCCGCCGATGTTGCCCTTGACCCAGCCGGTGCGGTCGACGACAGTCGCCGGCTCGTGTGGGTGCGGCGCCTTCATCCCGGTGAACGCGGTGACATGGTCCTCGGCCTCGACCGCGAGTTCACGCAGCTGGCGCACCGCGGCGAAGGCCTCCTCGCGCGTGACGGCAGGACCCCGCGGCGCCAGGCGGGTGGCGGTCGCAACCGCGAGATCCCAGTCGATCAGCCGGACGGATTCGGTCATGAACGCACTCCGCTCCCTCATGCAGCGCCCCCGCATTGCAGCGCTCCCCCATGCAGCCACCGTACGGCCCCTCACGCGCACCCGCATCCCGCAAGGCCCGCGCTCACTCGGTCAAGCGCCGCCTCCGCCTTCAACGTCGCAGCGTGGGCGATGCCGTTGGCGACGACCGCGAACGACAGCACCCGCCCGCTCGCGTCGTAGACAAGGCCGGCCAGCGCCACGACGCCGTCGAGCGTTCCGGTCTTCGCCCGCACCAGGCCACTTGCCGCCAGCGCGGGCGGGCTCGTGTAGCGGCCGGCCAACGTGCCGGAGAAGCCGGCGACCGGAAGGCCGCGCAGCGCGGCGGTGAACTGCGGGTGCGCGGGCGACAGCAGCGCGTTGACCAGCTGCACCAGCGCCGTCGGTCGCACCCGGTCGGATCGCGACAGACCGCTGCCGTCGACCATCGCGATGTCGTCTGAGTCGACGCCCAGCCGGCCGATCGCGTGTCGGACAGCCTGCGCGCCACCGGCGAAACTGGCCGGGTAGCCAAGCGCGATCGCGACGTGGCGGATCAGCGCCTCGGCGAGGTCGTTGTCGCTACGGCCGAGCAGCCTCTCCACCAACGCGGCGATCGTCGGCGATTCGACGCTGGCGAGCGTCGGCCCGGCGGCTCGCACGGGCTGCGGCGCGCCGTCGACCGTGACGCCGCTGCTGGCCATCAACGCGGCGAACACCCCCGCGGCGACCGCGGCGGGATCGCCCGTTCGCGGCGGCTTGCCGAGGTCCGGCTGGCCCTCGTCGACCTCCAAGGCGCTCACCGGCGCGACGTCGCCTTCGGTGACATACGTCGGTTTCCATCCGGGCGCCATCGATGGGCCGGTGAACAGCGAGTCGTCGTAACCGACGCGCACCCGAGACAGGCCGCGGGCCTTCAGCTCCGCGGCGGTGCGCGCCGCCAGGTCGGCGAGCCTGGCCGGCTCGGGGAAGCCGGGATCTTCGCGGCCGACCGCCTTGGGACCGGCCAGGGTCGGGTCGCCACCGCCGACCAGGACCACGCGGCCATCGGCGTTCAGGGTTGTCCTTGTGACCAGCCGGTGCTGCGGGCCGAGCGTGTCGAGGGCGGCCGCCGCGACCGCGAGCTTGGCGGTCGACGCCGGGAGCACCGCGGCGTCGCCGCCGTGGTCCAACAGCACGGCGCCGGTGAGCGGATCGCCGACGACCACCGAGACCGCGCCGCCGGCGAAGGCCGGGTCGGCGAGCAGGGGCCCGAGCATCGCGGCCAGCCCTTTGGCGTTCGGCTTGACGCCGGCTGGCAGCCGAGCGGACGGCGTCAACGCGACGGTCGCCGGCGACGGGGTCAGCGCCCACGCCGCAGGCGGCGTCGTCCGAGCCGCGGGAGCCGGGCTGGCCGACGGCGTGCTCTGGCCGCCTCCGCCGCCGGCCGCGCCGCGCGATCCGCCGGAATTGTGCTGTTGATAGCCGACGACGGCGGCCAACAGCCCACCCGACACCACGAGCAGCATGGCGAGCAGGCTCAACAGCACCCGGCTGCGCGAAGGCGCGCGCCGGCGGCGGCCTGTCATACCGTGCCGCCTCCCTCTGGCCGGCCCGACTGCTTACGCGACACTAACCAAACCGGTGGTCAGCCGGTGGCGACGACAAGCGGGAGAGCGCGATGGACTTCGACGTCACGATCGAAATCCCGAAGGGGCAACGCAACAAGTACGAGATCGACCACGCAACCGGCCGGATCCGGCTTGACCGCATGCTTTTCACCGCGACCCGCTACCCGAGCGACTACGGCTTCATCGAGGACACCCTCGGCTTGGACGGCGACCCGCTCGACGCGTTGGTGTTGCTGGAAGAGCCGACGTTTCCCGGCTGCCTGATTCGGTGTCGGGCCATCGGGATGTTCCGGATGACCGACGAGAAGGGTCCGGACGACAAGGTGCTGTGCGTGCCGTCCGGTGATCCCCGGCAAGGCGCGATTCGCGACCTGGACGACGTGGCGCCGTGGGAGCGGCTGGAAATCCAGCACTTCTTCGAGGTCTACAAGGACCTCGAGCCCGGCAAATCGGTCGAAGGCGCCACCTGGGTCGGCCGGGTCGCCGCCGAGGCGGAAATCGTGGCCTCGCGCGAACGGCTGGCCAGCGCCAGCCACTGACGAGCTCGCAAGCTCAGATCAACCATCCCTTGGCCGATTGGCTCGACGCGGGAAGTCGGCGTCGAAGGCGAGGGATTGATGTCTGTTGTGACGGCCGACCGGGCGGCCGTCGAGGTCCAGGAATCCCGGCGCGGCGCCTGGCTGCTCGGCGCGCGCTGCGGACTGTTCGGCGCTGTCATGGTCGGCGCCACGGCGTTTTCCGCGCCGCGTCTGGCGTTGGTGCGGCACGGCGACGGTGTCGTGGCGCTCGGGTTGCTGCTGGCGATCACGCTCGCCGTGCGCTCATGGCGCGGCGTCGCCGCCGAACCGCGGGCGATTCCGATGCGCGCGGCAGACCTGTCGATCGCCGGCGGCTTGGCGGCCGCGGCGGCGTTCTTGGCCTGGCAGCTGCCACCGGTCTTCGGCCCGGACGCCGACGCGTGGGGCGCCTCGCTGGCGGTCGTCGCGCCGGCGCTCGGCGCGGCCGTCGCGGTGCTGTTCGGCAGCCGGATGCTGTTTCGATTGCGCGGCGCCGTCACGGCGCTCGCCCTGCTCTCGCCGGCGTTGCTTCGACCTGGCTACGTGCTGCTCGACGCCGCGACCAGGTTCGTCGCGCGCGCGATGGTGGTGGTCGCCACCACGATTGACTCCGCCCTGCTCGCGCCGGGCGGTTCGGCCACCGCCGCGGGCGATCTGCTCGCGCAGAAGCTGACTCGCGAGGGCGCGCTCGAGGCGGCCGCCGTGATGGTCTTACTGGGCTGGCGCATGACCGTCGGCGGCCGACTTGCCCGCGTCGCTTGGTCGGTCTTCGTCGTGGTGGTCTGCATGGGAGCTGCGCTGCGCCACGCGGTTCCCGCCGCCTGCGTCGCCGCGGCGCTTGCCACACCGGCCTTTCGGCTTCGGCTTCCGGACCGCGAACGGCAGCCCGAACCGCTGCGCTGCCTGCCGCGCGGTGAACCGGTGCTGCTTGCCGCGACGACGATCGCGCTCGCCGGCGTCGCCGTGCTGTCCACCGGCGTCCCGCCGGCCGCGACGCGTCCGCAGGTTGTCGCCTTCCCCGACGTCGTCGCGAAGACGCCGGGCGCGGTGGCCGGAACCGCTGACGCGCGCGAGGTGGCGCTCGCCGGCGCCGGCGCGCAATGGCGGCACTGGACGCTGCCCGCCGCCGCGAACGGCTTGCCGTCGTCCGCCGCGTTGACCGTCGACTACGTGACGTCGAGCAACGGCTTCGACGGCGACACGCTTGGCGCCGCGTTGCGGGCCGGCGGCTACCGGGCGCTGTCGACGAAGCGAGTCTTCGCCGGAGCCGAGCGGGCGACGCTTCGGTCGTTCGCCGGCGGCGCTGGTGACGGCATCACGGTGATCTCGTGGACGCCGAACGCGGCGCCGGGCGATCTCGCCGTCGTCACCGTCTACGAGCCGGACGGCGTGGCGCCCGCCGACGCCAGCGCCGCCACCACGCTGGCCAAGCGGCTCACGGAAAAGCAGGCGACGTCGTGACGCAGCGGCCGCGCCACATCGCCTGGCTCTATGAGCGACGGTGGGACTCGTTGCGCTACCGGCTGTCGCACGTCGCCGTCGTCGTCGTCACATTCTGCTTGACCACATGGGCGCGGGCCAGATTCATGCCGAGTCCGCGGCCGGCGACGGCGTGGTGGGAGCACCTGCTGCAGATGTTCTCGTGGTCGTGGGTCGCGGCGTTCCCCGCCGCCGCGATCGGAGTCGTCTCGCTGGTCATTCCGCAATCGCGCCGACCCCTCGACGCCGGGACGCCGTGCGACATCTTGGTCTGCTTTCGCATCGTGTCACGTGGGCACAACGCCGCCGCGCTGTACGACACGGTGGAGTCGGTGCGCTCCTCGATGCGGAAGCGTCCGCTTTTCCCTTACTGCATTGAGGTTGTGACCGACCTGCCGGTCGACCTGCCGCCAGGTGACGACGTGCGCGGCTACGTCGTCCCGCCTGAGTACCGCACGCCAAGCGAGTCGCGGTACAAGGCGCGGGCTTTGCACTACCTCACCCACGCGTCGCCGATCCCATCCGACGCCTGGCTGTTCCATTGCGACGAGGAATCGCACGTGACACCGGGGCTGGTGGGCGGAATTCGCGACGCGGTCGTCGAGGAGACCGCGCGCGCCGAACGCGGATTGACACCGCGAATCGGCCAGGGTCGGATCCTGTACTACCGGCACCTGCGCCGGCACCCGTTGCTCACGCTCGCCGACATGATCCGCACCGGCGACGACGTGACGCGGTTCCGCACCCAGTTTTGGTCGGGCAAGTTGTTCTGCGGCATGCACGGGTCGTTCATCTTGGTGCGCTGCGACGTCGAGCGCTCGGTGTCTTTTGACGTCGGCCCTGAGGGCTCGGTCACCGAAGACGCCTGGTGGGCCTATCAGCAGGCCTTCAACGGCAGGGAATTCCGCTGGGTCGACGGCTTCATCGTCGAGCAGTCGCCGGAGCGCTGGCGTGACTTCGCCAAGCAGCGCCGACGCTGGTACTCGGGCCTTTGGAAGGTCTGCCTGTACGCGCCGGCCCCGACCGGCGCCCGGGTGGCGCTGATGGCGTTCCTTGTGTCATGGATGCTGTCCGCCGTCGGCGCGATTTACACGATCGTCAATCTGGCCACCGGCCTTGGCACGCCTGCCGTTCCGTCGGTGCTCGGCGCCGCGGTGCTGTCGTGGTACCTGTCCGCCTACTGGGTCGGCCTGCGGGTCAACCTGGCCGCGATGCCGTCAGAAATCCGGCCGGGCCGCGCCTATCGCGCGCTGCTGTACGCGATGCAGTTCGGGCTGTTCCCGTTGTTCGGCATCGCCGAAGCGGCGGCCATGGTGCTCGCGGCGTTCTGGCCGGAGCGCGGCTTTCACGTCGTCCGGAAGTCTGGTGTCGGCAACGCGACCGCGCAGCAGCTTTCGCCGACCGGATAGCCGAACGCTACGGGCGCACCGCGCCGATGTAGTCAGGGCGGAAGGCGTTGTGGTTGCCGATCTGCTCGCCGGTCTGCGGCGCGTCGATCATGCGGCCGTCCCCGATGTAGATGCCGACGTGGTGGATCGTGCTCGGGTCGGAGGTGTTGGTGGCGAAGAACACCAGGTCGCCCGGTTGCAGCTGGTCGCGGGAAACGTGCATGCCCTCGTCCCATTGCAGGCCGGTGTAGTGGCCGAGCGAGATCCCCGCCGCTTGGTAGGCGCGCATGGTCAGCCCTGAGCAGTCGTAGCCCGGGACGTTCTGGGTGCCGCTCGACGTGACGGTTGGCCCGACCTCACCGGCGCCCGCCCATCGGTACCAAACCCCGATCTGGCTTTGCGCGAACGCGACCGCGGTGGCCCGCTGCGCCGCGGTGGAGACGGAGTGGCCGGTGCCGGGCGTGACCAGGTCGACCGGCGCCGCGGTCGGGGCGCCACCCGACCCTCCCGTGCCACTCGCCAGCTTGGCCAGCTGAGCCTGGCGCTTGCGGGCCTCCTCGGCCGCCTTGCGCGCGGCGGCCTGCTGGGCGGCCAACTCGGCCAGACCTTGGGCCCGAGCGGCGGCGAGGCTCTTCGCCTTGCCCTTCAAGACCGCGAGCTGCGCCTGCAGCTGCAGCTGGCTGTCCTTGATCTGCGACACCTGCTGCGCCTGGGAGTTCATCGCGGCAAGGGCGGCGTTCTTGGCCTGCGCGGCCGCGTCGCTGGCTTTGCGTTGGTCGGCGACCGCTTGGTCCGCCGCCTGCTGCGCCTGCCGCTGCGCCGTCTCAGCGCGCTTCATCGCCTCGATGATCGCTCTCTCGTGCCGGGACACCGCCGCCAACGCGGCCTCCCGATCGACGAACGTCTCCGGCGAACCGGAGGTGAGCAGCGCGTTGAGCTGGCTCACCCCCGCCGAACCGCGGTAGCTGTCCGCCGCGAACTGATTCATGGCGATTTGCGCTTCGGAGCGCTGCTGAGTCGCAAGGGCCAATTGAGCCTGCGCCGCTTGCGCCGCCTGCTGCGCCGCGCCGAGTTTGGCGACCGCCCCGTTGTATTTCTCGACCGAAATCTCAGCGTTGTTATTCAACCTCGAAAGTTCGGCGTTGGCGGCCGCCAGCTGCGCCTCGGTTTCACCGATTTGGGTCGCTTTCGAATGCGCGGCGGCGTTGGCTTGGTCGACCTGGGACTGACTGGGGATGACCGGTTTCTTCGCGGCGAAGGCAGGTGTGGCGCCGCTCGCGACAATCACGCAAGCGATTCCGCCGGCGACGACAGCGAGCGCCGCGCGTCGTCCGGCCTGCGGCTTCTTGCTCGTAACTTCCGGCTGCCACGGCGAACCGCCGACCTCGCGCACCCACGCCTCCGTCGTCCCACGACCTGTCAACAAGCCCGAATCCACCGGCCATGGCGCGCGTTTTGCCTTCAGTCGCATACGCCTTGAGACAAAGCGCGGCAAAGCCGGGCGGTGCTGACGATAGCCGTTACGTCACAACTGCAACAGAAGTCACAGCAATCTCGTCTGCAACGGCGATGAGTTCACGCTGAATTACAC